>JARFRM010000114.1 GCA_029287235.1 Thermoanaerobaculales bacterium
GTACCGGACCCATCGCAGTTGAACCGCGGAGAGCGCAGAGGCATCGCAGGGACATCGCAGTTGAAACCTGGCGACGCGCTTGTTAGGCGCGATCAATCCAGGGGCGGCGTCGGCCCGACGGATGTCAACGCCAGGTCGACGGTATTGCGACGGCTCAATTGAAATGTCCTCTGCGGCGAAGCCCCGCGATCTCAGCGATCTCAGCGGTGAATTTGCGATGGCGGGATGTCTCTGTAGTTCGATTGTGCGCCCCTCGAGTACGATGGTGGGTGATGATCAGAACGGTGTCCCTCCTGCTGCTGTTGACCGTTTCGTCCGTTTGGGCGGGGGAGACGCCGTCAATCGCTCCCGGCAGTGAATCACCTCCGGCGGTGACGGCCGATCCGACGTGGGCGGAGAGGGTGGACGAGTTCTGGGGCCCGGGCGTGAGCACGGCCGAGAAGCTCGCGTTTTTCGATACCTTTTGGACCACCATCGACCGGGACTTCGCCTGCTTCCAGGACCTCGATGTGGATTGGAACGCTCTGAGGGATCTCTACCGCCCGGAGGTGGCCGCCGGGGTCAGCAAGGGGCGGTTCGCGGCGATCATGAGCCGGCTGTCGTTGGCCCTGAAGGAGGCGCACACGGTGGCCTTCGACCGGGATGTCTTCTGGCGCACGCCCAACGAGCCCGGTGTGCCCCTCCTCGTGGTGGGTCAGTGGGGCCAGATCAACGACTTCGGGGCCTGTCTGACCCCGCTTCCCAACGGCAGCGCGATGGTCTACCGGGCGGTGGAGGACCACCCGATGGGGCTCGTCCCAGGGATGGTCATCGTTCGGGTGGATGGCCGGGAGTGGTCTGATCTCTATGACGAGCTCCTGGGCGAAGGGCTCCCGGTGACCGGTTTCTGGGCGTCGAGCGACGAGGGCTTCGAGCACTCGTGGCAGATGGCCGTCGGAGCCAACTGGCACCTCATCGAGTTCTTCGAGGCCATCGTGCCGGGCGACGACGTGCAGTACCTCCTGTCGACCGCACCGCTGGAAGGTTGGTACACCGATCTCTGGTGCACCGAGCAGCTGCCGGTTCCGGGCGTCGCCTTCCCCGACATCGCCGGCGGCGAGCTGGTCTCCTGGGGGATCGTCGAGGGTACGCGGATCGGCTACATCTACGGCTGGGGCTGGGCCTGGGATGCCGAGACGGAGTTCGAAGAGGCGGTCCGCGCTCTCATGTTCGATCACGAAACCGACGGTCTGATCATCGACTTCCGGTTCAACATGGGCGGGGACATGTTCCTGAGTGATCCGGGCCTCGCGCTGCTCTTTGACGAGACCGTGCCGACCATCGACTGGGCCACCCGCTGCGATCCGTCCCTTCACCTGGCCATGTGCGGGATGAACATCTCCGACTCGTACGTGATCCCCGGTGATCCGGGGTCGTTCTACGACCGGCCCATCGCGGTCCTCGTCGGTCCGGGGGCGGTGAGCTCGGGCGATCAGGTGGCGTTGCGATTGGCCTTCCACGCGAAGGCGCGATTCTTCGGTAAGTCGACGAGCACCGCCTTCAACGCGGCGGCCCTGGCGCACGACGACGCCGAGTTCCGGGCGACTTTCGCCTTCGCGGACGCATACCTCCTGTCGAATCCCGGCGAGTACCTGACCCACGATCCGCTTCCGGTCGACCACCCGGTGTGGCTACAACCGAGCGATGTCGTCGAGGGAATCGACACCGTGGTCGAGGCCGCCGTCGCGTGGATCGAGGAATTCGACCGCGCTCCCAGACACCCCTCCGGCAGGGTCACCCCGTAGTCGGGCCGGGTTGCCGCGAGCGTCTCGTGCTCCGATGATCGATCAGCGATTGATCGCACAGTGGAAACGCAGAGTCGCGGAGACGCAGAGGTAACGCAGAGCATCGCATTTGAAAGTGGGCGAGAGGGTGCGTGGGGGCGCTCTGACTCACGTGTTGACGGTGGTGGTTCGTGGAGGGCGTGTTTGAAACACGAAGGACACCAAGACCACCATGGTTGTCACAAAGACCATCTCAATTGAAAGTGGGTCAAGAGGTACGGGAAGGCGAACTGACTTTCGTGGAGGTGGCCGTAGAAGAGGGTTGTATAAGTGATTCAAACCCGGCAGGGCTCGGCCTCGCTTTGTTTAGCGACCGCCGAGGCGACGTCATCGTGATTCGCGAATCTGGCGCTGGAGCTGGGTGCGTGCCGGCTGCACCGGCAACGCGCCCCGGCAACGAGACCCAACTCTCTATTGCGATGTCTCTGTGGTCCTTGCGATGGACGATCTTTGTGTTCCCCGTGTTAAAAAACACGCATTTCACGATCCGAGGCCGATGCCACGCCAGTCTGACATCGACCAATCCTTCCTTCGCCAGGTCATTCAATGTGATGGACTTTGCGTTACCTTTGCGGCCTTCGCATCTTAGCGGTTAGATTGTGCGCCAAGAACAGGAAGATGGTCCTGAAAAGCCAGGTCGGTGACGAAAGTCTGAGTTGGCGTCAGCCGACGGAGGCCGGGCGGTGGATGTGCTTTTCGATGGACTCGAAGAGCGTGTCGAAGTCCGGCGGCTTGGTGTGGAACCCCTCGACATCGACCCAGCCCTTCTCGAGCCGCGAGCGAATCTCGAACACCCGGTTGACCCCGGTCAGCATGATGATGGGGATTCCGGCGGTCTCGGGGTCCTTCTTGAGGGCCGCCGCGAGATCGTAGCCCTCCGAGGGGTAGGTGAGCATGACGTCGAGCAGGATGAGATCGGGCCGGTGCTCGATGAGACTGGACATCGCCTCTTCACCGTCGGCGGCGGATCGGGTGTTGTATCGCTTCGACAGCACCGCCGTCATCGCATCGACAAAGACCGGGTCGTCATCCACCAGCAAAATCGTCGGGCGTGCCACGGCGGCATTATAAACGTCTCAATGATGAATTTTGAATTTTGAATTTTGAATTGCCATCACTGGCGCCGCTCGAAGCTGTGCGATGCTGCGATGGAATTCATAATTCATATTTCATAATTCATAATTCATAATTCAGAACTACCACGCTCCGTACCGCGGATCCTCCTCGATGTTGTCGAGCCGCACCTCGACCGCTTTGGCGAGCTGGGTGTCCTCGGTGGCGGAGGAGTCCTCCGCCGGTGGCTGCCAGACCACCACATCGGGCTGCGCGCCGTTGTTCTCCATGTTGACGCCGCTCGAGGCAACGAACCACCCGCGGCCGGGAAGCCTCACCAGACCGCCGTCGATGAGCTGCATGCCTCCGGTGGAAATCACCGCGCCGAAGGTCGGCGAACC
>JARFRM010000198.1 GCA_029287235.1 Thermoanaerobaculales bacterium
CATCCTGGGCCGAGACCATCAGGGGAAGAAGACAAACGAGTGCGAGAAGGATGAGAAATTTCATGCGCGCGACCCTATCGCGATTCGGACCCCGGGTGCAAGTGGAGCTGAGATCCGTTACCGGGTTTTTACCGTCGCCGACGGTGTGAAGACCTCAACGAAAACCAGAGCCTCAGCGTGATCCGAGGGGTCCCGTTGCGATGGCTTTGCCATGGAGCTGACGGCTGACGGCCAACGGCTTCTCCCTGTCTTCGTGGTTGCGATGTGCGATGTTTCAGCTCACCGCGACGGGCAGGAGCACCGTGAACGTCGTGCCTTCGCCGGGGGCGCTCTGGGCCGTGATGCTCCCCCCCGCCTCTTCGACGATCTTCCTCGAGATGGCGAGGCCGAGCCCTGTGCCGCCCTGGGTTTTGGTCGTGAAGAAGGGATCGAAGATCCGGGACACGAGATTTTCCGGGATGCCCGCGCCATTGTCGTAGACCTGGAGCTCGACCCATCCCATTTCCGAGGCCGGCTGGAGGCGAACCCCAACCAGACTCTCACTCGGCGACATGTCGGGCATGGCCTGCATGGCGTTCACGAGCAGATTGACCAGCACCTGACCGAGCTCTCGAGGGGACCCCTGAACGACCGGGACGACGGCGGTGTCGACCTCGAGCCGAGCTCGTTTGATCAAGGCCGCCCGCATGAACTTGAGGGTGAGCTTGAGGATCTCCCCGAGATCAGCGGTGGTTTCCTCGTCGCGCCGACGGTGGCTCAGCTCAAGCCCTTCGGCTATTTTCTTTGAGCTCTCCACCGCTCCTTCAATCTTCTCCAACGCCTTGCCCAGGGAAACCAGGTGCGCGGGATCGACGGAGCCACCGTCTGCAAGAACCCGATTCAGGGCGTCGAGGCGCATCCGCGCGAGTTCGAGGCTCATGCTCATGGCGGCCAACGGGTTCCGCAGTTCGTGGGCAACTCCCGCAGCGACCACCCCGAGAGCGTAGGTGCGTTCGGTCTCGAGCATCCGGGTTTCCAACTGGGCGATCTTCTTCCGGGTCTGGTAGATCTCCACGGCCTCGCGGAGCGCGGCCTTGAGCTCCTCGGGCTCCCAGGGTTTTCTCAGATACCGGCGGATGTGGCCGCGGTTGATGGCGGCGATGGCCTCTGTGAGATCGGTGTATGCGGTGATCATGATGCGAACCGCGTCCGGGTACTGTTCGCGTGCGACCTCAAAGACCTCGACACCGGTCATGCCGGGCATTCGCTGGTCGACCAGAAGCACCGCGATCTCTTGTTGAGCGAGAATGTCGAGACCTTCCGGACCGCTCGTGGCGGTGACGATGTTCAGATCGCCGGCGCATGCCGCCCTGAGCACGAGGAGATTGGCCTCGTCATCATCGATATAAAGGATAGTGTCGTTCATTCGTCCCGGTCCTCAGGTACCGCTTCCCGCTTCTGTTTTCCGGACGTTGAGAAAGTAATAACCGTTCCCCGGCTCGGCGCCCCCCTCCATTATGGCTGATTCCGGCAACAAAGCGCCAAGCTTCTCCACCTGTTCACGGGTTTGGTGGATCAACGACCACCGACCGCAACCCATTGATTCTACCGCGGCGGGACGAGCGCTCGATCTTCAGTCGAACTCGATCTTGGCGATTTCCCTCCACGGCACGTGGGTCGGTTCGCCCGGCCCTTTCGGGATCACGACGACACCGGAGTTGTCCTCATCCACGTCGTGGCTGTCCTCGAGCTCGATCTCATGCCCGTTCCGCAGGCGGACGAGACACCCGGATCGGCCCGCCGGCTCGATGGACGACACCATGGCGAAGGGCACCGTGTAGTCGATGTCGTTCGCGAGACCGTCGAGCATCTCCCAGCTCCACTCCTCGTCGAGGTCGAAGACCAGTTCGCCGGCGCGCCAGTCGTCGTTGAGCAGAGTGACGGTGCCGGAGAGGTGCGTCGGGGCTTCGAAATCGGCGTATGACGGGCCGCTGGCGCCCGGATCATCGAAGACCACACGCTTGAACTCGTCCCACGACACCTCGACCCGGCCGAAACGGACGTCTTCCACGTGGATCCCCCGAATATCGTGATCGACATCATTGGTGCCGGAAAGCACCATCTCGGTGCCGTCTTTCAGCACCACCAGTGAGCTTCGTCGATCGCGCCGCTCGATGGAGCGAATCTCGCCCATCTCAAGACTGACCCGTTTGTCATCAGCGTCGCCATCGAGCTTGTCGGTACTCAATGACTCTTCGTTGTCCCACTGGATGGAGCCCACGAAGTCCCCTTCAGAGGTCGAGACCGTGCCCCGAAGGCGAAAGCTCCCCGGATCGGCATCGGGCGGCGTCGCAGCGAAGGTGACGGTGTCGATCTTCTTCCACGGCACCTCGATCCGACCGGGTTTGGCGTCGAAGACCGTGACCGTTGCGGTGACGTCGTTGGCGCCGCCCTCGACCTCGATCTCGGTCCCGTCCCTGAGGGTGAGCACCGCCTCATCTCGGCCGGTCACCCGCACCTGTTTGAGGTCTCCAAAGCGAATTGCCACAACCCGCCCCTCGTGGTGGAGCCCGAGATCTCCACCGATGGTTCGAGCCATTCGTTCCCACCAGGTCGCCCGCTCGTCAGCCTCCGGCTCTTCGGCATACTCTTCGAACGGGAGCTCTTTCTTCGATGAGTTGAAGATGTCGTCCCAGAAAGCCTCTTCGTCGTCCCAGCGAAGGACACCGGTGTAGGTCTTTCCGGTCCTGGTTTCGACCGTTCCGTAGATATAGCCCTCGACCGAGGACTCTGCGGCCGATGACGTCGCGCCATCCTCCGCTCCGACAAGAGCGGCGAGCACGAGGCTCGCCGCAAGGATGATTCCGGTTTTTCCAGTCATAGCGATCCCCCTGATCTATATTTACGAGAGGAACGCTCGAACGGTTCGGACGACTATTTCGAGCTGACTCGAATCCCACCGTTGACTGTTTCGATATCGATGGTCGGTCCACCACCGCCGATGCTGCCGCTCATGGACGAGCCCACGTACTTGCCCTTCTTGACCTCGATCCCGAAGTCGTTGCGAATTCGCCCGTTGACCGTTTCCGCCTCGATCTCGGCCGAACCGTAGACAAAGACCTCGATGGTGCCGTTCACCGAGCTCAGCGAGATGTCATCGCGTGCCGCCGAGCCCAACTCGAGCTCGATTTGACCGTTGACGGTTTCGAGCTCGATCTCACCGCTCGCACCGCGGACGACGATGGTGCCATTGACCGTGTCGGCATCGACGCTGCCCTCGACTCCGTCGATGAGGAGGTCGCCGTTGACCAGTTCGACGCCGTCGATGGAGGCGAATCTCGGCACCGTCAGGGTGTACTCGACCTCAGAGTGACCGTGGCGATCGGCGTGGGCGAGGTCACGGGAATTGGGGTAGTGGGTGTCGACGAATATGCCGCGAGAAGATGCATCGACATCGATTTTGAGAGCTTCCAGGCGTTCGGGAGAGCTCGCGCGCTTGATCGCATGGACCCGAACCTCGGCCTGATCCCACACCCCGATGGTCACGTCGCCGTTGATGTTCTCGAGACCGACCCGCGAACCGTGATCCACCGAGTAGGTCTGGTCGAAGGTCTCGGTGTAGTCACCCGCCCCGGCGGCGCCCGCCGCGAGCAGCACAACCGCTGCCATCGTCATCACTTGCTTCATGTCTGGCTCCTTTGCCCGTGTTGATCGTGTTCTTGTCCGTTCACGACCTTCTGATGCCGGCGGTGACCCAAGGGTTTAGAGCCCCCTCGTAATCGTTTCAGAGAAAAGCGAAGACGGAGTCGGCGCCGCCGCTGCGCTTCTGCGTCAGGTCTTCGTCTCGAAGTCGCTGAGCCGCACCGGTTTCCTCTTGGCTCCCCAGTCTCCCGGTGGGCCGTCGAAGCGACCCGGGCACCTGGTTCCACAGTTGATGCAGCAGCCGTCGTCGGTGAGGTGCCAGCGGGTGAGTCGGTACCAGTCGCGCGCAATCACAACCTGGTCGCACTGGGAACAGATGGTGCTGCCGCCGGTTTCGTCGTGGACGTTTCCGGTGTAGGCGTGCCGGACGCCGTTTCTCTTGGCGATGGACCTCGCCCGCGTCAGGGTCGATGGCGGGGTGGGCGGCACGTCGCGCATCTTGTAATCGGGGTGGAAGGCGGTGAAGTGCATGGGCACGTCGGGACCCAGCTCTTCGGTGACCCACCCGGTCATCTCGTCGAGCTCGCGATCGCTGTCGTTGAGCCCCGGGATCAACAGGGTCGTGAGCTCGACCCAGACCCCGGTTTCGCGCGACAGGTACGCCAGGGTCTCCTTGACCGGCTCGAGCTCACCGCCGCACTGGCGGCGATAGAACTCTTCGGTGAACGCCTTGAGGTCGACGTTGGCGGCGTCCATGGCGGCAAAGAACTCGGCCCGCGGTTCGGCGAGGATTTCTCCCGCCGTGACGGCCACCGTCGCGATGCCCAGTCCGCGACAGGCCGCGGCCACATCCACCGCGTATTCGAGAAAGATCACCGGGTCGTTGTAGGTGAAGGCCACCGATCGGCAACCGAGCTCGGCGGCGGCGAGGGCGATGATCTCGGGTGAGGCGTCGTCGGCGAGGGTGTCGACCTGCCGCGACTTCGAGATGTCCCAGTTCTGGCAAAAACGACAGGTGAGGTTGCAGCCCGCGGTGCCGAAGGAGAGCACCGCACTGCCCGGGTAGAAGTGGTTGAGCGGTTTCTTTTCGATGGGGTCGACGCAGAATCCCGATGATCTGCCGTAGGTGGTCAGGACGAGCTCACCGCCGATGTTTTGACGAACGAAGCAGAGACCGCGCTGGCCGTCCTTGAGCTTGCACAGCCGCGGGCAGAGTTCGCAGCGGATCCGACCGTCGTCGCTCGGTCGCCAGTAGCGAGCTGGGTGGTTCGTTTTTTGATCATTCATGCCGTTTGCTCTGATTCAATGTGACGCCGGTCGGCCGTCGCTGTCAAATCAGGAGTCCCGCGTCAGAAGGTGAACGTCAAGACCGTTGCGGAGACTGTGAAGCGTAAGCTGTTAGCTGTCAGCTATTAGCCGATAGCTCCATCGCAGGGAACATGATCCCGATCCTTTGGTCTGAAGCGGGACCGGAGGATTTTGTCCTTCCGGTGACAGCTCACATCGTTTTTCCCGCCGTTCGGCTTGGAATCGATCCCGATCCCGATCCCGATCCCGGTATGGCGATTCGGGATCGAGATCGGGGTCGGGAACGGGAACGAACCGGGCTCCTTCTGATCGTGAAGGTGGGTCCTCTCCCGCAGGTTGCAATGGCCCTCTGATGGGACGGTGCGATCCGGCTCCGCACACAGCTGCGCCGTGACAGGTGGAATCTGCATTCATCTGCATTATGTGTGCTTCCTCTGTGCGATGGTGCGATGGCTTTGAGTTGCGATGGTCTTTGCGATGTTCATTGCGGCCTTTGCGGTGAAATTGCGATGTGCGAATGCCGGAGAACCTGTGAGCCGATCTTCTTGTTTCAAACTCGTACGTCGAAGACCATTCGACCGACTCACGAATCACTCCCCTCAAACGATCACCGATCACCGATCACTGATCAGCCCGCGGGCAACAGGGTCCCGCGGACCTCGCCGAATCCGATTTTGACGCCGTTTTTCTCACAGCAGCCGGACATGATCACCGTGTCACCGTCAGCGAGGAACTTCCGCTCCTCTCCGTTGCTCAGTTGGACGGACTCGGTCCCTCGCCAGCTGAGCTCCATCATGGAACCCCGCTCGTGTTTCTCGGGGCCCGAGATGGTGCCGGAACCGTAGAGGTCGCCGGGCCGTGCGTTGCAGCCGTTGACCGTGTGGTGGGCGAGTTGCTGGCTGACATTCCAGTACATATAGCGCAGATTCGAGGTGGCGATTCGATCGGGGGCGTCCATTTCCCGGCTCTGAAGCAGGACCTCGAGGTGAATGTCGTAGGCCCGGTCATCGGGACTCCTGAGGTAGGGAAAGACCTCAGGGTCGTTCTGTGCCGGACCGGCGCAGCGGAACGGCTCGAGCGCATCCATGGTGACCACCCAGGGCGAGATCGAGGTGGCGAAGTTCTTGCTGAGAAACGGGCCCAGCGGGACGTACTCCCAGGCCTGGATGTCGCGCGCCGACCAGTCGTTGACCAGCACCATGCCGAAGATGTGGTCGGGGGCCGCGGCGATGGGGATCGACTCACCGAGCCGGTTTCCGGGGCCGACGAAGAAGCCCATTTCGAGCTCGAAGTCCATCAACCGGCTCGGGCCGAAGATGGGCCGGTCGGCATCGGGGGGCTTGGTCTGACCCTTGGGTCTGGGAACATCCGTACCGCTGATGACCACGGAGCTCGCTCGGCCGTGGTAGCCCACGGGGATGTGGAGCCAGTTGGGTTGCAGTGCGTTGTCTTTGCCACGGAGCATGATGCCGATATTGGTGGCGTGTTCGCGTGAAGAGTAGAAGTCGGTGTAGTCGCCGATGGCGGCGGGGAGGAGCATCTCCACGTCGGATTGCCGGTGGAAGGCGGCGTCGCGAAGACCCGCGTCGTCGCGAAGGACCGGCTCATCGTTTCTCAGGAGCGTGGTCAGGATCGACCGGGCCGCGGTCCAGGCCGGACGCCCGAGGGCCATGAAGGCGTTGAGGGTCGGTTCCCTGAATATCTCGCCGTCGCCGAGCTCGCCGCCTGCGAGAAGGCCCCTCTCGGCAAGCACGCCAAGGTCCAGGACCTGATCGCTGATGGCGACGCCGATCCCGGGTGTTGAGCTCGAAGATGTCTTGAAGACGCCGTATGGGAGGTTCTGGATGGGGAAGTGGGAGTCGGGCGCAACGTCGATGAACGAACGCAACGTGGTGTCGATGTTGGTCATGGAATGCTCTCCTTGCGATGGTGCGACGGGTCACGAGTGCGATGTTCTTTGCGAAGTACTTGGCGTTCTCGGCGGTCTTTGCGGTGAGAATGCGATGGTGCGATGGGTCAATCATGCGATGGCCTTGGCGATTGGTCATGGCGTCCCTTGCGTCCTTGCGGTTCACTCCGCGCCGCGGTCACAACCATCCGAGATCGGCGAGGTCGTCTCGAGGCTCGGTGAAGCTGCAGCTGCCGAAGCTGGTCATCCCGAGAGTTCGGCCGTCCACAACCCCCTGGAATCCGGTCTTGAGATCCCGCCACGAGAGCGTGGATTCCGTCAGGGCAAATGCCTCCGGGTCCTCTTCGCCGACGATTCGGTGAATGGTTGCTTCGTCGCAGGCATGATCGCGAACGAGCACCGCGGCCGCGAAGAGGTTGAGGAACCCATGCACCATCGTGCCGAGGTTCGGGTCGTGGCGGCGGATGGGGTGGTGGAGACCCTGGGTCGCCTTCAGAGGCAGACCGGCCATCAAACTCGCTGCGATGGAGGCGGCGACCGCCCCGACGGAGGGGACGGCGGATGCATCGAGCCCGCCGCAGCGGATCTTGAGACCGGCCCGGCGGCGCTCGTCAATCTGGTGACTGGCGGCGGCAACCGCCATCGCTTCCATGATGGGGTCTTGCCGGTCATCGAGGAGTGAGACTTCGAAGAACGAGACCGGTGGCCGCGCCACGACTTCACCGAGATGATGGAGGGTGAAGTCGACCACCTCGGACGGGTCGCCCTGACCGGGGAGCTTGACCTCGAAAACATCGGTGGCGGCTTTCCCCTCGAGTTGAGCGTTGAAGTTCCTCAACAGTTCGAGATCGTTCTCCAGGGCTTCGGCAAAGCTCGGCGGGTCGTCGCCGCCGGCGCCGAGGACGGCGATTCGGAGCGGGGTCTGGGCAAGATCCGTCGTCTCGAGCAACGGCGCCAGCTCGTCGAGGCGCGAGGCCGGGCAGACGAATCGGGCGAGCAGCCATCCGTCATCGCCGGCCAGATGGCCGAGGAATCGTCTGAATGCCTCATTCATGGGCAGCTTCGCCGGTGGGAAGAGACCGGCGTAGTCGATGATCTCGGCAAGCAACGCGCGTGATGTCGTAGGCATGGGCCCCTCTTCATTTTCGAGTTTCTGCGACTGTGTCGCGGACATCGTAGCACCGCCGTCGATCGCGATCGAGTTGAACCGCAGGGGCGCAGGGGACGCGAGGAACATCGCAAAGACCATCGCACCGTTGCACCATCGCACGGAGAAACCGCAGATAACGCAGATTCCACCTGTCACGGCGAAGCTGTAGGCGGAGCCGGATCGCACCGTCGCGGATTGCCCGCCGTTCACGCAGATTGACGCAGATTCCATCTGCATCATGGCAAGTGTGAGTTGGCAATCGCTTGCTTGGAGGAAATCTGACTTCGTGGTGACCTCAGTACTGCTTCAAGGATTCTGAAGGGCAGGCAAGATGCATGCCCCACAACCATCTCAATCTTTCCTGTTTCGTTGAAGGACGGTCATTGTGGGGGCGGGCTTCCAGCCTGCCCTTCAGACACCTTCCGGTCGAGAAAGCGTCGCCACCCAGTCAAACAACCCCCAGGCGGGGCATTATCCACTCTCAAATGTGATGTCTTGGCGTCTCTTTGCGATGGACGGTCTTGACAGTCTTTGCGATGCAACCCTGCGATGGTGCGATACCCTTGCGTCCCTTGCGCCCTTGCGGTTCGACCTTGCGATGCGTTGTGATGCCGCTGTGTCTTCGAGTCTTCGTGGTTGCGACGGACCGGTGTCGCCGTCGGTTACAATTCGCCTTTCGGAGGGACTCCCATGCGTTCGACCCTGATCGTTACCGTTCTCGTTGTCGTCCTTAATCCCGCTTCATCGGCGCTGTCCGACGAGGAGATCCCCCTCGCCAACCCCGGTTTCGAGCGCGTGGCGCCTGACGATTCGGTGATCGACTGGAGTCGGGACATCGAGCGATCATCGGAGGGGTCCACCGTCGTAGCGAGCACCGATACTGTGCACGGTGGGGTCGGGAGCCTCAGGCTCGCGGTTCGGGGCCATGGAACGGTGACCGCCGAGTCATCCCCTGTGGTCCTCGAGGTCGGCAAGCTCTACCGGCTGAGTGCGTGGATCCGCACCGAGGGTGCGATCTCGGATGCGATGACGAAGTATCCGACCGCCGTTCCGGCCTGCCTCACCATGGCGTCGTTCCCATTCACCAATCACTCCCAGGCCGTGGGCGGCAACTCGGATTGGACCAGGGTCGAGAGCCTCTTCTTCGCCACCCAACGAGAGGATCGTGTGAGGCTTCACCTGGGTCGCAACGGTAATGCTCGGGGCAGCGCCTGGTTCGACGATGTGCGCCTCGATCGGGTGGACGACATCACCGAGTACATCCCCCTCGAGACTGTGCGCTGGTCGGGCAAGGGCTTCCGCTACAACGATCGCGGGTGGATCGTGGTTCACATCGAAGGTGAGCCCTACGAGCGCGGTCACCAGTACGGGTCATTGGTTGCCGAGGAGATCGTCTCCTATATCGGCAAACTGGGACTGCTGGCGAACGAGGCCGAGCCCGAAGCGGGTTGGCGTCGGCTTCGCTTCGAGTGCGACACGCTCTTTCTGCGCACCTATGACGAAGAGTACCTTCGCGAGATGAAGGGTATCGCGGACGGCGCCGCCGCCGCCGGCGCCGAGGCCTGGGGCCGATCGCTGGATCTGGTCGACATCGTCACCATCAACTCGGTGGTCGATCTGGGCCAGCTCGAGGACGCCATCGAGGTCACCCCGAACGCGCTCACGGGCGAGGCCTTTGTGGCCCCGGACGAGGAGATCGGAATTGCGCCGGAGAAGCACAGCTGCTCCGCCTTCGCGGCGACGGGGCCGGCAACAACGACCGGCGACATCGTCTTCGGTCAGATCTTCATGTGGGGCGGTTACACCGGGGTGCACTGGAATGTCATCGCCGACGTGATTCCCGCGGAAGGTCATCGGCTGGTCTACCACACGTTTCCCGGAGGCATTCACTCCGGCGCCGATTTCTATCTCAACTCGGCGGGGATCATCATCGGTGAGACCACCGTGTCCCAGACGCCGTGGGAGCCCGATTCCACCCCCCAGTCCAACCGCATCCGCAAGGCGGCGCAGTACGCGTCGTCCATCGACGATGTCGAGCGAATCCTGTGGGACGGCAACAACGGGATGTACACCAACGACTGGCCCATCGCCGACATCAAGACCGGTGAGGTCGCCATCCTCCTGCTCGGGACTCACAGCAAGAAGCTGTGGCGGACCGGTGAGGACATGGCGCCCTTCGGCACCCCGGGCTTTCTCTGGGCCAACAACAACAATCGGGACCCCGAGGTGCGGAAGGAGTACCTTGCCCAACCCTACGACCGGCCGTTCGACCTCATGTACTCGCCGTGGAACCGGGACATCGCCTTCAACGAGTTCTACAAGAAAAATGCCGGCGCCATCGACGCCATGGCGGGGGTCGATCTCTGGGCGACATCGCCCATCAACCGGGCCCACGCCTGCGACGGCAAGATCACCACCACCGAAATGGCCGAGCAGATGGTCTTTCTGGCTCACCACGGCAAGGTGACTCTGCGCGAGAAGTTTCCAACCAAGGGGTGGCGTTATCTTCCCGATCTCCCGGGCGCAGAACCGCACCTCAGCCTCGGGTACGCCACCCTCAGCCCGATCCATGTCAACGAGCAGCTCCAGACCCTGCGTGACGAGCGCGTCGGCACAGATGAGGCGTTCGAGAAACCCGAACTCGTCCTCGGTGCGCTCGAAAGCGAGTTCGAAATCGAGCGCGAGGATCTCTGGCGTCGAACGGTCTTTCCGGCGTCGCCGGCCGAGAGCTGGTTCATCAGCGCCTCGGCGGCCTACTGGCAGATCCTCGATGGCCTCGACGACGACCCGGCGGTCGCGGCCGGGGAGCTCGGTGACGCCCTCGCCGATCTCTCGGTTCGATATCTCTACACCGTGTCGCGCGAGGGTGACTTGGCTGCATTGGACGCCCACCGAGCCTACGACCGTTATGGCCCCTATCTGGTACCGCGGATCAAGGGGACCTTCGCCCTGCACCAGCTTCGGCTCCTGCTCGGCAACGAGCGCTTCCTCGACGTGATGCGGAAGGTTCACCAACGATTCGCCGAGCTTGAGATGTCGACCGCCGACTTCATCGCCGTCGCCGAAGAGGTTTCAGGAGAGCCACTCGACGGTTTCATCCGCCAATGGCTCGAGCGTGAGGGACTCCCGCTGCTCGTCCCGTCCATCGAGGTCAAAGAGGCGAAGAAGGGGTGGAAGCTCAAGCTCAAAAGCGCTCAGGGCGACCCCGCGTATCGAGTGGTCACCCACGTCGAGGTCACGATGGAAGATGAGCGGATCCTCAAGCGGGTGGAGATCGACGGAGAGACGGAAGTCGAATTTCTCTTCGACGAGAAACCGACCCGGGTGGTCTTCAACGCGCTCGACGATGTGCCGGTTCCGCGCGAGAACTTCTATGTCTGGAAGAACTTCATCGACGATTTCCACTCCACGCTCATCGTCTACGGGACGGCGAGTCAGATCGAGGCCAACCACACCCTGGCCCGTCGTTGGCAGAGGCTCGTCGCCGACACCTATGTCGAAATCCTGCCGCCGTTGGTCAAGGACGCCGAGATCGATCAGCTCCAGGCGGAGACCCACGATCTCATGGTCTTCGGCACCTTGAACGACAACTACTTCTTCGACCGCCTCGAGGGTCTCGGGATCGAGATCGGTCGCGGTCATTTCACGTTCAGGGGTCGCAGCTACTCGGACCCCGACGATGGCCTCTTCGCGGTGCTGCCGAATCCGTTCAACCCGGAGAAGGTCCTCTATCTCATCGCCGGTAACTCGGCCATGGAGCTGTTCAAGATGACCTCCGCCTACCATCGGGGCATCCCTTCGTGGGCCGTCTTCAAGGGGGATGATATCGCCGATCGAGGGTTCTTCGAACCGGAAGGCCATGTCATCGATCTCGAATGAGGTGGGACGTGCTTCAATCGGAAACCTTCCGCCCCTTCCGGGAGTATTCTTGCTGTATGAAAAGCCGAATCGCCGTCGGTACCTCCGTGATGGTCATGCTCGTCGCCGGGATTGTCCCGCTCGTCGAGGGTCTGGATGTGGTCGCAACCGAGAGGGACGTGGTCGTCGAGGTACCGGTGCCGGGACCTCTCGAACGGCCTGATGATCCTCCGGTCGAGGCGGAGCTCGCTCCATGGATGCCCAAGACCACCGAGTCGACCATCGTCGAGTACCGGGGTTTCTCGAGCATCCAGGTCAACATCGGCGTCGACGGGCTGAACATCCCCGCCGACGCCGCCAACGAGCCCTCCATCGCCGTCGACCCCCTCGACCCGAATCGGATCGCCATCGGCTGGCGTCAGTTCGACAGTGTGCGATCGAACTTCCGTCAGGCGGGCTGGGGTTGGAGCGATGACCGCGGCAGGAGTTGGACCTTCCCGGGAGTCTTCACACCGGGGGTCTTCCGCTCGGACCCGGTCCTCGATGCCGATGCCGACGGCCGGTTCTACTACTACAGCCTCAAGGGCTCGCTGCTCTGTGATTTCTTTTTTTCGAACAACGGTGGCCAGACCTGGGCCGGTCCGACCGCGGCCTTTGGTGGTGACAAACAGTGGTTCACGATCGACAAGACCGACGGGGCCGGTCGCGGCAACATCTACGCAAGCTGGAGCACCTCCGGAAATCCGTGGGGTCGGCGGGTCTTCATCCGGTCAACCAACGGCGGCGCCGGCTTTTCGGATCCCGTCGAGCTCAGTCCGGCGCCCATCTGGGGAACCCTGACCGTCGCTCCCGGCGGAGGGCTCTACCTGGCCGGGAATGCCTCCTTCAACTACAACGTCTTTGTCGTCTATCGGTCGCTGGACGCCTGGGATGCGGTGGTTGATCCGACCTTTGACTCGTTTCTCGTTCAACTCGGGGGTCGCCAGGTCGCGAGCGACGGACCCAACCCCGGCGGGCTGGTCGGGCAGGTCTGGATTGCGGCCAATCACTCTGACGGTCCGAACCGCGGTGATCTCTATATTGTCTCGTCGGTCGATCCTCCCGGGGGCGATCCACAGGACGTCCATTTTGTTCGATCGACGGATCAGGGTGAGAGCTGGAGCGTGCCGATCCGCGTCAACACCGACGATCGCAGGGCCTGGCAGTGGTTCGGCACCATGTCGACATCGCCGAACGGCCGTATCGATGTCGTGTGGATCGAATCGGTGACCGAGAGTGAACCCAACATCGGCCAGCTCATGTACGCGTTCTCCGAGGATGGCGGCGACAGTTGGTCGGTGCCGGTGGCGGCGAGCCCCTTGTTCAACAGCTGGCGCGGATGGCCGAACCAGAACAAGATGGGCGACTACTACGACATGGTCTCGGATGAGACCGGCGCCGATCTGGCGTATGCGGCAACATTCAACGACGAGCAAGATGTCTACTACCTGAGACTGTGGGCGGATTGCAACCGCAACGGGATCAGTGACTCGCACGACATGTGGTCGGGTCGGGCACGCGACTGCAACGTCAACACTGTGCCGGACACATGCGAGATCGTCGAGGATCCCGCCATCGACACCGACGACGACGGCATCATCGACAGCTGCCAGACCCCGCCGAGAACGGGATCGGGGCGCGCCACGCCGTAGCGGCAGCGACAGGAACAGGGACCGCATCAATGCCAGCTTCGCCGCGCTGCACACATCGCAATTTCACCGCAAAGGTCGCCAAGAACGCAATGAAGATCGCGAAGACCATCGCATCATAGAGCCATCACACCATCGCATTGAGAAACCGCAGACAACACAGATGATCGCGGGTTGTGGGGCGGGCTTCCAGCCTGCCCTTCAGAGTCGCTGCCGTCGGTGGGTAGTGTCGTGTCACCCAAAGGACAAAATCCTTCGGTCCCGCTTCAGACCAGAGGATCGGAATCATGTTCCCTGCGATGGAGCTAACGGCTAATTGCTGACAGCTAACAGCTTATGCGCTTCGTTCCCTGCGATGGAGCTAACGGCTAAAGGCTAACGGCTGAAAGCTTTCCGCTCACATCTCCGACCGCATAGTCGGCTTCGGCCCCGACTGCGCGAGGATCCTCGCGATGGGCCTCAGATTGAGCCACCACTGATCCGTCGGCCGCTGGTGTTCGGAATCGACGATTCGCGGCAGGTCCCGAAGATCGAGGTTTTGAATGGTCCCGCCCTGAAGACCAATGGCGGTCACCGAGCTGCGGCCGTTCTCGACCTCGTCGACGAGGTGATTGATGCACCGCTTCGCGAGACGAGTCGCGAGGATTCGGTCGAATGGGGTCGGGTTTCCTCCCTGCTGGAGATGGCCGAGAATGGCCTGCCGGACCTCGAAGAGATCGCCGCCCTCTTCTTCAAAGAGTGCGGCCATGAACGGAGTGGTATATGTCGCGTTGGCCATCTCGTTGCGGATGATGAGTCCCAGGCGTTTGCCCCGGCGGAATCCCTGGACGAGGTGATCGAGATCGTCTTTGAGATCGGCGAGGGTGACGCCCTCTTCGTTCAGGTAGACCCGTTCCGCGCCGGTGGAGAGCCCACCCAGGAGGGCGAGGTAGCCGCAGTACCGACCCATGACTTCGACGACGAAACAACGATTGGCCGCGACCGCCGACTGTTTGATCTTGTCGACCGCTTCGACGATGGAGTTGAGCGCGGTGTCGGCGCCGATGCTGAGCTCGGAACCGGGGAGGTTGTTGCTGATCGTCGCCGGAAGGCAGATGACCGGGATGTCAAAGGCCGGGAACGCCTCGCGTTTACTCAAGAAACGGTAGGCCGTTCGGTAGGCCGACCATCCACCGATGATCAGGATGGCGTCGATCCCGCGATCCTCGATGGTTCTGGCGATGGTGTAGTAGTCGTGACCCGAGGGTACTCTGCGGTTGATCCCGAGTTCGCAGCCGCCGGTGGATGACCAGCCGCGAACGCTCATCCACCCGAGCTCGTCGATACGACCTTCGATGAATCCGGCGAACCCGTTGCGGACCCCGAGCATGATGTGGCCGGCGTCGAGACCGAGTCGGACCGCAGCCCGGACGGCGGTGTTCATTCCCGGGGATGGCGCTCCCGAGTGAACAACGGCGATCTTGAGTCGCCGCTGATCCGGTCGTGGTGGTCGTGGCAGCGACCGCAGCAGAGTGTCGAGCGAATCGATATTGTCCGAGAAGCTGCCGCCCCGGATGCGGAGGGCTTCCTCGTGGCGTCCATCGGCGATGGCCTCGGCGGCCGCGGCGGTCTGCCGAACACAGGTCGCGAGGGGTTGATGTTGAATGCGGTTGTTTCGGACACCGATGAGCTGAGGCTCTGCCCCGGCATCCTCCGTCAGGACGAACTCGACGGCTGCGTGGCCGAGAAGGGTGCTCATGGTGCGGTCGAAGGCGCTCGGTGCACCACCGCGCTGAACGTGACCGAGGATGGTCAGTCGGACCTCTTCGGCCATCCCTCGTTCGAGGACTTCACGCACGTCGCTGGAGGATATTTCGCGACCGTGCCGGTCATGGGCTCCTTCGGCTACGACGACGATGCTGTCCCGGCGTCCCGCTGTCCGACCCGCCCTCAGGCGATCGCACAGTCGCCGCGCCCAGTCGTCGTCCTCCGGCGGTTTCTCGGGGATGAAGACGGCATCGGCTCCGGTCGCGAGGGCACTCATGAGGGCCAGGTATCCGCAATTTCGTCCCATCACCTCGACGACGAAGGTGCGCTGGTGGCTGGCCGCGGTGCTCGTCAAGGCGTCGATGGCCTGGGTGATGCGGTGCAGCGCGGTGTCGGCGCCGATGGTCATATCGGTGCCGTGAAAGTCGTTGTCGATTGATCCCGCGAGACCGGCGAGGACGATCCCGGACCGCTTTTCGGCAGTCTCCGGTGGGAGATCGCCGGCGCCGATCAGATCGTCGACATGCTCGGACCACTCGCGGTGGAGGAGATCAGCGGCGGTCAGGCTGCCGTCGCCGCCGATGACGATGAGACGGGCGATGTCGTGCTCGATCAGATTGCGGACCGCCGACCGGCGACCCTCGCGCTTTCGGAACTCGGGGCTGCGAGCGCTGCCGATGGTGGTTCCGCCGAGATGGAGGATTCCGCCCACCGAGTCCCAATCCATGGTTCGGAAGTGCTCGCCGCCCACCACCAACCCGCGAAAGCCCTCGGTGACGGCGACGACGTCGATCCCCTGATCGAGAGCCGATCGTACGACGGAGCGGAGCGCCGGGTTCATTCCGGGGGAGTCGCCCCCGGATGTGAGGATGGCCAGGCGGCCGTCGAGGGACTGGGCTATGGGCATCTGAAGTTCCTCCGAAACGAGCCGCCATCTTACAGAAATCTGATGCGGACGAGAATCGAGCTCCTTCTGACACCGTTCTCCCGGCTGCGGGGCAATCCCTTGACCCGGCGCGCGGGAGCGGAGAGACTTGGGGCAATGAACGAGCTCATTCTGATCGTCGACGACGAAGAGGGCATTCTGACGACCATGTCGCAGGTCCTCGGTGATGAGGGTTTCCGCACCATTACGACGACCAGCGGCGCCGAGGCCCCCGATCTCTATCGCGAGCACCGACCGGATGTGGTGTTTCTCGATATCTGGTTGCCCGACAAGGATGGGCTCGAAGCCCTCCAAGCGATTCTGGAGATGGACTCCGGAGCGCTCGTAGTGATGATGTCGGGCCACGGGACGTCATCGACGGCGGTCAAGTCCATCAAGATGGGGGCCCAGGACTATCTAGAAAAGCCCCTCTCCTACGACCAGACGGTCGCTGCGGTGCGGGATGCGCTCGAGGCGCGGGAGAAACACACCTCCACCGGTGATGGCGGGGTCCTCGAAGCCAGCAGACATCAGCCGGTGGGCGAGCTCGAGCCGCCTCGGGAGTTGGACCTGCTCGTGACCACCGGCCGGTCGCAACGCACGGTCAAGAAATCAAGTGTGATCTATGGACTCGGGCTGCACTCGGGCGGAAGGACCGGAATGGTTCTCCAGCCTCTGCCTCCCGACACCGGGATCCACTTTCTGACCCTTCCGGCCGGGAACGTGATCCCCGCTCACATCGACGCCGTTGCCGAAACCGACTATGCGACGTCCATCACACGACAGGGCGAGCACATCAAGACCGTCGAACACCTTCTGTCAGCGCTGCACGCCTGCGGGATCACAAACCTGTTGGTCAAGGTCCACGGTGAGATCCCGGTCCTCGATGGATCGGCTCTGGGATTTCTCGATCGGATCGAAGAGATCGGTGTGGAGGATCAGGATCATCCGGTCAAGGAGCTGGTCATCGATCGGGTGTGGGAGGTCGGTGATGGAAAAGAAAAGAGCCTGACCATCGAACCGGCCGAAGTGTTCTCGGTCTCGTATCTCCTTCGCTACCCGCAGCCCATCGGCGAGCAGTTCTACGAGTTCACGATGGATGACTGCGAAGGGTATCGAAGGGAGATCGCGCCGGCGAGGACCTTTGGGTTCGTCCGCGACATCAAGATGCTCAATGAGCTCGGGCTCGGTGGCGGCGGCCGGCTGGACAACTTCATCATGGTCGGTGAGGACGAGGTCATCAACACCGAGCTCCGTTTTCCGGATGAGTTTGTCCGCCACAAGATCCTCGATGTCATCGGCGACTTCTATCTCCTCGGGTACCCGGTGCGCGGCAAGATCACGGCACGCTTCACCGGTCATCGGGACAACATCGCACTGCAGCGAAAAATATTGGCCGATCTCGGGGCGTAGTTCCGCGTTTGGATCGTCCGACCTGGACCAGAACTGGGATAGTATTTCCTTCGATGCCGACCAAGAACCGACGTCTGGCTGTGTCCGAAGACGAAGCCCGCCACCGAGCCGGGATGTCCGCTTTCCCCGAGCCCAAGGGGCCCGCCTCGCAGATGGGCGTCGGGCTCGAACCCGAGCTCTTTCCCATCGTTGTCGACGCGTCGGGACGGCCGCGAGAAAGGCTGGTGCTGACCCGGCCTGACGGACTCGGCGTGGTTCAGGTGATCGATGGGCTCGCCTATGACTCGGGCGAAATCTCGCCGCGGATCGGCCGGCCGCCCCACGCCTTTCATTACCCCCTCGCCAACGGTGGGCGTCTGACCTTCGAACCCGGGGCCCAGGTCGAGCATTCGACGGCGGTGCAGCCCGGTGCGGCCGCCGCCCTCGCCGACGTGGGAAACGTCATCGGATTGTTGCGCCGCGGTTTCGACGTGGAAGGCGTCCGCCTCGCCGCGGTCGGGTTGGATGTGTGGCACGATGTCGAGGAGGTGCCGCAGCAGCTTCGAGCCGGTCGCTACACCGCCCAGGCGGCCTACTACCGACAGCGGGGCCACTGGGGAGCGGTGATGATGCGCCACACCGCAAGCCTGCAGATCAACCTCGATCTCGGGCCCGAGGGTGTGTGGCAGGAGCGCTGGCTCGTCGCCAACCTGATCAGTCCCATGCTCACCGCCATCTTCGCCTGCAGTCCGGGCGTCGATGCGGTTTCGTCCCGGGCGCGGGCCTGGCAGCAGCTCGATCCCACCCGGAGCGGTTTCCCGCCCCTGTTTACAGACGGCTCCGAAGAGGACCCACGCGCCCAGTGGGCCCAGGCCGCTCTCATGGCGGATGTGATGCTGATCAGGGTGGGTGACGAGCACTTTGCTCCAGGCTGTCCGGGCTTCCGATTCGTCGATTGGATCAACCACGGTCACCCGCGGCACGGTTGGCCGACGACCGACGATCTCGCCTACCATCTGACCACTTTGTTCTTCGAAGTCCGTGCCAGGGGATTCCTCGAGTTGCGAGCAGGTGAGGCAGTCCCCGATGCACTTCGACCGGCCCAGGTTGTACTGGCCTCTTCGGTCTTCTATGACGATGCAGCGCGGTCCGATGCAATTGCTCTGCTCGCCGATCAGCGTCAGGGTCTGAACGTGTTGTGGCGTCGGGCGGCCACCCATGGTGTGCATGACGACGAGCTCGAGAGCCTCGCGTGCCGGCTGTGGGAGATCGCACTCGCCGGAGCGGAACGTCTCCCGGCGGATTGGATCGGGGAAGAGAACCTGAACGCAACCAAAGCATTCATCGATGAATACACGGTTCGGGGTCGGGTGCCGGCTGATCGTCTCTCGGAGCTGATGGACGAGGACCCGGCGCTGGCGTTGGCGTGGGCCGCCTCCGAGCTTTGATGCCGGCCGTGGGTCACCGTGGACTGCAAGGGAAGAGGCTGATTCATGCGCTTTGACTCGCCCAACGATCGCCTGATCCGGGACGGCGGATCCCTCGAGACCACACCGGCCTGGGCCGCGCTCGCGCGCCACTTCCGTGGCGCGCACAAACTCGAGATGCGGGGCCTTTTCGATGGCGATCCCAACCGTTTCGAGAGATTTTCGGTCGAGCTCGGCCCGCTCTTCCTCGACTACTCGAAGAACATCATCACCACCGAGACCATGGGCCTGCTCGTCGCGCTCGCACGCGCCGCGGGGGTCAAGGACGCCGCCGAAGCCATGTTCTTCGGTCGGCGGATCAACTGGACCGAGGGTCGTGCGGTGCTCCACGTTGCCCTCCGCAATCGCTCCAACCACGCGATCGAAGTGAACGGGTCGGATGTCATGCCGGCGGTCAATTCGGTGCTTGTGAAGATGCGGGCCTTCTCCGACGATGTGCGCTCGGGCCATTGGCTCGGCGCCACCGGCAGACCCATTCGCACCGTGGTCAACATCGGCATCGGTGGCTCGGATCTCGGCCCGGTCATGATCACCGAGGCCCTGGGTGCGTACCACGACGGACCGGACGTGCGATTTGTCTCCAACGTCGATGCGACGGATTTTGTCGAGAAGACCAGGGACCTCGACCCGGCCGAGACCCTCTTCGTCGTCGCCTCCAAGACCTTCACCACCCAGGAGACCATGACCAACGCGCACACCGCGCGGCGTTGGCTCGTGGCCGAGCTTGGCGACGACGCCGTGGCGAAGCACTTTGTTGCCCTCTCGACCAACCACGAAGCCGTGACCGCCTTCGGCATCGACCCGGAGAACATCTTCGAGTTCTGGGACTGGGTGGGCGGCCGCTACTCGAGCTGGTCGGCCATCGGCCTGACCATCGCGGTTGCGGTGGGATTTGACCGGTTCGTCGAGCTCCTCGAGGGCGCCCACGCCATGGATCGGCACTTTGCCGAGACGCCCCTGGATCACAACATCCCGGTGGTCATGGCTTTGCTCGGTGTCTGGTACGCCAACTTCTTCGGCGCTCAAAGCCACGCCATCCTTCCCTACGACCAGTATCTCCACCGCTTCCCGGCCTATCTCCAACAGGGCGACATGGAGTCCAACGGCAAGGCCGTGGACCGCGACGGCCGCCGGGTCGGCTACACAACCGGGCCGGTCATCTGGGGCGAGCCCGGCACCAACGGCCAGCACGCCTTCTTCCAGCTCATCCACCAGGGGACCCGGTTGATCCCCTGCGACTTCATCGGCGCCGTCAACCCGGCTCACCCCGAAGGTGATCACCACGACAAGCTCATGGCCAACTTCTTCGCCCAGACCGAGGCGCTGATGCGGGGCAGGACCGAGGCTGAAGCGCGGGAGGAACTCGAAGCCCAAGGCCTGAGCGCAAGGGCCGTCGACGAACTCGCGCCGCACAAGGTCTTCCCGGGCAACCGGCCGAGCAACACCATCCTCCTTGATCGATTGACACCGTATTCACTCGGGATGCTGGTGGCCGCCTACGAGCACAAGATCTTTGTCCAGGGCGTGATCTGGCGGATCAACAGCTTCGACCAGTGGGGTGTCGAGCTCGGGAAGGTCCTCGCCAAGACCATCCTTGCCGAAGAGGAGGCCCTCCTCGCCGGCGATGACGCTGATCTCAGCCACCACGACGGGAGCACCGAAGGACTCCTGCGCCGCTTCGCGGACAGGCAGGAGTGGGCCTGACGATCCGTTTGCGACGGATGGCAGCGGCAGCGACAGGGACAGCACCAGGGACAGCGGCAGTGGCAGATGGCAGCGACCGGCCGCTCTGATACGGTTTTCTGAACCGGAACGCAACGTCCGCTCTCATCGATTCTGAGGCGGGCCCTGAAGAGACCCGCCTACGGTTCTATCGGGGCCTATGGCGTTGTAGGCAGGTCCTTTAGGGCCTGCCTCAGAGTCGTAGGGGTTCCGAAAAACGAGCTGCTCTGCACATGCCCCTGAAATTGGTCGCTGCCGCTGATGTTGGCGCTGCTGCGGTTCATTGCCTCTGACGCTGAATCTGTCAATGTGACCCCTGGATGTGCAACGCACATCGGTTGCAGCGAGTGCCGCCCGGTCGCCGCAGGCGGCCCGGCGGCGCTCGGTGCATGTAGAATGCCCGCTCGAAAGTGGAGGACCCATGACCCTGATCCGCGTTGCCCACTCCCCCGACTCCGACGATGCCTTCATGTTCTTCGCGCTGGCCAAGGGGCTCATCGACACCGGCGAGTACGAGTTCGAGCACGTGCTTTCCGACATCGAGACCCTCAATCGCGAGGCCCACTCCGGGACCTACGAGGTCACCGCGGTGTCGATCCACGCCTACGCCTACCTCGACGAGCAGTACGCGCTGCTGGCGTCCGGCGCCTCCATGGGTGACGGTTATGGACCGGTGCTCGTGGCTCGCGAACCGATTCCCGTGGATCGTCTGGGCTCGATCAAGGTTGCGATCCCCGGCACCCTGACCTCGGCGGCGCTGGCTCTCAAGATGTGGAACCCGAGCCTCAACACCACCGTGCTGCCCTTCGACGCGGTCGGCCCGGCGGTGGAAGCGGGGAAGGTCGATGCCGGGGTGGTGATCCACGAAGGTCAGCTCACCTGGCAGGACGAGGGCTTCACCAAGCTCGTCGATCTCGGCGAGTGGTGGGCGGCGGAGACCGATGGGCTGCCGCTGCCCCTGGGCGGCAACGTGGTTCGACGCGATCTTGGCGGTGAAGCCA
>JARFRM010000002.1 GCA_029287235.1 Thermoanaerobaculales bacterium
CGGCAACGACGGCGCGAAGAGCAGCCCCAGGCTCCCCGATGTGGTGACCAGGCCGAGGCTGAAATTTTCGCGGTAGCCGGCATCGCGAAGCGCCGGATAGAGCAGCGCCCCCATAGCGACAATGGTCACTCCCGACGCGCCGGTGAAGGCGGTGAAGAGGGCGCACGTCACCAACGCGATGACGGCGAGCCCGCCCGGCATCCAACCGAGCAACGCATCGGAGAGTCGCACGAGCCGATTGGGCGCCCTGCTCTCGCCGAGGACGAAGCCGGCAAAGGTGAAGAGCGGAATGGCGAGCAGTACCGGAGTATCGGCGATGCGATAGACCTCCATCACCACCGCGATCTGATCCACGTCCGCGCGACCGAACGCGAGGACGGCCCCGGCCGCAATGACCGCGAAGAGCGGCGCTCCAAGCAGGGCCAGCGCCAGCAGAAGAAGGCCGGTGAGGATCACTCGTCGGCCTTTGCGAAAAAGCTCTGCCGAAGGTGGAAACCGGTCAGCAGGAGATACCGGACGCACAGCATGCCGAAGGCGAGCGGCAAGACCGATGCGGTCAACCAGAGCGGTACCGACGCGAAGGCGATCTCTTCGTAGGCCCGGGCATCCAAGACGAAGCGAAAGGCCTGCCAGGCGAGGAAGCCGGAAACCGATGCGGTGAAGAGATCCGTCACCACCCGGATTCTCGACCGCCAGGGTTCAACAGCGAATCGAGACACCACATCGACATTGATCTGACGATCATCCCGGGCGGCCGCGACCGCGCCGAGGAACCCGACCCACAGAACCAGAGCTCGGAGCAGTGGGTCTCCCCAGATGATGGCCGTGTCGAAAGCATTGCGAGCAACGATCTGCCACGCAGCGAGACCGATCATCACCGCGAGCAGGACCACCAGGAGCGCATCCTCGGCCGCACCGAGCCAGCGGAGGATGCGGCCGAAGATCCCGGCCCCCTCCCAGGTGCGGGCCGCCGGTCGCGACGGATTCACTGGCCTTCCGCGGCCTCGGTCGGAGCGCCGGCGTCGAGGGCGGCGATCTCAGCCTCGATCCGGGAGAGAAGCTCGCGGTCCAGGCCAAGCTCTTCGACCAAGCGATCCGAGGACCGTTTGGCGAGCTCCTTCCACTGCCGTTCGGTGTCAGCCGGCGGAGTCAGTGTCACGACTCCCTGCTTTTCGAGGGCGCGCCGCGCACCTTCGTTGTCCTCTCGCGCTCGTCGGTCGAGGGTTTCGGTCATCCGTCCCAGGACTTCGTCGACCAGCCTCTGATCCTCTACGCTCAAGGAAGACCAGGCGCGATCGGAGATCACAACGCAGCCGAAGGTGTAGATCACGGGATACTCGATGGCGTACTTGACCTTGGTGAACCACTGGAGGGCGACCGCCGCCACCGGCGGACCGCTGACAACATCGACCAGTCCCGTCTGGAGCCCGGTCAACACATCGGCCAGACCCAGCGGCACCGGAGACAGAGATGCCTCTTCCACGAGCACCCGTCCAACCGGATCGCTCTCGGGGAGCCAGGCCTTGCTGCCTTCGAGATCGGAAAAAGTGGCGGCTTTTTTTGTGGAGTAGATGTAGGCGAACCCGCCTTCGATGAAACCAAAGGTGTGATACCCCTTGTCATCCAGATCGGCGATGAGCAGGGGATCCGTCCCGGAACGAACGGCATCGACCTGGTCATACGTACTGAAAAGCAGCGGCAGATTGTAGATCTGGAGGTCCGGGACCACGTGGGAGAAGCTCCCGGCGATGAAGACCCCGCCGTGAAGCTGGCCGATCCTCATCTTGCGGAGCACGGCGCTGTCATCACCCATGGTGCCGCCGGGATAGAAGCGGAAGGTAACCCGGCCATAGGTTCTTTCGGAAATCTCGTCCGCGGCCTTGCGGGCTTCGGTCATCCAGAACGAGCCGTCGGGAGCCACGGTGGCGATCTTGAGCTGCACCGCCTCCGCCGCCGGAGACAACGAGCCGAGAAGTGAAACGAGGACGACGACGAGGATGGATCTTTGCATAGACTACTCCGCGAAGTATTCGTCGGATTCGGCCAGGAGGATTCGCGCCTGCGCCTGGGCCATTGAGTTGAGAAGAACGAGACCCGGAACATTCGGGTCGGCGTCGATGACCTCCCGCAGGAGGCGATCGTGGAGCTCACGATCAAAGACCAGACGGGCGTACTCTTTGGCAAGCAGAACCTTGGTCATGAGGTCCCTGCCCTGAGCCAGCTCGATCGCCCGTTCAAAGTCCTTTCGCCCCTGCTCGGGTTTGCCGCCGAGGGCTGCCGGGATGATGCTGTTGAGCACCCCGAGATAGGTATAGGCGGCACCGTCGAAATAATCCTCGTCGAGGACGGTGACCCTCAACATGATCGCCTCCACCCGGGCCTTGTCTGCGACCGCCAACCAGTCGGCGCGATTGACCTGGACCCAGGTCGCCCATGAGGCGCCGGCGGCGAAGAGGGCCGGAACGTGCTTGGCCGTAACACTGTCGATGATCTGTTGGAACTCGTCGAACGGAAGCTGCCACGAATCGCATGTGGTTGGTTCTTCCTCACACAGGCCGCGCCAACCATAGCTTCGGCCACGCTCGGCAAGCCGCGAGGCTCGTTCTCTGTCATCGACAAAACCCGAGGTGTAGCTCGAGTAGAGCTGAGCACCGGCGATGAGCAATCCGGTATTGTCGGGATCTCCGGCGATCATTGCGTCGACCATGAGCAGGTAGGCCGGCGCTCCCTGACGAACCGTCTCGGGATCGTTGTGATCGAGCACCGCCAGGGTCAAGCCCTCGGTCACCCGCGACGTCACGGGGGCAATCACCGTCGAGCAGCCGGTGAACAGGAGGAGACACGCCACCGTTGTCGGAACGGCCACCCGCGGACACCTCAAGCTGGATCGTAGCACTGGAGATCTCCTCAGGCCGACTCGAAGGAGCACCGGCCATTTGAAGGATGGTCGAATTGTACCTCAGGTTGCCTTGAGACACCGAGGCCCGCGAGGCCGTTCAACCCGACTTTTACCGGAGAGAGACCGACTCAGCCGCCGGAATGGCCGAACCCGCCCTTGAGGGGACCCGATCCGGAACCCGAACGTGTCAAACTCAGGCCGCCGGTGATTTTGGCGGCCGGCTGGTTGGTGATCACGGTCTTCCCGGTGGACGGATCCTTCATGATCTTCACCTGGACCGCGCGATAACCCCCCGACAACCGATAGGGTCTACCGGTGTAGATGGTGAGAATCCGAGACACATAGTTGCGAGTCTCGGTGTAGGGGGGAACTCCCCGGTAGCGAGCCACGGCGCCCTCACCGGCGTTGTAGGCGGCGAGCGCCAGCTGGAGGTTGCCGCGGTAGTGATTCACGAGGCGAGCGAACTCGCGCACCCCGCCCCGGACATTCTGCTCGGGATCGAACGGGTCGGCGATGCCGAGCCTGTCGGCGGTCGCCGGCATCAACTGCATCAGACCCATGGCCCCCTTGCGGCTGACGGCTCCGGGGTTGTATCCCGATTCCACCCTTACCAGGGCGTCCACCAGCTTGGGATCGAGTCCGTTTTCGAGACTGACCTCGTGAACGAGCTCGCGCACCCCGGCCGTGGAGAACGTCACCGTCCCGGCCACCGGAGCAGTCGGCCCGGCCGCCCATACCGCACCCGCCACGACCACAATGACGGCGCAGCTACACAGCAAACGCACAAACGCCACGTTACTATTATTGCAGATACCGGTTTCTGGAGGCCGTCGGCTTTGTCCCTCACGTCACAAACACCCTTGGATTCTTCATTTTCCAGCAAGATGGACGAGGCTTCTCTGCCCGCCGCCGCCATCGATGCTTTCCACCTCCACCTCGAGCGGTTTCTCGCCGGTGAGTCCGGCACTCTGGGCGGGGACCGGATCGCACCTGTCGATGATCTCGCCGACGCCGAGACCATGGGCGTCACCGGCGGACTCGATCCTCGGATCCTCGATCGCACGGTGGTCATCAAGCTCAACGGCGGCCTCGGCACCGGCATGGGTCTCGAATCCGCCAAGTCGGTGATCGAGGTTCGCCCCGGGGCCACCTTTCTCGATCTCGTTGCCCGACAGGTCCTTTCCCTCCGCAGCCGCACCGGCAGCAGGATCCCGCTGCTCCTGATGAACAGCTTTCGCACTGCGAAAGACAGCTCCGATGCCCTCGAGCCCTACCCCGACCTCTCCGTAGACGGTCTTCCGCTGGGATTTCTCCAGCACCGGGTGCCCAAGATTCGCGTCGATGACGGTTCGCCCATCAGGTGGGAGGCCGAACCCGAGCTCGAATGGTGCCCTCCGGGGCATGGGGATCTCTACACCGCTCTCTCCACCACGAGGGTGCTCGATCGCCTTCTCGACACCGGCTTCGAGTACGCCTTCGTCTCCAACTCGGACAATCTCGGCGCAGTCCTCGAGCCGAATCTGTTGGCGCACATGGCGCGCGCGGGAGCCGACTTCATGATGGAGGTCGCCGACCGGAGCCCCGCTGACCGTAAGGGCGGACACCTGTGTCGGCTCTCCGACGGTCGCCTGGCCTTACGCGAATCGGCCCAGTGCCCTACAGAAGAGGCTGACGAGTTCCAGGACATCAACCGTTATCGATACTTCAACACCAACAACATCTGGCTGTCGCTGCCGGCCCTCGCGAATCTCCTCGAGCGTCACGGGGGATTCTTGCCGATGGACACCATCATCAACCGAAAGACCGTCGATCCCCGCGACCCCGATTCTCCGGCTGTTGTTCAACTCGAGACCGCCATGGGCTCGGCCATCTCGCTCTTCGACCACGCCATCGCCGTTCGAGTCCCGCGTCGGCGCTTCTCACCGGTCAAGAACACCGATGATCTTCTGGGAGTTCGATCCGACGCCTTCGAGCTCACCGACGACGGACGAGTCGTCCTCTCGAAGGAGCGTTCGGCGCCCCCCACGATCCGCCTCGACCCCCGGTACTTCAAGCTCCTCGATGCCTTCGACCGACGATTCCCCGAGGGCCCGCCATCTCTGGTCCGGTGCACCAGCCTGCGCGTGGAGGGCGACGTCGCCTTCGGTGAGGGCGTCGTGATCGAAGGCGCGGTCGCGATCCGTGGAAGCGAGGAGCCGAGCCGGGTGCCCGACGGGGCGATTCTCAGGGGTAACCATCGAGCGTGACCACCTCGACCTTCGAAACGAAACCCTGAAACTGGATTGACAGCTCAGCAACCATCTGCCACGCTTTGAATCGGTCAGTATTGCAAAGGAGAACTCCTGATCATGATTTCTCACGCCATCCGAGCTTTCGTTGTCTTGCTGGCCCTCGCCACCGCGTCTTCGGGCATCACCGGAGAAATCACCCTCTACGCCCCGCAGTTCCCGACCGGGAACTCGGTTTCACTCGACATGCTTGCCAGTCCCCAGGCTCCCAGGGCTCGAGTCGAGGCCAAGGTCAATTTCAACAAGACCGGACAAGCCGAGATCGAAGTCGAGTACAGAGAGATGAAGCCGGCTGTGCTCTTCGGCGGTGACATCACGACATATGTGGTGTGGGCGGTTTCTAAAGACGGGCACGCCGTCAATCTCGGCGAGCTGCCGACCCGAGATTCCAAAGGCTCGGTGCGATATCGAACCGGGTTGAAGAGCTTCGCCCTGCTGATCACCGCCGAGCCCTACTACCTTGTGCGGAAGCCGTCCGAGATGGCGATGTTCTACAACGCGAATCCCGCCAGCAAACGAATCCCATCGGACGATTTCTCATTCACCGATTTTGTGCCGGCAGCGGACCACCAACTCGACAGCATCCTCAACATCGCCTGGGACAGCGACGAGCCCTTGGAGCTGATCCAGGCCGAGAAAGCCTACGAGATCGCCGAGCGGATCGGCGCCGACAGCTACGCACCGGATCTCTACTCTCAGGCCACGACCACCCTCGAGCAGGCGAAAGCGCTGGCCGGCGCCGGCAGGAAGCGCAAAACGTCCGCCGATTACGCTCTTCGCTCGGTGGCGATGAGCAACGACGCCATCGGCATCAGCGAGCGCAAGATCGAGGCCGCCGAGCTCGAGGCCGAGATCGCCGAACGACGGGCGGAAATGGAGAGCCTCGAGGCGCGCGCTCTCGAGGCCGAGACCATGCTCACCGAGGCCGAGGGGTTGCTCTCCGAGGCGGGTGAGAAGACCAGGGCCCTGACCGCCGAGCGGGCGCAGCTCGAATCCGGGATGGACGCGCTACGCACAGAGCGGTCCGCCCTGGTCGCCGAGCAGGCTGCTCTGGTCACCGCGGTGGCCGGCCTCAAGCAGGAGCGAGAGCTTCTCTCCAGCAGGCTCGACGATGCGCTTTCTCAGGTGGCGGACACCCGCAACACCGCCCGCGGCACCATCATCAATCTCCCGGACATTCTTTTCGATGTCAGCAAGTCGACCCTCAAGCCCGAGGCAAGACTGGTGATCGCCAAGCTCGCCGGCATCCTGCTCATCATGGGCGATCTCAACACCCGCATCGAGGGCCACACCGACGCGACCGGCGGCTACGACTACAACATGAGCCTGTCCGAGGCGCGAGCCGCATCGGTTCGGGACTTTCTCTTCGACGAGGGCATCGAGATCCGTCGCATGACCGTCAAGGGCTACGGCCCCGACCGCCCCATCGCCGACAACACCAGTACGGAGGGTCGAGCCAAGAACCGCCGGGTGGAGATCGTCATCGCCGAGGGCACCATCGCCGAGGGGGACGGTACGAACTGACCGAGACCGGACCCGGAACCGTATCCGCCTCCTAGGCCGTGGCTGCCAGCCGACACCGCTCCGCGGCGGTCGAGAGGACCGCCACACCGGGGCGTGCCGGGCACGGCATAGTGCAGGTACAAACTCCCGGCGGTCAAACCCGCTGCGTACAATACCGATGCCGGGCAACCCACGGGCAGGGCGATCCGGTACATCTTTTCCTGCTCGGGAGGAGGCCGCCGCTCGCCCGAGCAGCGTGGTCGTAGACCCTCCAATCACCCCCCGCGCGACCACGCTGCTCGGGCGATGCTGGGTCCCCGGGGGCGGCCCAGATGGCTGGGGCCCTTCGAAACGATGGGAGAGCCGCTCGGGGCTCCCCTCACACCCGCCATGTACAATGATCCGACTTTGCCCTCCGAGGAGATTCAATGACTGATCCCGCACCAACCGACGCGCCGAAAAACCCGCTCAAGGAGATCGTCCAGCCCTTCATCGACCTCGTCCACGCACCCCGCGCGCTGTGGGGCGTGAACCTGGCCTACGTGCTCGAGGGAACCGCCTACTTCGGGGTTCTCAGCTATCTCGCCATCTACTTTTCGGACGATGTCTTCCGCGGGGTCCCCAATCCTGATGTCCCGGCGGGGCTCATGGTCGGGGTCCTGACAGCCGGCATCACGCTTTCCATGTTCTTCCTCGGATTCGTGGCCGACAAATTCGGTGTCCGCCGAGCGCTGATCTGGGCGTTCTTCTTCCTGCTCGGAGGTCGGATACTGATCGCGGGAGCTGGCTACACTTTTGAACCGGCGGGACTCGGCTCGGCCCTCCACCTCGCGACCATGGCGGGGATCGCGCTCATCGTCATCGGCTACGGCATGTACCAGCCGGCCGCCTACACCGCGGTCAAACAGTTCACCAATCCGAAGACCGCCGGGATGGCCTTCGCCATGCTCTACGCGCTGATGAACCTCGGCGGCTGGCTGCCGAGCTTCGCCTTCCTGCTCCGCGACGACGACTACCTCGGGCTCGGGATCGGCGGCGTCTTCTGGGTCTATGCGGCCTTGACGGTGGCTGCCCTTTTCATCACCATCACATTCCTCAACAAGACCACGGTCGCGAAGGCCATCGCCGATGCCAAAGCGGAAACCGCCGCGATCAAAGCCGCCGAGAAAGGCGAACAGGCCCCGGTTGAAGTCGACGCGGTCAACGCCGACGAAAGCCTGGAAACGAAGGCAGGTCCGGTGGGACTCTGGGCCAACGTCAAGGACTGGTTGGTCAACCACCCGTTCACGGACCCCAAGTTCACCTTCTTCATCTTCGCGCTGATCCCGGTGCAGACGCTCTTCGCCTACAACTGGCTTGTGCTGCCGGTCTACATCAACCGGTCCTATACCGGGTGGATCGGCGAGTACTTCGAGATTGCCGCCAATTTCAACCCGATCCTGATCTTCATCTTCGCGCCCATCGTCGCCGCAGTGACCCAGAAGCGGAAGGTCTACAACATGATGATCGCAGGAACCTTCATCATGGCTGCGCCGGCGTTCTTCCTGGCCTTCGGGACAAACGGCTATCTGCTCTTCGCCTACCTTCTGATCATGACGATCGGTGAGGCCATGTGGCAACCACGATTCCTGCAGTATGCCGCCGAGATTGCCCCCGAGGGACGCACGGGCGTCTACATGGGCGTGGCCCAGTTCCCCTGGTTCCTCACAAAACTGATCGTTCCGCTCTATTCGGGAACGCTGATCGCGAAATATGTTCCCGCCGAAGGGTTCAAGAACCCCGAGAAGCTGTGGCTGATCTCCGCATGCATCGCCATGGCGTCAACGGTCCTGTTGGTCCTCGCCAGGGGCTGGATCGGCAAGGACTTCAAAACCAAAGCCGACGACTGAGATCGCTCCTTCGACGGCGGTTGACACCAGCCCAAAGGGTTGGTACATTTCCGGCTCCCCAAAAGGGGAGCTGAGCGGGAGTAACTCAGCGGTAGAGTGCGACCTTGCCAAGGTCGATGTCGCGGGTTCAAATCCCGTCTCCCGCTCCAACAGCCAAAGCCCGACCCGGCCTCCAGCCGGGTTTTTTTGGTCGAGAATCGTCACCCATTGATCTCTACACAACGTGTGAGAGAAATAAAGGCGCTATCGGCACCGAACTCCTTGCTGACCCAGGATTTCGTACACGCTTTCCCTATCCGCCGCCTCGACGCGAACCTCGCCGGAATAGGCGTCCGAAATATGCGCTTTCCAGAACCGTCGCAAAGGGTTCGTGTCGGTGACGAGCCGGTAGAACTTGAACCCGTGTCTCACGGGGACGATGTGGCTCAGTTGATCGAACCGAACGACCTCCTCAAAGGTCCTCGGTTTCTCCTTGTCGAGCGGTCGACGATCGAGCGCTCGCTCGGTGATCCGATATTCGACCCGCATGAGGACCGTCGGCACGAGCGGCACGATGGCCGCAACCGCCGTCATGGCCAGCGCCTTCACGGCCGTCGTCGAGTGGACCACGAAGTAGGCCAACGCCATCATCGCGATAAAGACCGCCGCGACATAGAGCAGAACGATGGGCTGCAGCTTTCTCGCCGACCATTGGAACACGACTTCTGGCTGGTCATCGGCGGCAGCGACGGGGTCCGATTCCATGTCTACGCCCTCCCGGTGGATGACCACGACTCTAGCGCCTCAGATCGACCGGGGTCAATTCGTGAGGCGTCCACCGTGCCCGCCCCAGCGCCCGATCGGTGTGGCGGCATCGGCATCCCGCGCTGCCGGACCCGGCGATGCTCGGTGCAAGGGTAGAATACCCAGCGCAAAGGAGACAGCCATGGCACAACGCGATATGCGCGGAGGCAACTACGCAGCCGAGCTCGAAGCACCCGAGGTCTACCGCCTACGGCGGCGCAATCTCGCCGAGAGGATCGGCGGCGGCACCATCGTCATGTGGGGCGCCGGGGATGATCGCGGCTATGGTGATGTTGGGACCTTTCGGCAGAGCTCGGCTTTTTTCTATCTCACCGGCGTCGAGCTCCCGAACGCGATCATGGTGATCCGTCCCGCCGAGGATCTCGACGCTCTCTTTCTGCCGCCACGAAACCCCAACGTCGAACGATGGACCGGGCCGAAGTTCGGTCCGGGGGACGAGGCCGCGACCGCCCTCGGCTTCGACGAGGTGCTGTCCAGCGATCCCACCGAAATCGTGCTCGATTCTCGCCGTCGTCCGGTTCCCGGCTTTGAAGGCCGTCTCCAGGGCTGGCTCGCCGACGAGCGGGCAGTCCTCTGGACGGAGTACCCGGCGGTGGCTTCAGCATCGGTCCTTCCGCCGACCCACCGCTTCATCGCGGAGCTCCGCAACCGTCTGCCCAGCTTCGAGGTGCGCGATCTCTCCGAACACCTCACGGCCATGCGGTTGGTCAAGAGTGACGGTGAAATCGCGCTCATGCGCAAGGCCATCGCGGCATCCATGGATGGCCAGCGCGCCGCGGCCGGCGCCATCGCTCCCGGGGTCGGGGAAGCGAGTGTGGACGGAGCGGTCTTCGCGACATTCCGGGCCCACGGCGCCGAAGGTCTCGCCTTCCCCTCCATCGTCGGTTGCGGATACAACGCCACGACCCTGCACTACGACCAGAACGTGGGCACCTGCATCGACGGTGAACTCGTCGTTGTGGACATCGGCGCTCGTTACGGCTATTACTGCGGCGACCTCACCCGCACCTTTCCCGTGAACGGACGATTCAACGATCGGCAGCGGCGAATCTACGATCTCGTCCTCGAGGCCCACGACCGGGTCGCCGAAGCCATCAAGCCAGGCATCCGGATCTTCGACCTCCGCAAGACCGCCTACGAGGTGATGGAATCCTCCGATTTACGCGATGCCGGCGGCGAGACGCTCGGCCAGTACTTCATCCACGGTCTCGGCCATTTCCTCGGCCTCGACGCGCACGACCCGGGATCCGAAGAGGCTCTTCTCGTACCCGGCAACGTAATCACCAACGAACCGGGCATCTACATTCCCGAAGAGGCCCTCGGGGTGCGGATCGAAAACGACTTCTTGGTCACATCGACGGGAAGCGAGAATCTGTCGGCGGAGCTCCCAACAGCGGCCGCGGAGATCGAGGAGATGATGCGGGGGTGACCAATAGCCGCCGGCCTCAGCCGCTTGGGATAGACCACAGCGTTTCAGAACGGGATCTCCGATGTTGACGACGGACCCTTGACATTTCGATTCTCGGTCCAAGAACGGTGAGTAAACCGCGAAGACCACCACGTCCATCCATCGCAAAGAACGCAACGTCCATCTCGCTTTATAGGATGGATGCTACGGTTTCGAACTGAGTGGAGACCGGATGTGGGAGAAAGTCGTCTCAGGTTCCTGACGTTCCTGGATACCTGCCGGCCACCTCTCCGTTCCACGAGCGTTAGATCGTACTGGGGCTCAGCATCACCAACTTCAAGAATGAGATGTCCTTTGCGGCCTTTGCGGTGCTCAGTCTTTGCGGCCTTTGCGGTTCACTCGCCGTTGATGAATCGAGTATCGACCAACCGAAAGAAGCCCCTTCCGGCTGGAACAACCTTGCCCCGTTGCGGTAGACTGATCCGGCTTGAAGCGCATCTTTGACAACCACAATCGAGGAGGACCTATGACGATTGGCATCGTCGGTTACGGCGCCTTTATCCCGAGACGCCGCATCAAACTCGAAGAGATCGCAAAGGTGTGGGGCGCCGACGCCCCCGCCTACAAACGCGGCCTCCAACTCTATGAGAAATCGGTGCCGGGCGCCGATGAGGACACCGTCACCATGTCGGTGGAGGCGACCCGCAACGCCCTCGCTCGTTCGGGAGGGGTCGATCCCGCCGATATCGGAGCCCTCTACATCGGCTCCGAATCGCACCCCTACGCCGTCAAGCCCTCGGGTACCATCGTCGCCGAAGCCATCGGCGCGGTTCCGGCGCTCCATGTGGCCGATCTCGAGTTCGCCTGCAAGGCCGGCACCGAGAGCCTCTTCATCGCGCAATCGCTGGTCAAGGCCGGTGAGGTCAGATATGCGGTGGGCATCGGCGCCGACACATCGCAGGGCGCTCCCGGAGACGCGCTCGAGTACTCGGCCGCCGCCGGCGCCTCCGCCTTTATCTTCGGCGGCGACGAGGACCTCATCGTCGCCGAAATAGTGGACAGTTTCTCCTGGACCACCGACACACCCGATTTCTGGCGCCGCGAGTACATGCACTACCCGCGCCACGGGAGTCGCTTCACAGGGGAGCCGGCCTACTTCCGCCACAGCATGAGCTCGGCGCGGGGGATGATGGCGAAGGCGGGGATGGAACCCAGAGATTTCGCCTACGCCATCTTTCACCAGCCCAACGGCAAGTTCCCCATGCGGGTCGGGAAGAAGCTCGGTTTCACCCACGAGCAGCTCGAGACCGGTTGGCTGTCACCGTGGCTCGGCAACACCTACTCAGGGGCCTCCCCCATCGGCCTGACCGCGGTGCTCGACATCGCGTCGCCGGGGGATCTGATCCTCTTGACGTCCTTCGGTTCCGGAGCAGGGTCGGACTCGTTCGTCATCCGGGTCACGGGTCGCATTTCGGAGGTCCAGGATCTGGCGCCCAAGACCAGGGCGCAGCTCGACGAAAACAAGATCTACCTCGAGTACGGCGCCTACGCCAAGCTCCGCGGCAAGATCCGCATGGCCGAGTAGGAAGGAGGTCGAAATGCGAGATGTAGCAGTTATCGGAATCGGAATGACCTCTTTCGGCGAGCTGTGGGAGACCCCGCTGCGATCGCTGTGGGCCGAGGCCGCGCTGGCCGCCCTCGACAACGCCGGGGTCGACTCGGTCGATCTCATCACCATCGGCTGCATGTCTTCGGGTCTCTTCACGGGCCAGGAACATCTGGCCTCTCTCCTCGCCGATGAGCTGGGCATGGCCGGCGTTCCCGCCGCACGGGTGGAGTCGGCCTGCGCATCAGGCGGACTGGCCGTTCGCGCCGGCTTCGCCGAAGTTGCCTCAGGTCTCTGCGACACGGTGCTCGTCACCGGCGTCGAGAAGATGACCGACGTGGACGGAGCCGACGCCACCTACGCCCTCGGCACCGCCGCCGATGCCGAGTGGGAGGGTTTTCACGGCGTGACCTTTCCGGGCCTCTACGCGATGCTGGCCCGAGTCCACATGCAGAAGTACGGCACCACCCGCGAGCAACTCGCCCATGTCGCGGTCAAGAACCACGCCAACGGGCTGCTCAACGAGCACGCCCAGTACCACCTCCAAATCGGAGTCGAAGACGTGCTCGACTCCACCGCGGTCGCCGACCCCTTGAATCTCTTCGACTGTTCGCCGGTGACAGATGGAGCGGCAGCGCTGGTTCTCACCACCGTCGAACGGGCCAGGGAGATCGCCGGCGACAAACCGGTGGTGGTCATCACCGGTTCCGGTCTCGCCACGGACACCGTGACCCTGGCGAATCGGGGGGAAATCGCCGAACTCGGTGCGGTCAAACTGGCGGGCGAGCGCGCCTACGCCATGTCCGGGCGCAAACCCGAAGACATCCACCTCGTCGAGGTCCACGATTGCTTCACCATCGCCGAAATCATGGCGACCGAAGCGCTCGGTTTCTTCGACCTGGGCTTCGGCGGTTCGGCCGTCGAGAAGGGGCTCACGAGCCTCCAGGGCAAGATCCCGGTCAACACCTCGGGCGGCCTCAAATCCAAGGGCCACCCGGTCGGCGCCACCGGCGTCGCTCAAGTCCTGGAGATCGTCACTCAACTTCGCGGCGAAGCCGGACAGCGCCAGGTTCAGGGTGCGAAGATCGGCATGGCGCAGAACATGGGCGGATCCGGCGGCAGCTCGGTGGTCCATATCCTGGAGGTGGTCTGATGTTTTCCCCGGCACGAGCCTGGCGTGAGTTTCCTCAGCGCTACCGCCTCGAAGCGGCCAAGTGCTCCGGGTGTTCCAAGATCCTCTACCCTCCCCGGCTGGTCTGTCCCGAGTGCGGCGGACGCAAGTTCACCCAGGAGGCTCTCCCCCGCGACGGTAAGGTGGTGACCTACACCGTGATTCGAGTTCCACCGGCGGGATTCACCGAACAGACCCCTCTGCCCCTCGCCCTGGTGGAGCTGACCAACGGAGTGCGTCTGATGGTGCAGATCGGCGACGTGGAAGATCCCGAGAGCCTCGAGATCGGCATGCCGGTCCGGCTCGAGTTCCGAAGGATCTCCTGGGACGGCGAGGCCGGCGTGATCTTCTACGGTCACAAGGCGGTGCGCGCCGGGTCCTGATAGCTCGACGAACGTCGGCGGCGTGAGAACGAAACACAAGCGGGCCGGGTTGTGAAAACTTCAACCCGGCCCGTTGTCTCACTCATCTCCGAGACTCTGAGCGGGTCTGAATCGCCGCGAATCGGTTCGCCGCAATGCGGCGTCATTGACTCGCTTGCGTGAACCTGCAAAGATACGCTGATGAAAGACGGTGAAACCACACTCGAGCTTTGTTCCATCAACGAGATCGATCCCGAGGCGGTGGCCTTTGTCCAGGGCAAGGCACTTCCCGAGCGTACGGTCGAACGTCTCAACCGACTCTTCTCGGCTCTCGCCGATCCGACACGGCTCAAGATTCTCAACGCCCTGATGGTCACCGACGAGCTCTGCGTCTGTGATCTTGCCGTCATCGCCGACCTTTCGGTCTCGGCCGTGAGCCACCAGCTCCGTCTGCTGCGGGACCGGGATCTGGTCCACGCCCGTCGCGACGGGCGCATGGTCTACTACAGCCTCGCAGACGACCACGTCTCGACCCTGATGAACTCGGGAGTGGATCACGCCAACGAAGACTAGTCTTCCGGTGCCTTCCGTCTTTTTCTGACGACCACCACACATTCGCCTCCAGTTGCCCCATGGGAGGTTTGCTCATTCCCTCGCCGCCATCGGCTAGAATGATGTTGAAGGTCGGATGAAAATCCAATTCGGTTCCGGATCAACCACTGGCGCCGCCGGCCGATCGGCCGGCGGCAAGGGTTGCCTGACGGTGTTCTTTCTGGTCTTCCTCGTCATGGGCTCCCTCTTTGCCATCCTGATTGTCGGCGAAGCGGTCCAGGAAACGCTGGTGTGGTTCTGGTCCGAGACTCCATGCACGATCCTCTCGAGCGGCGTCGTGGAGACCGATACCGAAAGTGAGCCCTACCGCCCCGAGATCCTCTTCGAATACAAGGTCGACGCCCGGGTCTATCAAAGCCGCAGGTTGACCCGAAGCGAGACGGCCGGCTTGAGCTACGACAAGGCCCGCCGTCCCTCGGATCGATACCCTCCCGGCAGCCGAGCCACCTGCCGGGTCAACCCGGAGAACCCCGCCATCGCGGTGTTGGAGCGGCAGTTTCCCTGGGTAGGACTGGTCGTGTTCTTTCCGCTGATTTTCGTCGTCATCGGCGGCGGCGGGATCTTCTTCACATGGAAAGGCATGCCCGGGGGGAGGAAGGAGGTCGGAGAAGTCAAATCCATCTCTCAGCGAGCGCGGGGCGCTGCCGGCCTCGGCAAAAAGATCGAGCTCGTCGTCGGGTTGATCTTCGCGGCGGTGGGCGGCGGGCTGTCGGTTTATCTGCTCCTCATCCCCTCGGTGCGGCTGCTGACCGCCCTCGACTGGGTGGAGATCCCGGCCACGGTCGAAGCCTCCACCGTTCGGTCGTGGAGCACGGACGACGGAATGTCCCACGAGGCCGACGTTCTCTACCGTTACCCGGCCGCCGACCGCGAGTGGCTCTCCAACCGTCGGAGCTTCTTCCCCATGAGTTCCGGTGGCTACCTGGCCGCCCGAGCCATCGTCGACCGATACCCTCCCGGGACCGAGATCACGTGCTTCGTCGATCCCGGCGACGCCTCGCGATCGGTTCTCGACCGGGGATTCCGGAAGGTCTACCTCATCGGTCTCTTCCCGCTGGCCTTTCTCCTCGCCGGAATCGGGTTGACAATCCACGCCACTCGCCGCACTCCCGAGACCCCGGGCAGGGAGACCGGGATCGATGACCCCCGCGAACCGGCAGCGGAACGGCTCCTCGAGCCCGAGGCCGGGCCGATCGCCAAGATCGTTGGGATCACCCTGGCCGCCGCAATCTGGAACGGCATCGTCAGCATCTTTGTCTGGCAGGCCGTCCAGGCCGCCCGAAGCGGCGGTCCCGAGTGGTTCCTGATGATCTTCCTGATCCCGTTTGTGCTCGTGGGTCTCGCCCTGATTGTCGGAATTTTCTACACCATCCTCGCCGCCTTCAATCCGCGGCCCAGTCTCACCATCTCCCCCGCCGCGCCCCGGCTCGGGACCCGTCTCCGCGTCGACTGGTCCTTCAAGGGGAAGGTCAGCCGAATCCGACACCTCAGGATCGTCCTCGAGGGTCACGAGAAGGCAACCTATCGAAGAGGCACAGACACCCACACCGATCGAGAGGCATTCGCCTCCATCGATCTGGCGGACAGCTCCGCCGAATGGGAGATCGGGCGCGGATCGGCCGAGCGGGGGATCCCGGAAGCCACCATGCACAGCTTCAGCTCGGCCAACAACGGCGTGGTCTGGTCTCTGATCGTCCATGGGGACATCCCCAACTGGCCCGACGTCAGCGAATCATTCGAGATCGAGATCCGACCGCTGGCGCGGGAAAGGCTGTTGCCGTGATCACCCTGCGCATTGATCTGGACGACGATCGCCGGTGGTTCCTGCCCGGCGACACGGTGACAGGCAAGGCAGTGTGGCGCCTCGACGAGCCGGCCGACGCCGTCGAGCTCCGGCTCTTTTGGCACACGAGCGGGAAGGGAACCGAGGACGTGGAGATCATCGACAGTCTTCGCACCGAGGCCCACGGCACGGCCGGAGAACGGGCGTTCTCCTTTCCCCTACCCCTCGACCCATACTCCTTTTCGGGATCTCTCATCACCCTCAGTTGGGCGCTCGAGCTGGTCGTTCTCCCCGACGGGCAGACCGAGCGCGTCGACCTGGTGGTCGCGCCGACTCCGGTGGAAGTCCGCCTCACGGGTCTGGGTCGGGAGCCCCTCGATCACACCTTCAGCCTCAGATCGCGGCCGAAGACACCGTGAACCTGCGCCCGGCGGTTCCCAGACCGGCCGAAAATCCCTTCTCGAGTGGGTGTATCGATACCTTGGCGTACCGGTTCCGCGATGGCGGGATCGACTCCATCCTCGAGCGGCTCGGGCGGAACCAAGACCGGGGCGCCATCGTCGGCCGCCACGGTAGCGGCAAGACCACACTGCTGGAGCAGCTTGCCGACCGGCTCGAGGGCGAAATCACATGGGTCCGACTGAATGCGGATCACGTGCACCCGGGCGAAACCGCTCGCAGGTACCTTCCCGAAGTCGTCGATCAGCGGCATGTCGTTCTGATCGATGGCGCCGAACAGCTCGGTCGATGGTCCTGGTGGCGGCTCCATCTGAGGATTCGACACGCCGGCACGATCATCATCACCAGTCATCACAAGGGGCGATTGCCGGCCCTCTTTGAGTGCACCACCAGTCCCGAGCTCTTGAAGGAACTGGTGAGCGAGCTCGTGCCCGATGGCGCCGCTGCGATGGATCTCGAGCACCTCTACGAGCGGCGCGGCGGCAACATCCGGCTGTGCTTCAGGGAGCTGTATGACGTGTGGGCGGGACGGTGACCCGGATCACCGGGATCGGCATCGGGATCGGGATCGGAATCGGAATCGGAATCGGAATCGGAATCGGGTGAATGCTACTCCGGTGGCCTCTCCGCCGACATCTGGATCATGTTGGCGCCGGCGGCTCGTGCGGAGTCGAGAACCTTGACCACCACCCCGTAGTCCGCATCCCGATCACCCTTGAGAATCACCGCTTTGTCGGGCGCGCGTTCGACCAACGCATTCATCTGCGCATCGAGGTCGTCCTCGGGGACGACGACATCGTTGATCCAGATGGTCCCGTCGGCGGCCACCTTGACCTCGGGCGGCTTCTCTTCCTGACCCACCCCTTCGGACTCCGCGGTCTTGGCCTCGGGCAGCTTGAGCTTGAGTCTTTCATCTGTGACGAACTGGGTCGTCACCGCATAGAAGATCAGCAGGAGGAAGACGACATCGATGAGGGGCGACATCTGGACATCCGGTCTGCGCCGGCCGGTGAGATTGACCAGGCGCATCAGCCCTGCTCCTCATCATCGTCATCCTTGATGTCGGGACGTCGCACGAGATGGAGGAAGTCCATCATCTGGGCTTCGATGTCGGCCAGAATCGAAACCGCACGCCCTTCGAGGTAGCTGTGGGTGAAAAGGGCGGGAATGGCGATGATGAGACCGGTCGCGGTAGTGATGAGCGCCTGGGAGATCCCTGTCGCGAGGGTCTCGTTGATTCCGGAACCGCCGGTGGCCACCGCTTTGAAGATATTGATCATTCCAAGCACCGTTCCGAGCAGCCCTAGCAGAGGCGCACCTCCGACGATCGTCGCCAGGGCACCCAGCCCGCGCTGGAGCCCGAGGAGCTGACGGCGACCGGTGTCGCCGAGGATCTCCTTAAGCTCGTCGTACGGGGCGTAACGGTTCTCGATCATCGTGTGGACGAGCTCGGTGAATGGGCCCGGGTGCCGGCGGCAGTAGTCTCCGGCCGCCTTGTAATCCCGCCCCCCGAGGAGCCCTGACAACGCGTGAACCGCCCCGGGCTCGAGGTAGTTGGAGCGCCTCAGAACCCACAATCGTTCGATGATGATGGCCAGGGCCACCACCGAGAGCATCCCGAGGGGATACATGACCGGACCGCCGGATCTGTAGATGTCGATGCCGTTTTGCAGGAGTTCGAACACGAGTTGCTCCGATCTAGCGACCCCGGTTACGGGGCTCAACATTGTAAAGGAAGGTGATGGTGACGCCCTCGGGCCCGTTCAGGCCGAGACCGGCCGGAAGCGGTTCGAAGGCCGATGAGTCGGCGATGGCGTCGTGGGCGGCGAAATCCATGGGGGGCCTACCGCTCTCGTCAATGATCCGCAATCCGGTAACGGTGCCGTCCAGCTCGATGTAGAAGCGGATCTTGACGATGCCGCTGACCCCCATCCGGGCGATCTGCGGAATCCGCCAATGGCGGCGGATCTTGGCGAGCATGGACTTGGCGTAGGGTCCCCAGTCATACCACTGGGTGTCGAAGGACAGGGCGCCGGTGTCGACTCCACCGCCGTCACGATTGGGGTTCTCGGTGATCCCACCTTCGGATGGTGGCAACATCCAGACCCCCGGCGGCGGCAGCGGAACCGCAGGCTGCTGCTGCTGCGACGACTCTGAAGGTTCATCCTGACCCGCACCCTCGGGCTGCGACTCCACGGGTTCGCGGTCCTGCGGACGTTCGACCGGTTGCTGTTCGGGTCTCGGAGGGGGCACCTGTTGGGCCGGCGGTCCGGGCATCTGGGGTGGCGCGCCGCGGTTGAACTGCTCGCCGCCCTGGGCCTGAACGAGTTGCGGTGTGTTCCCCTGGGAGGACGGTCGGTCGGAGATCTCACCTTCGCCGCCGTGGGCCCTCCGATCGAGATCGGACATGGGCGCGTTGGGATTTTCCGGTGTTTCCTCCCGCTCCTCAGCGAGATCGACAAACTCGAATTCGATCGGGCTCTGGGCGGAGACCTGATCGGGGTCCACGGCAAATATCGGTGCAACCCCCGTGTTCGACCACGCCTCGCGCAAGCGAGGCACGATCAAGAACATCAGCAGCAAATGGAGCACCAGCGAGATGCCGATGGCTCGGCGAAAGGTACGACCGTCGTCACGCACTCAGCAACCCTAGCAAGTCCCCTGCCAATCGTCTCTTCTTTACCACGATGAGATACAACACAGGCCGCGCCGATGTCGTTCCCGGGCGGTTTCGGCGCTGCGATCCGCAATCCACACGCCCTTGTGGCAGACCGGGAGGCCAGGTTGGCGCCGAGACCGTCGTTCCTCAAGAAAGCTTCATCCCGCCACCGTAACCTCGAGTACCGTCCGGCAAAACAAACCCTGGAATCGCAGACGACTTCGCAATGTTTTAAGACCAAGCGGGCGACTGCTCGATCACCAACAACACTGGAGGCACCCATGAAACGCAACGTTCTCGCTCTCTCACTTGTCATACTGGCCGCCGCCGGCATCGCCACCGCCGGCACCTACACCATCGACCAGGCCCACTCCGACGTCAGCTTCAAGGTCCGACACCTGGTCTCGAAGACGTCCGGCCAGTTCACCGAGTTCGACGGCACCATCGTCGCGGATTTCGACGATCTCGACGCCTCGTCGGTGGCGTTCACCATCAAGGTCGCGAGTATCGACACCCAGAACGACGACCGCGACAAGCATCTCCGATCCGAGGACTTCTTCGATGCGGAGACCTACCCCGAGATCACGTTCACAAGCTCGAAGATCACGAAATCGGGAGACCAGAAGTTCGCCGTCACCGGAACGCTCACCATGCACGGCGTTGCCAAGACCGTGACCCTCCCGGTAGCCTTTCTCGGCAAAATCAAGGGTCCGCGGGGCGGCACCGTGGCGGGTTGGGAGATCGAGACCACCTTGGACCGCAAGGACTTCGGCATCGTCTGGAACCGGGCCCTGGACGCCGGTGGGATGATCCTCGGCGACGAGGTCGAGATCACCATCAATCTCGAAACCAATGGCGAGTAGGTACTGAGTACCGGGTATTGGGTATTAGGTACTATGTATTGGGTATTAGGTATTGGGCATTAGGCTGCCATTGTCCGCAACATGACTAACTCAGTCTACGACTACGACCTCGTTGTCGTCGGAGCCGGTTCGGGCGGCGTCCGGGCGGCCCGCATGGCGGCCGCCCGCGGCGCCCGCGTCGCCGTTGCGGAAGAGGGGCGGCTCGGTGGGACCTGCGTCAACGTCGGCTGCGTGCCGAAGAAGTTGATGGTCTACGCCGCACAGTTCGCCGATGCCTTCGATGATGCCGGCGGATTCGGCTGGAAATCCTCAGCACCGGCCTTCAGTTGGCCCGATCTGATCGCTGCCAAGGACGATGAGATCGCTCGGCTCAACGGGGTCTACCGGCGGCTTCTCGACGGGTCCGGGGTCGAGATCGTCGAAGGCAGGGCAAGCCTCGCCGACCGCCACACCATCGTGATCGGCGACACGCACTGCACCACGGAGGCGGTACTCATCGCCACCGGTGGCAGGCCTTTTGTACCGGGGGTTCCGGGCGCCGAGCTCGGCATCGTCTCTGATGCGGTCTTTACCCTCCCAGATCTTCCGCCGAGGATCGGAATCATCGGCGGCGGCTATATCGCGGTTGAATTCGCAGGGATCATGCGTGGTCTCGGCGCCGAGGTCTCCCTCATCTACCGTGGCCCACTCTTTCTCCGCGGTTTCGACGACGACGTTCGAGCGACCCTGGCCGGCGAGATGGTGAAGCGCGGCATCAATCTGTGCTTCAACATGGAGGTCGAACGACTCGAAGAACTCATAGGTGACGGAATTCGAGTCTGCGGCCCAACGGGTGACGAAATCGACTCCGACCTCGTTCTTTGGGCAACCGGACGAGTCCCCAACACCGCTGACCTCGGCCTCGAAGCCCTCGGCGTCGAACTCGACGGAAACGGGGCGGTGGTTGTGAACGAGTACTCTGAAACCACCTTGCCCGGGATCTACGCCATCGGCGACTGCACCGACCGCATGGCGCTCACACCGGTGGCCATCGGTGAGGCCATGGCCCTGGTGGAGACCCTCAACGGCAACCCGACGGCCATGAACTACGACAACATCCCGACCGCGGTCTTTTCCCGACCCCAGGTCGGAATGGTGGGTCTCACCGAGGACAAGGCGCGGGCAGCCGGACACGAGATCCGGATCTTCCGTTCCACCTTCCGACCCATGCTCAACACCCTTTCCGGACGCGACGAACACACCATGATGAAGCTCGTGGTGGACCGCATCAGCGACCGGGTGCTCGGCGTCCACATGGTGGGACCCGACGCCGGAGAGATCATGCAGGGCTTTGCCGTCGCGCTCAAGTGCGGCGCCACCAAAGCCCAGTTCGACGCCACGGTCGGAATCCACCCCACCGCCGCCGAGGAGTTCGTCACCATGCGCGAACCGGTTGAGGAGTAACGGAGTCGACAGTCAACAGTCGACAGTTCACAGTTTCATCGCAGAGTCAGACCAGTTTTCCGTGACACCGACTCCGTGATCCACAACCGGCCAACAAAAAGGGCCTCGACGGCAGGACATCGCAGAAATAGGACACGGAACACACGGATCGGCTCTGTGTCCATCCGTGTCCCATTTGGGATGGAACTCAGCGTTGCCGGGTCAGTCGTGCGATTCTTCGCGACACTTTAGCGACCTTGGCGACATTGCGGTTCCGATGTGCGCTCGAGCCGTCCTTTCCTATCCACGGAGTCAATGGCCGATGATGCCGCGCCGACCTGCGATGGAACTGTCGACTGTCAACTGTCGACTGTCAACTACCCTCAGGTGTCTTGACGGCGACTGCAACGAGTCCCCAGATCTTGTCGGCATACTCGAGAATCGCGCGATCCGACGAGAAATAGCCCATGGCGGCGATGTTGAGGATTGCGGCGCGGGCCCACCCTCGACGATCCTTGAAAAACTCGGCAGCGCGATCCTGAGTGTCGACATAGGAACGAAAATCGGCGAGCACCATGTACCGGTCACCGTGCTCCATCAGCGAGGACCACACTCCGCGCACCGCATCACGATCGCGGCCGACGAATTCGCCGGTCTTGATGGCGTCGAGGACCGCTGCCAGCTCGAGGTCTGTGCGGTAGAAATCCCAGGGCTTGTAGCTGCCCGTGGTCAACCGTTCTTCGACCTCGTCGGCCGTGAGGCCGAAGATGAAGATGTTGTCGTCGCCCACCGCATCCTTGATCTCGATGTTGGCGCCGTCCAGGGTGCCGATGGTGAGGGCGCCGTTGAGCGCCAGCTTCATGTTCCCGGTCCCCGATGCCTCCATTCCGGCGGTGGAAATCTGTTCCGAAAGATCGGCCGCCGGGATGATCTTCTCGGCGAGCGATACCCGGTAGTCCGGGGGGAAGGCAACCCGCAACCGACCATCGACATCAGAATCGTTGTTGACCACATCTGCAACACCGTTGATGAGACGAATGATGAGCTTGGCCATATGGTAGGAGGGCGCCGCCTTGGCGCCGAAGATGAAGCTCCGAGGCACCACCTCTGAACTGGGGTCGGCCTTGATCCGCTGGTACAGCATGATGATGTGCATGACGTTGAGCAGCTGCCGCTTGTATTCATGCAGCCGCTTGATCTGCACATCGAAGAGCGAGTCCACATCGAGCGCCACGTCACAGAGTCTCTCGAGCTCCACCGCGAGATCGCTCTTGTTGGCCCTCTTGATCTCCAGAAGCTCGTCTTGAAAGCTCTCGTCATCGGCAAAGGCCGAGAGCTCATACAACCGATCCAGGTCCTTGGCCCAGCCGCCGCCGATGCGTTCGGTGATGACGGTCGACAGCCTCGGATTGCACGCACGCAACCATCGGCGCGGGGTGACGCCATTGGTGATGGGTATGAATCTTTCGGGCCAGATTTCGGCGAAGTCCCGCACCACGCGGGTGCGCAGCAGCTCGGTGTGGAGCTTGGCCACACCGTTGACCCGGGTCGAGCCCACGATGGCGAGATTCGCCATCCGGAGTCGTTTCTCTCCGTCTTCCTGGAGAATGGACAGCCGCCGGAGACGGTCGGGGTCCGAGACGCCCCGGGCTTTGACTCCCTCCAAGAACCGGCGGTTGATCTCGTAGATGATCTGAACATGGCGCGGAATGAGCTTCTCCATGAGGGTCACCGGCCAGGTCTCGAGAGCTTCTGGAAGCAACGTGTGATTGGTGTAATTGCAGCTCGCCCGGGTCAACTCCCAGGCCGTCGCCCAGGGAACCCCGGCGTCATCCACGAAGAACCGCATGAGCTCGGCCACGGCGAGCGCCGGGTGGGTGTCGTTGAGCTGGAAGACCATTTTGTCCGGGAAGAGCTCCCACGCCTCGGCGTGCCGGCGACGGAAGCGATCGACCACATCCCGTACGGCGCAGGCGACGAGGAAATACTCCTGAGCGAGGCGGAGCTGCCTGCCGGCCTCGACATCGTCGGCCGGATAGAGCACCCGGTTGAGCGCCTCGACACGTTCGCGCCCGGCAACGGCCTTGACATAGTTTCCCTTGGAGAAGATGTGAAAATCGAACTCGGAGGCCGCCTGGGCGTCCCACAGCCGCAGGATGCCGACGGTGTTCGTGCGGAACCCTGCCACCAGCACGTCGTAGGGCACCCCGTAGGCTGTCCGCCAGTCGGCCCATGCCGGCCGATGGCCGCCGGCTTCGGTCCGGTTCCAGTCGATGCGCCCACCGAATCGAACCGGGACCCGAAGATCGTCGCGACGGATCTCCCAGCGAAAGCCGCGCTGGAGCCAGGTGTCGGCGTGCTCCACCTGCCACCCGTCTTCGAAGGACTGGCGAAACATGCCGTAGTCGTACCGCATGCCGTATCCATACGCCGGATAGTCGAGGGTCGCCAGAGAGTCCAGGAAGCAGGCCGCCAAACGACCGAGGCCGCCGTTGCCGAGGCCCGGATCGGGTTCCTCTTCTAAGACCGTGTCCAGATTGAGCCCGAGCAACTGCATGGCCTCGCGCGCGACCACCAGCAAATCCGTGGAGATGAGGTTGTTGTGCAACAGCCGTCCGAGCAGGTACTCGAGCGACAGATAGTGGACGGTCTTGGGCTGGACCTCGTCATAGGTCCGGCGCGACAGGATCTCCCGATCGATGAGGGTCTCACGAACCGCCAGCTCGAGGGCGGCGAGGTGATCCGCCGCCCGCGCGTGGCGGAGCTCGAGTCCGCAGGCGTATCGCAGATAGTGGATGATCCGGTCGCGGAACTCCTCGGCGGTGGGGTTCTTCAGATGAACAGCGGGCAGCATTCCGTCAAGCCTCCTTGGCCACGTCTACTGACGCGGAAGAGAAGAGTATAGGATGGTCCTCATGAAACGAAGCGCAGGAGTCCTGCTCCACCCGACCTGCCTGCCGTCGGCCCATGGCATCGGCGACCTCGGTCCCACCGCCCACGCCTACCTCGACTGGCTTGCCACAGCCGGCGTCGGGTTTTGGCAGATCCTCCCACTCAACCCCCCGGGCCCGGGCCACTCGCCCTACTCGGCGACCTCCACCTTTGCCGGCAATCCCCTGCTGATCAACCCCGATTTTCTTCTCGACGAGGGGCTGCTGAAGGACACGGACCTCGCTGATCTTCCCACTTTCCCCGAGGCATGGGTGGATTTCGCGCTCGCGGCTGCATGGAAGCGCGAGCTCCTCGGCAGGGCATTCGCCCACTTCCGTAGCGACCCCGGTCGTCTCGCCGGCGAGCTCGAGGCATTCCACTCTTTCAACCAATCGTGGCTCGATGACTACGCCGTCTTTGCCGCCCTCAAGACCGCCCACGACGGCGCTCCATGGTACGCCTGGCCGGTGGAGTTAGCCAGACGCGAACCCGGTGCGCTGGATCAGTGGTGCGCTGATCACGAGGGTGAGATCGGGTTCGAAACCTTCGCCCAGCTCCTTTTCCACCGCCAGTGGAACGCGATCCGGGAGCACGCCGCGGACGTGGGAGTCGGCATCCTCGGTGACGTCCCGATCTTTGTCGCCCACGATTCGGCCGATGTCTGGGCCCACCCCGAGCTCTTTCTCATGGACGAGGCGAGAGAGCCCACCGTGGTTGCGGGCGTCCCCCCGGACTACTTCTCCCCCACCGGGCAACTCTGGGGCAACCCGCTCTATGACTGGCCCCGCATGGCCGAGGACGGCTACGCCTGGTGGATCGACCGTCTACGTCAAACCCTCGCCACGGTCGACTTGGTTCGTCTCGACCACTTCAGGGGTTTCGCCGCCTACTGGGAGGTTCCGGCCTCGGCCGATGTCGCCACCAATGGCCGCTGGGTTCCGGGGCCCGGCCGCCACTTCTTCGACGCCATCTCCGAGGCCCTCGGCGGTCTCCCGTTTGTCGCCGAAGACCTGGGCGAAATCACCGATGACGTCGTCGTGCTGCGCGATCAGCTCGGTCTGCCCGGGATGGCCGTTCTCCACTTCGGTTTCTCGCCCGAACCGCGGTCGTCGTTCATCCCCTACGCTCACCATCGAAATCTCGTGGTCTACACCGGAACCCACGACAACAACACCACCCTCGGCTGGTACCTCGAGGACGCGACCGACAGCGAACGCGAGCTGGTTCGCAGCTATACCGGCGGTGACGGCAGCGATGTCTCCTGGGATCTCATCCGCCTCGTCATGGCGTCGGTGGCCGACCTCGCAGTGGTGCCGCACCAGGACCTGGCAAACCTCGGCGGTGATTGCCGCATGAACACACCGGCCGTGGCCGACGGGAACTGGACCTTTCGGATCACGCCGTGGATGCTCGACGGCGGCATCCGAGACCGGCTCGCGGCGATGATCGCGACTTACGGCCGAAACCGATAGCGGCGCATCGAACCGCGGCGGCGGAATCGATCGCACCGTCGCAACCACCTTCGATGTGAAGTCGGCTATGCTCCACCGGGGAGGCTGCCATGCTGCGCGACGAAGTGCTTCGGATCTGGCCCGAACTCGAGTGGATCGACGATGCCGACCTGCGCGAGAAGACGACCCGCTGCTGGGAGCGCGCCTTTGAGCTTTCACCTTTGGAACCCGCAGACCTCGAGCGGATCCCCTTCACCCTCCTGGTCCCCGACTGTCCGGTGAGCTTCATGGCGCACAAAAGGGCTGTGGTGCACGTGGCGCGCGACTCTGCCAGAACGATGACCTCGTTCTTCGACGGGACGCTCACCATCGACATGGACACCGTCGTCGCCGGAGCCATCCTCGCCGATGTCGGCAAGTTGCTCGAATACGAGTCCGACGGCTCTGGCGGATCGCAGCAGAGCGCCCGCGGCAAGTACCTCCGCCACCCCTTCACCGGGGTCTCGCTGGCTATGGAGTGCGGTCTACCCGACGCCGTATCGCACATCGTCGCCACCCACGCCGGCGAAGGCAACATGGTTGCCCGCACCACCGAAGCGTGGATCGTTCACCACGCCGACTTCATGACCTACGAACCATTCGTCAAACGCCTGGAATTCTGACGCGGTGAACTTGTGCGATCGATTCAGAGCGCCCTGAGGATCCTCTTCACCAGCCCGGGGCCCTCGTAGATCATCCCGGTGTAGATCTGCACCAGGGTGGCGCCGGCGTCGAGCTTGTCTCGCGCGTCCTCGGGCGACATGATGCCGCCGACGCCGATGATGGGCAGGGCGCCGTCCAGATGCCCGGCGATGGCCGCGATGATGCCGGTACTCATGTCGGTGAGGGCCGCGCCGCTCAAACCGCCCTCTTGTGGGGCGATGGGATGGCCCTCGACCGTATCCCGTGCAATGGTCGTGTTGGTGGCGATGATTCCGTCGAGTCCCGCTTCGACGATGACATCGACGGCAGTCCGAAGCTGATCCGGATCGAGATCAGGCGCGAGCTTGACCAGGATTGGGATCCTGGCGCCGTAATTGTCCGCCAGCTCGGTCTGTTTGGCAGCCAGCCGCCCGAGCAGAGCGCCCAGAAACGAACGCTCCTGGAGCTTCCGAAGTCCCGGCGTGTTGGGCGATGAGATATTGACCGCGAGGTAGTCGGCCAGAGGTGCGAAGACCTCCATGAGCTCCTCGTAGTCGTGCGCGGCATCTTCGAGGGCGGTTGATTTCTGCTTGCCGAGATTGACCCCGAGCACCAGCCCCGGTTTGCGGGGTCTGCGAAGTTGCTCGGCGACATACGCCGCCCCTCGCCCCGGGAAACCCATACGGTTGATCACCGATCTTCGATCCACCAGCCTGAAGACCCGCGGTTTAGGGTTCCCCGGCTGCGGCTGGGGCGTAACGGTCCCGACCTCGATGTGGCCAAAACCGAGGGAGGCCAGACCTCGCCAACCCTCACCGTCCTTGTCGTAACCTGCGGCGAGCCCGACCCGGTTGGGAAAGCGCAGCCCGAAAGCCTCGACCGGTTCGGCCTCGGGCAGACAGAAACACGCGGCGAGCGCTGCTCTCATCGGAGGCACCGAACCCATCCTGGCTACGGCGGCCAAGGTCACCGCGTGTGCGGTCTCCGGCTCGAGCTTGAAGAGTGCGGCGCGAGAGATGGGATACAACATGACGGCGCGCCATTGAACCACACCCGCACCGGCCGACGCTATAGTCGTGAACAAGATGTGCCCACCGACGGTCTCCATACTGCTCCCGGTTCGCAACGGTGACCGGTGGCTCGAACAAAGCCTGACCAGTCTGGCCCGCCAGACCCTGCACACCTTCGAGATCATCGCGGTGGACGACGGATCCGTCGACGACAGCGGCGGGGTCCTCGACCGATGGGCCTGCGAAGACCAACGTTTCACCATCATTCATCAGCCGCCTTCAGGTCTCGTCCCATCGCTCAACCGCGGCCTCGAACTCTGCCGCGCGCCGCTGGTGGCGAGGATGGACGCCGATGACGTCAGCCACCCCCGCAGGCTCGAACTGCAGGCGGCGGTCTTGGCCTCTCATCCCGAAGTGGGGGTCATCTCATGCCTCGTGAATCACTTCCCATCCCACCGGGTGGCCACGGGCTTTCGGATCTACGAGGCCTGGTTGAACTCGATGACGACCCACGGTGCGATGGCGCAGGAGCGCTTTGTCGAGTCACCCATTGCTCACCCATCGGTGATGGTGCGGCGAGAACTGCTGACCGAGATCGGCGGTTGGCAGGACGTGGAATGGGCCGAGGACTACGACCTCTGGTTGCGCCTCTTCGATGCCGGTGCCAGGTTCGCCAAGATCGATCGATTCCTGTTCTTCTGGCGGGAACACGGCGAGCGACTGACCCGAACCGACCCGAGGTACTCGGTCCCGAGCTTCCTCAGGTGCAAGGCCCACTATCTGGCGCGCGGTCCGCTGGCCGGTGCCGGCGGCGTGATTCTCTGGGGCGCGGGCCAGACCGGGAGACGGCTGTCCAGGTTCCTCATGGAGGAAGGCGTTGAGATCGCCGCAGTGGCCGACATCGACCCGGTCAAGATCGGTGGAACGCTGCGCGGGATCCCCGTCATCCCGCCCGAGGCGCTCCCGACCCATCTCGGTGAAGACGCCGTGGTTCTCGCAGCGGTGGCATCGCGAGGAGCGCGGGAGCTCATCCGGGCCAGGCTGATCGAGCTCGGCCTCGAGGAGGGTAAGACCTTCTGGTGCGTCGCGTAGCGTCTTCGCGGTTCACATCTTCTACCGCCCGGCTGCTACCCGCCGCTGAGAACCCTCTTCACCTCGGCGAAGGTGTCCGAAAACGGCAACGGTTTGCCGCAGGGAACCGGCACCGCACCACCGTGCTCCTCGATCAGGCTCATGACCCACCGCTGCTGGAGCTGGCGCCAGTACTGGAGACGCCCCCCCGCCCCGGGTGCGGCAATCGCAAACGTCACCGCTTCCCCGTCCGGGCTGGTGAAGGTCCCGGCAAGCACGGCCACTCCGCCGTCGGTGTTGGTCAGGGTCCCGGTCTTGCAGATCACGGTTCCGGTGAGCGGTGACGCAGCCAGCGAAGGAAACATCCGTCGGGTGGCGCCCGGGTCGCACCCGATCACGGGCAGCAATTCGTGGAGCTCCAACCCCTGCTCGGCGGCCTCATTCCTCAGCTCGATCAGGAGCGCCGTCATCTGCCGCACCGACATCCGGTTGCGGCGTTCGCCCGAAGCGGTGGCAAGCTCGATCTGTCCGGCCTCCAGACCCAGCCGGGCGGCGACATAGGCCTCGAACTCGCCCATGTCTCCCAGACCGTCCGCAATCCGGACGATGTCGTTGTTGGAGTAAACGTTGAATCTCCGCAGGATATCGGCCAGCGGGTTCGAGAGGTGGACGAGGAGAGGAACCACCTCACCGAGATCGCTGACCCGCACGCCGCCGGTCACTTCGACCAGCGGGCGCTCGGAGGAATCCCACCCGCGGCGCTGACACATGGCCAGCCAGGTGTTCTCGTGAGAGCGATCCCACCGCGCCGGATCGAGGGCCGAGATGAGCCGGCGGCCCATGCGTTCGCCCCTCTGTCTCGGATCGAGAACTCTGGTTTCGACGCCGTGCTCCCAACCGAACCAGAAATCGCCCTGGACGCGGACCCGGCCCTCGACCCGGTGTAGACCCATCCGGTTGAGCTCTCGTGCGATGAGATAGGCGTTCTCCCACTGGAAGTCGGGGTCCGCCCCGCCGCGAACCACCAGATCACCATCGAGGACGCCGGTCCCCCTGTCCCAAGTGCCGATGAAACCGAAGACCGTCCGATAGCGATGGCCTGCCCGCAGCCGATCGAGGGCCCACAGGCTCGTCCCGACCTTGACCACCGACGCCGGATTGACCGCCCGGTCGGCCTTCCGCGAGTGTGAAAACCCACCGTTGCCGACCGCGATGGAATGAAGCCGATCGACATCCGACGCGGCGCCCGCAACGACGGCGACGGCGATGGCCAAGACCGCTACTCGAGTACTCGGACCCACGTCATTCCCCCAGGAGTCGAGTCGCCAACGAGGATCGGAGGAGCCCATCCGGGTCGAGCCTGCGTTTGAGCCCGCAAAAGGCCTCGATCTCTCCGTTTCTGAAGCTCGCGCGGTAGAGTTCGCCCGGCAGCGCCGCATCCTTGGCGGGGTAGAACCGCCCACCGGCAGCCACCACCGGATCGGCCAGCTCGCGGACCATGGTCCAGAGCTCGTCCCGTCTCGCCTCGACCACCGGGAAGTCGAGGGCCAGAGAGAACCCGTCAACCCCGTGGGTCAGGAGAAAGTCGTCGGGACGGTGGCGTTTGAGCACCCCGAGGTAGGAGGGCATCCCCCGTCGCCGGCAGATCTCGAGCTGCCGACTGAAAACCCTCTCGGCCTCGGCCGCCGGTACGAAGCTCTGATGTTGGATCAGCCCGCCCGGAAGATAGATCTTCTTCCAGTCGGGAACATAGTCGAGAAGGAAGGAAAAGGCGGCGAGGGACTGGCGATAGACCGCACCATCGGCGATGGTAGATCCGTGGAAGATCTTGGCGAGGTTGATGGCCCGCATCCCCAGGTTGTTGGTGAACGGCTTGATCATTCTCCACATCATCGTCTTGGGCACGACCCCGAAGAGCGTTCCCGGCAGATCCTGGTTCGCCGGATTCAGGCTCGCCCCGGGATCGGGATCTTCGTCAGCTTCGAGGTGCCGGGCAAAGTGGAGCAGGCCCCTTCCGAGTTTGCCGCCCCCCGGGAAGGCATCGACCCAACCGATAACGTACTCCCAGTCATCCTTGGCATCGTCGAGTCGCTGCAGGAGGCTTCCGAGGTCGGGGGCGGCCACCGCTTTGGCCTCGGTGAGTCCCGAGTGGACACGTTTGAGCTGAAGTCGCGCCCGCGTCACCAGGCCGAGCTGACCGAAACCCCCGATGACCGCGTGGAAGAGCTCCGGCTCGGTGTCGCGACTGAGGGTTCGAAGCCCACCGTCAGGGGTCAGCAGATCAAGCTCCAGGCAGTGGTCGCCCATGGTCCCGCGCACCCAGTTGTTCTTGCCGTGAACATTCATCGACAGGCATCCGCCGATGGATGGTTCCATGGTGCCGGTCACGATGGGCGGCCACCATCCGTCGCCGAGAGTGTGGCGCCAGAGTTGCTCCACCGTCATCCCCGGTTCGACATCGACGATCCCGCTCGCCGGGTCCCAGGCTAACAGCCTTCGCATCTTCGACAGGTCCAGCACCAGGCCTTCGGGAACCAGGGCGGCGTCGCCATAGCTGCAGCCGGAGCCGCGGGCCACCACGGGCACGCCGGCGGTCCGAGCCGCACCGAGGATCTCGGAGATCCGATCGACCGTCTCCGGCCGGTACCGATAGCCGGCGGCGCCCACCGCCATGCCCCAGCCCTCGATCCAGGCGATACGATCTCCAGCCAGCAACGTCACACCTTCAATCGGCGGAAGATGAACGATGGAATCGACCGGATGACGAGCATGACCCAGCGCCAGCGCGCCGGCACATAGGCGCATGTCACACCACGTTCGGCCTTGCGGAGGATGATCTCGGCGGCGCGATTGGCCGAAATCAACCAGAAGAGCCCGTCCAGACCTCGCGTCATCGGCGTGTCGACGAATCCGGGCTTGATGGTCACAACCCGGACCCCGTCCCGCGCCACCCGGTTGCGGATGGCCTCGAGGTAGGTGTGGAAACCTGCCTTGGACGTGCAGTAGACGGGGTTCCCGGACCGCCCACGATCCCCGGCCACGGAGCCGACGCCGACGATGGTGCCGCGGCCGAGCCGGCTGAACCGCTCGGCCGCGGGATCGAGCCAGGCCACGGCCCCGCGGAGATTGACATCGAGCATGTCCGTGTCTTTCTCCGAGCTGAACTCGTCGAAGGCGACCGGGTGCATCACGCCGGCGGCAAAGACCACGATGTCGAGGCCTCCGAGATCGCGCGCGATGCTTTGAAAGAGCTCCGGCACGACAACGGTCTCGCGCACATCATGGGCCCGGAAGAAAGCCCGGTCCTCACCCGTCTCGGCGTTGATCGCCGAGGTCACCCGTTCGAGCTCTTCGCGTCTCCGGGCCACCAGCGCCACCCGGGCCCCGCCTGCTGCAAGCCTCCGCGCAATGGCCTCGCCCATTCCCGATGAGGCCCCGATCACCAGCGCGCGTTTGAATCCCTGCCCCAATGCATCCTCCAACGATCACTCTAACTCAAGAGGGAACCACGGGAGCGGATTGCCTCAGGATTTCCTCGCTCATTCCGCCAGACGCAACTTCGCCGTCTCAGCAAACTCGTCCACCTCCCGATCATAGTCCTCTCCCGACACCTTCTCCTTGAGTCGATCGGACACCGGCAGGACCATGGCGTAGCCCTTCCAGATCAAGGGCTCACCGGTAGCTTCGATCACAACCCCTCCCTCGGAGACGATGCGACTCGCCTCGGCGAGCGGGACATCGTGGAAGAGCTCCTCCAGGGCACGCATCCACGCCTCGTACTTCGGCTCGATGAAGGCCACCATCCGCCGACTCTGGGCAGCGACGTGGAAATTGGACGGCACATAACCGATGCCGTCGAGCTCGAGCACCTCCGCCACCATCACCAGCCAGCCGAGCACCTCCCTGAGCATGCCCAGACCCGGATGGTTCTGGCCGGGCAGAGGCCGTCGATAGGGGCCGAAGTCGGCCTTGGGGTTCTGCAGCAGCAACCACTCGATGGTCAGGAGTTCGCAGTCGGGGACCATTCGCGAGTCGCGGTTCACACGCAACTCCATCAGGAGCTCTCGGCGCTCGGGCCCATCGTAGATCCGCACCGTCTGACCCACCGGATGCGTCAGATCGACATCGACCGTAGGGCTCTCGAAACCGCGCACTCTGATCTGATCGAGGATCCCGAAGCGTTCGAGCAGAAGCTCGACCCCGTGGCGTGAGAAATAGGACAGGAATCGGGTTTGACGGGGAATGCCCGGGAGAATTCCGGCGAGGTCCTCTTCCGACAGCTTCCAGGTGAAGTCACCCGGCTCCGAGGTCATCGAGCTCGGATCGATGGTGTTCCTGATCTCCCGGAACCTGCGCAGGGTCAGCTCCTCATTGCCCGGCGGCTCGATGACCCGGCCGCAAATGAGCCAGCTGAGAAAACGCGCGGTGTACTTCCACGACCGCGGACCATAGCCGCCGCCGAGCACCATGGCGATTGGCATCCGTCGGTTCTTCCGTCGTGCGATCTCGATGACGAATTGATCGCGGACCATCATGCCCCGAGGCGAGATCCGCCAGTTGCCCAAAACGTCGTCATCGGCCGGATCAGCGCCGGCGAGGTAAATCACCAACCCCGGTTTGGTTTCGGCGAAGACCTCGGGAAGCGTCTTCAGGAGCGTCCCGAGGTAGACCTCATCGCCGACGTCGGCACCGAGGGCGATGGAGGTCGACCCCACCGCAGCGGTGTCTCCCCAGTCCTCGCCGTGGATGGAGTAGGTGTGAACCGACGGATCCTGGGCGAAGATGGCCCTGGTCCCGTTGCCGTCGTGGATATCGAGATCGACGACCAACACCGGTTCGCGAAAACCCCTGGTACGCAGCCGGGTCACGGCCACCGCGATGTCGTTGAAGAGGCAAAAACCCATTCCGGCGTTCCTGGTGGCATGGTGCTGGCCGCCACCAAGATTGACTGCGACACCGCGATTCTGCAGCGCGAGACGGGTCGCCTGGATGGTTCCCCCAACAGCGAATCGCTGCATCTCGACCACGCGCTCGAGCTCTTCATCGGTCAGCGGAACACCGAAAATGCGTTCGACGACGTCGTGCCGTTGCAGCGACTCGATGTAGTCCGGGTCGTGCACGTTCAGCATGGTGCGAAGCGCAGGGGCTCTCGCCACAAAGAGGTCCGCGGACTCGAAGAGCCCCTCCTCGGCGAGAAAGGCGAGAATCTTGGTCGCCCGTTCGGGGTCCAGGGGCACCACTCCCAGGCTGTGCTCGTACGCTTCGTGGTACACCGTGGCGAGGCCGCTGCCGGTGAACCGCAGGTTCAACCTCCGCCACCCGCGACGGACCTCGTGGATCACCCGGGACGGCAGACCAGGATGGTTGCTTCCGCGGCGCTGGGGTGATTCGGTCATGGGAGCAGTATAGGCGGGTAGGAATGAGGGGGTTGGAAAGTTAGAAGGTTAGAAGGTTAGAAGGTTAGAAGGTTAGAAGGTCAGAGATTACCGGGGAGTACGCTTTCTCTCCTTTTCACTCTCTAACTTTCTCGCCTCTCGCAAATTACATCTGCTCGACCTGGTAACCCTTTGCCTTCAACAACTCGATCAACCCCTGATCGCCCACCAGGTGGAGGGCCCCGACCACCACCATGGCGTCGACATCTCCCTTGAACAGCTCCTCGATCGCGGGCAACCACCGGATGTTGCGTTCGGTCACCAGCCGATCAAAGAGCGCCTCGTGGCCTTCGAAACCGTCGATCAGGAGCGCCTCGATCTTCGCCGAATTCCCGATCTCCCAAGCAGCCACGAGATCGTCCACGAGCGGAATCATGGTGTCCAGCTCCGTCAGGGTGTACTGGAGAAAATCCGCGCTCTCTTCCTCCGACATCTCGGCAAAGAGGGAGACCTGGAACTCGATGGACTCCAACCCGCGTTGCGGTTTGCCGTCAGCCTTCGCCCTCGAACTGAAATAAGCATCAATGCCCTGGGAACCGAGATAGCCGGCTCGCATCAGCTCGAAGGAGGTCATGCTCAGCGCGACCATCCACGGCTTCATCTTCGAGAAACCACCGATGTCCATTCCGAGATCCCCGAGGCGCCGGGACACCTCGTCATGGAGCTCCGTGGGCACGACGTCGGCCAGGGTCGCGTCACCCTCCAGCGTGCCTGCAGAGAGCAGTGAGACCGCCGCTCCGCCGAGCTCGTCGACATCGGTTTCGAAGACCACCATCCCCGCGCGGTCAAAGGCGCGTTCGATGGATGCTCCCAGGGGATAGGCGTCTTTCTTCATGAAGTGAATCGAGCCCAGGAGATAGACCGATCGGTTGCCGGAGGAGACTCGCCACAGAAACGAAGACTCCTCGGCGTCGCCGCTCGCGGCAGGAGTCGGGAAAGGCGTCACCATGACAAGAAGCAGCGCTGCCGCAAATCGAACCTGCATCGACCGGGAGGCGATTGGTTCGATCATGACTCAGCCACCAGGTCGAGGAAGAGCGGGAGCAAGCGGGATGTTTCCGGGCTGGGGAGGGACCGGAATCCGTCCTCGCTCCCCGACGGATCGTAGCGATCGATATAGGCGCGATAGCGGTGGAGATTCGCCGCCTGATCG
>JARFRM010000167.1 GCA_029287235.1 Thermoanaerobaculales bacterium
CCACCATTTCGACCCGGTGAGTGACACCGTCGTCGGTACTCTGGACATCGATGCCCTGAACCCCGGAATCACGATCGTCGGCGGAATCTGCGGCATCACCGGCCCTCACGCCCTGATCGCGACCAACACCATCGAAGTGCCGGCGAATGTTCATGAGATCGACCCTGGAACCGGCCTCGTCACGAACACGTGGGCCGCCGCCACCGGCGACTTCATCTTCGGCGCCGCGGCTTCAAACGGCGAGGTCTACCTCGGCAGCGGAGTCGGTCCTGGTGCCCTCTACCGCCACGACCGCGCCGGCGTCCTGCTGTCAACCGTCAATCTTCCCTACAACGTCTCCGCTCTCGGTGCCGACGATGCCGGCACAGTCCCATGGGAGCCACCCATTTTTGCCGACGGATTCGAGAGCGGAGACACCTCGGCCTGGACAACGGTGTTGCAGTAGCATGAGTGCCAGGTGCGGAGTGACGGAGTTGTGAGGCGTAACTGCGTAACTCCGTACCCGGCACCGTTCCGCCGTTCACTGCGCTCCGTTGTAGCTGTTCCCGCCTCTGACGCACCAAGCGTGTCCGGTCACCGTCGTCTTGACGTTGAACCCCACCCCGCCGTTCTCGCCGAAGGCGCCTGTGAACGCAACAGTCGGACTGAAATGAGTGGTTACGGAACGGCTTACGGTGTCGATGTGCCCATCTGCTTGGACCTGGCGGTCTCAGCCCGGAGAATATATAATGAAGCACAGATATCAAAATGAACAGGGAGGTTGCGATGAAGACAAGGAGTCTGTCTCGCAAGAGCGTCGCGGTTGCCGTGATGCTGGTCGCATCCATGATGCAGCTGGGGATCGTAAAGGTCGTTTCTGGGTCCGAGGACCCAGAATCGGCAACCCCGGGGCAGACGTATCTCGCCTATTTCGAGGCGCTGGGCACGGGTGACTTCAACAAGGTCCAGCCGTATCTTTCGTCGGTTAAGGCCTACGAGCTCATCGGAAAGACCGACGACGTCGCAATAGGGTCCTTGAAGGTGCTGGATCCGATCGAGGGCCTCGATGTCATCGACGAGTCGGTGGATGGCGATCACGCCACCGTGACGGCCCAGGGCGAGGCCATGGGCATGACCGCCGTCGGCACCATCGAGATGATCCAGGAGGACGGTGGCTGGAAGGTCCTCGGAGAGCTGTGGAACTTCGGGGGCGACCCCGACGCCGGGGAGCCCGTGGAGCCCGGGACAACGTTGCAGGAATCGGCCAGGGCCGGGGACGCCGCGGCGGTGATGGCCGCGATCGACGCCGGCGCCGACGTCAACGCCTGGGACGACACCGAGCGTACCGCCCTGTCTTGGGGTGCCAACTTCGGTCGCACTGAGGCGATGGAGCTGATCATCATGTCGGGGGCCGATGTCAACCGCGCCGACGAGGGTGGTGAGACGCCGTTGATGATCGCGGCCGGGGCCGGAGAGCCCGATGCCCTCGCACTCCTGATCGAGGCCGGGGCCGACGTGAACGCCGCCGATGAGGGTGGGAGGACCGCGCTGCTGAGGGTGGCCGGGATGTCGGACTGGAGCGTCGAGCGGATGCCGAATGACGAGGCCGATGCCGTCAAGATGATCCGGGCGTTGACCGAAGCCGGCGCCGAGGTGGACCACACGGATCCCTGGCAGTTTCGAACCGCCCTGATGGAGGCCTCGGTGAACGGTCGCACCGAGATGGTGAGAGCCCTTCTCGCCGCAGGTGCGGAGGTCAACCGAGCCGTCAGTCCCGACGACGGGACCACGGCGGTGATGGAGGCCGCAAAGTCGGGGAACGTGGAGACCTTCAGGGTTCTCGTCGACTCCGGTGCCGGACTCGGTGGCGTCGATCGGATGGGAAACACGATCGTCGATTGGGCCGCGGACTACCCGGAGATGGTCGAGATCCTCAAGGAGAAAGGCGTCGAGGGGGCGGATTCGGTCACCAGCAGTCTCGAGGAGATGCGGTGTGCGGAAGACGACCCGCAGCCGGCGATCGACCGGTTGAAGGCCAAGGGATACGCCGAGGTCAGCGGCAGTCAGTTCCACAACGCGGCGGCGCGGGGGGACAGTGAGGCGGTGATGCTCTTTCTCAAGGCAGGGATCCCGGTGAACATCAAGGACGAGCACGACCACGCCGAGACGGCGTTGAACAAAGCCGTGACCAACTACGACGATCAGGACGCCGTACTGATCCTGCTCAGCTGTGGGGCGGACCCCAACGCCGGGATGATCTCGCCGTTGAACAGAGTTGCCGACCATTGTGATTCCACGGAGGTCGTTCAAGCTCTGATCGATGCCGGTGCGGATGTCAACGCAAAGACTCCGGGAGGCGCTACTCCGCTGCAAATGGCTGGGTGGTCGAACTGTGAGGAAAACGCGCGGATCCTCCGCGAAGCCGGCGCCGTGGAGGACTAGCCCGAAGTATTCATGAGCTGTCTGCTGCGGCCAACGATGCATCCGCGCCAGCCGAGCCTGTCTACGGTCCAACCGGAGAGACCATCGAGCACTCCGCCGGGGGCGCCGACGAACTCGATCCGGTAGCTGAGGTCGAAGAAGCTGTCGACGTGATAGGTGCCATCTCCCTGCCGGGTGAGAATGGTCTGGCCGGGACTCGGCCGGCCGAAGCTTGTGCCGCCGGTGATGTGCAGACTGGCGAAATCGGGATCCCCGAGCAGCTCGGCGTCGAGTTCGAAGGTGTCGGTGTTGAAGAACTGCACCGGGTCTCCGGGGTTTCGCGGTCCCGAGTGTGTCTCATTCGTCGTCGCGAGGGAGAGGCTGCGGGTGTAGCCGGCCAGAGCGCCGGTGCCGAATAGCCGGAAGGAGAACGTGGAGTCGAAGACCTCCGCCTCACCACCGAGATTTCCACCGGGCTGGCCGCAGGGAGTGTAGATGCACGCGAAGTCGTGATTGACGGGTTGCAGAACCATGGTCGTGCCCGCAGGCAAGCCGCCCGTCATCACCATGGTTTCGTCGGGAGGGTGGAGAGTCAATCCGGATCACCGGGACGTCCATGGACGGCGCCACCTCACGGGGAGGTCCGGCGCCCCGCCGGGTGCGGAAACCGCGCAGGTGGTACACTCGTACCACAACAACATCGACCTCCTGTCCCCCTTCCGGAGACAGGCTTCGGGAAGGGAGGCGAACAGAATGGCAGTCAAGACCGGGAAACCCGGAAGCGTCGGGCGACGAGAGTTCATCGCCGGGGCCGGCGTCTTCGTCACCGGAGCCGTCTCGACCCTGGCGGTCGGCGCCCCGACCGTCGGTGAGAATGTTGCGCGCCACCCATGCAGGGTGCTTCTCCACGACCCGACCGCGTGCGCGGGCTGCGGCACCTGCGTCATGATGTGTTCGCTCTACCACGAAGGCGAGGTGGGCCCTACCCTGTCCCGGTCGGAGATCACCCGCGATCCCTTCAGCTACGACTTCGCCGTCAATGTGTGCGAGCAATGTTATTTCCCCCAGTGCTACTTCGCCTGTCCTCTGAAGGATACCGCCCGGCTGCTCGACGACGAGACCGGGATCGTGTACGTCGATGAGGATGAATGCATCGGTTGTGGGAGCTGCGTCGCCGCCTGCCGGTTCGATCCTCCGCGAACGACCCTGCACCCGGTAAAAGGGGTCGCCCTCAACTGCGATCGGTGCTTGGACAGGGCCCAGGGGCCGATCTGCGTCGACTACTGCACCATGGAGGCACTCACGTGCGTGAGCCTTCGACCACCCCGGAGACCGGGCGGCCGCCGCGGATAACGACGGCCTCGGCGAGTCTCCGGTTGAAACCTCGAGTCTGAGCCACGCGGGCTTTGACGTGTGCGACCAGGAGCTGGAAGGGCAGGTGTCGTGATGCCAGACAGCGGTTGGACCGGCGTGATTCTGTGGGTCGACCTGTCCAGCGGTGAGATCTCCAGGGTGCCGATAACTGACTTCGAACCCAAGAGGTTCCTCGGCGGGGTCGGCCTCAACACCAAGGTGTTCTGGGAGCTGGGTTGCCCAACGGTGGACGCCTTCGATCCCTTGAGCCCCCTCATCATCTCGGTCGGCCCGCTTACCGGCGTCAGCGGACCGTTCAACCGGGCCGAGGTCGGCGGCATCGCACCGCAGGCCTACCCGCAGGAGCTTCACGCCTACTCCGGGTTCGGGGGCAAGTTCCCTTCCGAGCTCAAATACGCCGGATACGACGGTCTTGTGATCGTGGGACAGGCCGACAGCCCGGTCTACCTGTCGATCGAGGACGAGCACGTCGAGATCAGGGACGCCGACGATGTGTGGGGTCGCGACACCTTCGAGTCGCAGCAGATGCTGATGGCCCGTTACCCCGAAGCTTCGGTGCTGGCGATCGGTCCGGCCGGCGAGAGCCTCTCGCGCATCGCGGTGATTCTCAACGAAACCGCCAGCTGCGCCGGCCAGGGCGGCTACGGGGCGGTGATGGGCTCCAAGAAGCTGAAGGCGATCGTCGTACGGGGAAGCGGCACGGTGACGGTCGCCAGACCCGACGAGCTCCTGGCGCTGCTCAACGAACGGCGTCGATCCGGCGAGTGGGAGGCGGGGCCGCATCAGACATGGGGACGGTACCCGCTCACCGGCGACCCGATCCGAAGCACGATGGCGAACAGATACCTCAAGAAGTTCTCAGGGTGCTACGGGTGCCCCTTCCAGTGCCAGGGTTTCTACGACGTGCCCGGCACCGGCAAGGGTGTCCAGATGTGCACCGAGTGCTGGTACGGGTTCTTCAGCGGGGGCGATGCGGAAGGCATGTGGGACGGGAACATCCTCACGCAGCAGCTGGGCATCAACAACCGGGAGATGCTCGGGGTGATGATCTTTCTGGTCACCGGCGTCGACGAGGGCGTCTTCACCAGAGCCGATGCCGGTGTGAGCTTCATCCCGATGCTGGACTACGCTCAAACACCCGGGTACGGCGGCAAGATCGTGCACCACCGCTTTCTCACGGAGCTGCTGGGCGGGATCGCCGACGGCACGAGTCCCTTTTCCCAGGGTCTGGCCAGAGCCGCCGCCCAGATCGGATCGGCAGCCGTTGAGCTCTACAACACCATGTACCCGGCGTTCGGCTACCACAGCCACCACATCGAAGGGGCGGCATCGGCTCTGCACTGGGCCACCGACACCAGAGACCCCTTCAACTCATGCCACGACTACACCTCGACCTTCGGCTGGAGAGCCGATGTCGCCGCCCACTTCGGCTTGCCCGGCGGACACTTCACCCCCTACCGTCGGATGGTCTATCAGGGATCGGAGCGCTCGACCGTCTGGGTGCAACATCACCAGTGCGTCAAGAACTCACTGCCGATCTGTGAGTACGCGAGCCTGCCCGACCTCTTTTTTCATCCGCCCGACATGGATGTCCGGATCTTCGAGAGCAGCCTGCTGTCGGCGGTCACGGGGGTCGATTTCACCGTCGGCAGGCTCTGGATGGCGGGTGAGAGGATCTGGAATCTGCGCCGCGCGATCATGGTGCTTCGGGAAGACCGACATCGCTCAGACGACACCCTCAACCACTACTGGTTCGAGCAAGTCGTCGGCGCCGGCGACGAGACCTTGCCGGAACCGCTCGACAGAGCGCAGTGGGAAGCCCTCAAGGACCGGTACTACACGCGGCGTGGCTGGGACCCCGACAACGGAAGACCCACACGAGCCAAATTGGAGGAGCTGGCCCTCGGGGAGGTGGCCGACACCCTCGAGGCCGCCGGTAGATTGGGCGGCTGACCC
>JARFRM010000176.1 GCA_029287235.1 Thermoanaerobaculales bacterium
CGCCCGGGTTTAGTGCGGGAGGGTTGTTTTCGACCCGCGACCAGACTGCGGCGAATCGGCGCGTCCGACGCGCCGCCAAAATTCGTCCGACGAATTTTCAGAGTGCACCGACGGTGGTTTGAATGACCCTCAGCAGGGGCGCCGGCCACACGCCCAACCACAGCAGAATCACGACCAGCGTGGTCAGGGTCGCTCCGGCCAAGATCGACACCCGAGGAACGATCGGCGCCGGTTGGGCCGCCTCTTCGGGTCGCATGTACATCGCCACGACGACGCGCAGATAGTAGAAGATGCTGATGACCGAGCCCAGGACCAGGATCAATGTCAGGGCCAACTGGCCGGACCTCACTCCGGCGCCGAGAACAAGGAACTTGCCGACAAAGCCGGCGGTGAGAGGGATCCCCGCGAGCGAAAACAAGGTGACGGTGAACGCCCCGGCGAGGAACGGTCGCGACCTGCCGAGGCCGACATAGTCGTAGAGATGGTCGCAGTCTCGGTTTCCGAAACTCTGGACGGTGATCACACCGAAGGCGCCGAGGGTTGTCGGGATGTAGGCTGCGAGATAGAACGCTGCCGCCCCGCCGCCATTCGCGCCTCCGGCGATGATCGCGATCATCAGATAGCCTATGTGTGCGATGGAGGAGTAGGCGAGCAGGCGTTTGACGTTGTCTTGCTGCAGGGCCAGCAGGTTGCCGATGATGATGGACGCCCCGGCGAACAGGGCCATGATCCAGACCAACTCTGGCGGTGGGACCTCGGCCGCTGCCAGCAGACGGAGCAGGAGGGCGAAAACGGCGGCTTTCGACACCGTGGCCACAAAGGCGGTGACCGGGGCCGGAGCACCCTGGTAGACATCAGCCGTCCACATATGAAAGGGAACCAGCGCGAGCTTGAACCCGACCCCCACCATCATCAGTGCGAGACCGGCCACCGTCATCAGATCAGCGACTCGACCGTGCCCGATCTGGAGGTTCGCGAGCGCCGAAAATGTCATGGCCCCGGTCTGGGCGTAGATCAACGCCATTCCGAAGAGGAGGAATGCCGATGAGACCGCCGCGAGAATGAGGTACTTGATCCCGGCTTCGAGGCCGTTTTCGGTTGTCCGGAAATAGGCGATCATCGCGTACAGCGACACGGAGAGGATCTCGAGCCCGAGAAAGAGCGTGGCGAAGTGAGTGGCGGACGCGAGCGCGCCGCAGCCCAAGGTCGCAAAGAGCAAGAGCAGGTAGAACTCATCGCACACCGCCTGTCGCCGATCCAGGTATTCGAAGGCCAACAACGCGACGATGATCGCAGCCGAAATGATCAATGCAACGAAAAAGAGTGCGAAGCTATCGACCCTCAACAGCGAAGTCACATCGCAGGGGACGACCCTTCGGGAGACGAATACGAGCCCGAGGGAAATCGCCAGCCCGAAGACGGTGATGGAGATCGTCCACCACCGATCGCGTCGGATGGCGATGGCCGACATCAGCACGATCGAGGTCCCCGCGATGCCGAGCAGGGGCAGCAGAGCGATGAACAGATCCGTGGTCACCGTCTTACCCCCCTCCCCACAGCGTCGGAACCAGGTGCATCAGAGATTTCAGCGCGGGCTCGAAGGTGGCGATGACCGTCGAGGGCCACAGCCCCAACCAGACGATGGCGAGGATCATCGGCGCCATCATCAGCATCTCCCGGCTGCTCATGTCCGGGATCTCCCACGAGGTCGCAGCGGGACCGTGAAAGGTGGTTTGGATGATCCGGAGGGAGTAGACGGTCGCGGCCACGATCCCGAGCAGCGCCGCGACCGTGACCGGGATGCTGACTTTGAAGGCACCGAAAATGATGAGGAACTCGCCGACGAAGTTGCCGGTTCCGGGCAGTCCCAGAGAGGCCATGGCGAAGACCATGGCCACCCCTCCGAGTTTCGGCGCCGCCTTCCAGAGACCGCCCATTTCGGTCACGTCGCGGGTGTGGATCCGGTCGTAGAGCATCCCGACGATCATGAAGAGCGCACCCGTCGAGAGCCCGTGGCAGATCATCTGCATCACGGTCCCCTGGAGGGCGAGCTCGTTCCAGCTGTAGACACCGATGAGGACGAAGCCCATGTGGCTGACGCTGGTGTAGGCGACGAGCCTTTTGAGATCGGTCTGGGCGAAGGCGAGGAGGGCGCCGTAAATGATCCCCAGCACGCCGAGCCACAGCGCCCACGGCGCCATCGCCGCGGACTGTTCGGGGAAGAGGGGGACGACGAAGCGGATCAGACCGTAGGCGCCGGTCTTGAGCAGCAGCGCGGCCAGGATCAGGCTGCCGGCGGTGGGCGCCTCGGTGTGGGCGTCGGGCAGCCAGTTGTGGATCGGGACAGCCGGCAGCTTGACCGCGAAGGCAATGAAGAATCCGAGCATGATCCACAGTGCCGAAGGCGAGGACAAGGGTGTGCCGAGGAGTTCGGTGTAGTCGAAAGTGTAGATCCCGGTCGAGGCGGCGTGGCTGAGGGTGAGCGCGAGGATCGAGACCAGCATCAGAAGACCGCCGGCGAGGGTGAAGATGAAGAACTTGACGGAGGCGTAGATCCGGCGCTCGTGACCCCAGACACCGATGAGGAAATACATCGGAATCAGCATGACCTCCCAGAAGAAGTAGAAGAGAAAGAGGTCGAGGGCCATGAAGACCCCGGTGATCCCGGCGAGCACCCAGAGCAGGCAGGCGAAGTAGATACCGACCCGCTCTTCGATTTCCCGCCATGACACCAGCACAGCCATGACGCCGATAAAGGCGGTCAGGACGACCATCAGCAGGCTGAGTCCGTCGATGGCGAGGATGAAGCTGATGCCGAGCTTGGGGATCCATGCGCGTTCGAAGATCTCGAGCCAGGGACCACTCGACCCGAGGCCCGCGTCGCCGAGGTGGCGGGCCCACACACGGAGGACCAGCGCGAGCTCGGCCAGGACGACCGCCAGAGACAACCACCGGCAGACACCAGTGTTGCGTCGGCCGACGATCCAGGCGGCAAACCCACCAACGAGCGGCAGCAGGATCAACAGCACCAGCGTCATGTGAACACCACGATGGTGACGGCGATGACCGCGCCGACACCGATGCCGAATACGTAGGTCCGGATCCGGCCGTCCTGGGTCCGGCTCAATACCGAGTTGCCGGCCGCGGTCACCCGGCCGAGGGTCGAGGAAATCCCATCGAACGGGTCGAGGCGAAGCAGTCGGGCCAAATCGACGAAGGGACGAACGAGGATCCGGTCATACAGCGTGTCGAAACCCCACCCCGACAACCAGAATCGGCAGACCCGGGCACCCAGCGGCGAGGACCTCAACGCGGCCGGTATCGACGGTCGCCTCACATAGAAGAGGAAGGCCAGAAAGACACCCACAAGGGTGATCGCGGCGACCACCGCCTGGAGAAGATGTTCGGTTTGGTGGCCGGGTACCGTCGATTCGGCCGGCGGTAGAACAGGATCCAGAAGATCTGAGAAGAGGGTGACGTGGCCGAGCATCGCCGGTGTTTCCACCAGGCCCCCGATGACCGACAGGACGGCCAGCACCACCAGGGGGATGAGGATCCGGAGCCCGGGATGACGTTCGACGTGGCCCTTCTCGTCGCCGAAGAAGACGATGAAGACCAGACGGAACGAATAAAGGGCAGTGAGGAACGCGCCGACGGTCCCCGCCGCCCAAAGCCACGGGCTGCCGTACTCGGTGCTCCAGGAGTACCAAAGGATCAGGTCCTTGCTGTAGAACCCGGCGGTCACCAGCGGCAGTGCCGCCAGCGAGGCCGAGCCGATGAGAAAGGTCCAGAAGACCGTCGGAAGCCGGTCTCGCAACCCGCCCATCTTGAAGATGTCCTGCTCGTGATGGAGGCTGATGATCACCGCACCGGCGCCGAGGAAGAGCAGCGCCTTGAAAAAGGAGTGGGTCATGAGGTGGAAGATGGCTGCGGACCAGGCACCGACCCCGAGTCCGAGGAACATGTAACCGATCTGAGAGATCGTCGAGTAGGCGAGCACCCGTTTGATGTCGGTCTGAACCAATGCGCTGCAGCCTGCGAGCAGCAGGGTCGCCGCACCGATGACGGCGACGGCGGTCATCGCCGCCGGCGCCAGCATGAATACGGCGTGGGTGCGGGCGATGAGGTAGACCCCGGCCGTGACCATGGTGGCGGCGTGGATGAGGGCGCTCACAGGGGTCGGTCCGGCCATGGCGTCGGGCAGCCAGACCTGGAGCGGGAGCTGGGCCGATTTGCCGACGGCGCCACCGAGGAGGAGGAAAGCCACGGCCACGGCCAGTCCGGATCCCACCGCCCAGTTGTCGCTCGCCCACGTCATCGCCTGCCCGATGTCGAGGGTGCCGGCGTGCTTGAAGATCAGCAGCAGCGCGATGGCCATGGCGGTGTCGCCGACCCGGGTCACGACAAACGCCTTGCGCGCAGCCCTGCCGTTCTCGGGATCGTCGTACCAGAAACCGATGAGCAGGTAGCTGCAGAGCCCGACGCCCTCCCAACCGAGATAGAGAAGGAAGAGGTTGTCCGCCAGAACCAGCATCAGCATGAAGGCGACGAAGAGATTCATGTAGGCGAAGAAGCGACTGAAGCCGGGATCGTCAGCCATGTACTCGGTGGAGTAGAGGTGGATCAGAAATCCGACGAAGGTCACGACGAAGATCATCACCAACGACAGCGCATCCAGCGCGAGACTGAAGCCGATGTCGAAGGTCCCGACATCGATCCAGGTCCACAACCGCTCGATCCGAACACCTCCGTCCGGCGGGTGGCGCAGATAGCATGATGCGGCGCATGGCGTGACTGCCGCCGACAGACCGACCGAACCGGCGCCGATGACGGCCGCCCACCGTTTCGGAAGCCGCGCGCCGACGAGCGCGAGCACCACGAACCCGGCCGCCGGGAGGGCGGGGATCAGCCACAGGGGCAGCGAGCAGCAGAATCCGTCCATCTCAACCCCTCATACTGCTCACCGAGTCGCCATCGAGATCCCCGAACCGGTTCGACAGCCGGAGCAGGAGCGCGAGCCCGACGGCAACCTCCGCCGCCGCCATGACCAGGATGAAGATGAACAGAACCTGACCATCCGCCTCGCCCCAACGTGCGCCCGCAATGACAAAGGCCATCCCGGCCGCGTTGAGCATGATCTCGATGGACAGCAGCTGAAAGAGCAGGTTGCGGCGAACGAGCACCCCGATGAAACCGATGACAAAGAGCCCTGCGGCGACCAGGAGGCCGTGCTCGAGCGGAATTCCGGCGGTCATCGGTCGCCTCCGGTCGATCTGGCTCCCGAGCCGAGCCGGGCGGCGCCGACGAGGCCGGCCAGCAGTAGGAACGACGCGAGCTCGACCCCAATGGCGTAGGGTCCGAACAGCGACAGGGCGACCTCCCTCGGCCCGACCGCGGTGTCGGATGTGCCCGTGCCGGTTGCTCGGATCAGGATGACGGAGAGCTCGACGAGGAGGGTGAGCGCCAGAAGCGCGGGACCGAACCACATGGAGGGCGTCAGCAAGCCGTCCGCTCTGCCGGCGGCCTGTGGTCCCAGGTTGAGCATCATCACCACAAAGATGAAGAGCACGATGATCGCACCGGCGTAGACGATGATTTCCAGAGCCCCGGCGAACGCGGCGCCGATACTGAAGAAGGTCACCGCCACCGCGAGCAGCGACACCACGACGTAGAGCAGGGCGTGGAAGGCGTTTCGCCTGGAGATGGCGATGGCTGCGGCGAGCAGTGCGATGACCGACGAGAGATAGAAGATGACCGTCATGATTCCCCTAAGGCATGAGATCCCGGACATCGACGGGCGGGTCCTCGCCTTCGGCTTCGCCCTTGCCCTTGCCGCCGATGGCCAGACCCGCGACACGGTAGAAGTTGAACTTCGGGTACTTGCCCGGGCCGTTGATCAGCAGATGCTCCTTTTCGTAGACCAGATTCCTACGATCGAATTCGCTCATCTCGAAATCCGGGATGAGCTGGATCGCATAGGTCGGACACGCCTCCTCGCAGAAACCGCAGAAGATGCAGCGGGAGAAGTTGATCCTGAAAAAGTCGGGGTAGCGCCGGTTGTCAGAATCCTCGGTGGCCTGGAGCGCGATGCAGTCCACAGGACAGGCGACCGAGCACAGATAGCAGGCGACGCAGCGTTCCTCACCATCGGGATCCCGGCTGAGGATGATCCGGCCTCGCCAGCGTGGGGGAAGCTCGGGTCGCTCTTCGGGATATTGAATCGTCTCCCTTTTGTGGAAGGCGTGCATGAAGATGTGCCACATGCTCTTCGCGGAGTTGAAGATCGATCTCACAGCAGCACCACCGCACCGGTCACCAGGACGTTCAGCAGCGCGAACGGCAGCAGCACCTTCCATCCGTAGTCCATGAGCTGGTCGAACCGGGGCCGCGGCAACGACGCGCGCAGCAGAATAAAGACGGCGATCACGGCAAATGTCTTGATGAAGAACCAGACGATGGGCGGCAGCCACGGTCCCTTCCAGCCTCCGAAGTAGAGAATCACCGTCAGGGCCGAGATCAAGGTCACGCCGAGATACTCGCCGACAAAGAACATCCCGAACTTCATCCCGGAGTACTCGGTGTGGTAACCGGCGACGAGCTCTGCCTCGGCCTCGGGCATGTCGAACGGAATCCGCTTGCTCTCCGCGACCCCGGCGACGGCGAAGATCAGCAGCCCGAAAAACTGCGGCACGCAGTTCCACAGACCCGACTGGGCCTCGACGATGTCGATCAACCGGAACGAACCGGTGAGCACGATGACGCCCATGAGGCTGATCCCCATGAAGACCTCGTAGCTCACCATCTGGGCCGCCGACCGCAGCCCGCCGAGCAGAGCGTACTTGTTGTTGGAGGCCCAACCGCCGAGGACGGACGCATAGACGGTCATGGACGACATGGCGAGGATGAAGAGCAGACCGATGTTCGAGTCGACGACCACGATGTCGGGGCTGAGGGGAAGCACGACAAAGGACATGAGCACCGCGATCATGATCGCCATGGGTGCGAGCACGAAAACGAACCGGTCGGCGAACGGCGGAATCCAGTCCTCCTTGAAGAAGATCTTGATCATGTCGGCAACGATCTGGAGCAGCCCGAACGGGCCCACCCGGTTGGGTCCGTACCGGTCCTGCCACAAAGCAAGGAGGCGTCGCTCGTACCAGATCAGAAACGCCGCCATGGTCAGCATCAGACCGAGGACGACGACAACCGGGATGAGGGGACCCAGTAAGGCGCTCATGGCATCCTCCTGAGCCTCGCCCAGCGGCCGGCGGGGAGATCCGAGAGACCGGATAGACCCTCGGGCAGACCGGCGCAACCCAGAGGCAGCCCGGGCTCGATCTTGAGCGGGAGCTCGAGTGTCCGGTCTTCGATTTCGACCACAACGGAGTCGCCCGGGCCGGCGCCGAGCCGGTCCCCGTCATCCGGGTTGAGCGCGACGTACGGCGCCGGCGCCTGCTCCGCGACACCCGGGGTCTCGAGGCTCAGTCTCTCGGAACCGTAGAGGTGATTGAGCGGAACCAGCAGCCACTCATCGGATCTCGGTGTGAAGCGCGCCGGCTCATCGCGGTTGGGAGAGACCTCATCCGGCGGCCGCGGCTCGATGAGTCGGATCCCGGGGTCGCCACCTCGAAGTGTGCCGCCGATCTCCTCCTGGAACCGGTTGAGGGCCTGCACCGAGTTCCACCCCGGCGACCAGTAACGCGTGATCAGACCGGCCGGAGGTTCGAGCGGGCTACCCTCCATGGAGTAGGCCAGCGGGGACTCGCCGTCGTCGGGCGGGCGGGGCTCGCGGATCTGAAGATAGGCGTTGACGCTCGTCCGGCCGGTGACACGATGGCTCTGCCGGGGGACCCGACGCCGCGGTCTGTGGGTCGGTACCGGCATGAGATCGGCAATGGGGCCGAACACCGGGAGCTCCCGAGCCAGGTCCTTTGCGACATCGTCCGATCCGCCCCATGGCATGGCTTCAGGTCCGAGCAATCGCTCGCCGATCTGCTGCAGCCAGCGCCAGCTCGCGCGGACCTCACCCTCGGGCACAAAGACCTGGAAGAAACGTTGCGCCCGGCCCTCGTTGTTGACCATGGTGCCGCCGCTCTCCGCATAGGTCGCGGCCGGCAACACGAGCTCCGCTCGGTCCGTTGCCGGGCCATCCAGATGATCGAGCACCACCACGTGGGATACGTTATCCAGGACCGCGGTGAGCGCGTGGTTTCGTCCCCGGCGCGAGAGATCGGGTTCGAGCACGATGGCATTGGCGATCTCGCCCCGGGCCGCCGCCGGCGCCGCGTGGCTGAGATCGTGCGCGCCGAACAATCCGACCCCCACCGTGTTGCAGTCGGGAACCACCAGGCACAGGGCGGCACCGGGGTTGACCGCGCCGAGCGCCCGGACCAACGTTGCGGCCGCCTGGAGCGTGGCGACCGTTCCCGATCCCGTCCCGGTGATGATCACCGGTGTGGTCGATTTCCTCAGCGCCTCCGCCACCGGACCGGCGAGGAGAGCGATCCTGTGCGGCAGATCGCCCGGCGTGGGCGAGCCGGGGTCGATGATCTTCGCGATGGCGAATCCGAGGTGAGCGATGTCCTCGGGGGCGGCCCGGCAGACTCCGGAGGCGAGCTTGTCCAGAGCGGTCGGTGCCGGTGTCGCGACAAAGAGCGGACCTCGTTCGTTGTTGACGACAAGTCGGTTGACGGCGTCATTCCAGTGCGGGACGCCGAGTTTCCGTGCGCGCTCAAGAGGGACGTTGAGCACCGACTGTCGGACGGCGAGATCGAGCATCGGAGCCGTGTTGGTCGGATCCTCGCCGAGGATGAGGACCGCGTCGGCCCGTTCGATGTCGCGAAGGGATGGTGGCCGGGCGGGCCCCGCCCCGAGGGTCGCCACAACGATCCGGAGCATTTCCGCCTCACCGGCGTCGATTCCGACCAGGAAGTTCTCGGCCCCGACAAGCGATCGCAGCGCGTGGTTGGCCTCGAGCGAGGCCGTCGGAGAACCGATTCCGATGGTGGCGCCTTCGGCGAGGAGCCCCGCCACGTGATCGATGGCCCGCTCGGCCGACACGATCACCTTCTGAGAGGTCGTGGTTTGTCGAAGCACGGGATGTCGGATTCTGCGAGGGCTGTTGACGAAACCGTAGCCGAACCGGCCCCGGTCGCAGAGGAAATAGCGGTTGATCTCTCCGTGGTAGCGGTTGCGGATCCGGCGGAGCGTTCCAAGGCGCTCGCCCGGCAAAGTGTTGCAGCCGAGTCCGCAGAGCGTGCACAGAGAGGGTGCGGTTTGGAGATCCCACTTGCGGGTGTAGTGCGCCTTCTCGGTCTTGTCGGTGAAGACCCCGGTCGGGCAGATCTCCGCGAGATTGCCGCTGAATGGGCTCTCGAGGGTTCCGTCTTTGACCCGACCGAAGTAGGTGCGGTTGCGGGAGCCGAAAACGTTGAAATCCGTGCCGCCGGCGTAGTCGCGGTAGAAGCGGACGCAACGGTAGCAGTGGATGCAGCGGTTCATCTCGTGGTTGAGGAATGGGCCGAGATCCTGGTTGAGAAAGGTGCGTTTGTTGAAGCGGTGGCTGCGTTGGTTGTGGCCGGTCATGACCGTCATGTCCTGAAGGTGGCACTCGCCGCCCTCGTCGCAGACCGGACAGTCGTGCGGGTGGTTCGTCATCAGCCAACCGATCACCGCGGTCCTGAACTCAACCGCCTCGGGGTCGTCGATGGAGATCAGGAGCCCGTCGCTGACCGGGGTCATGCAGGCCATGATGATCATCCCCTCGGTGTCATCGGCATCGCGGAACTGCTTGACCGCACACTGGCGGCAGGCGCCGACCGAACCGAGGGCCGGGTGCCAGCAGAAGTAGGGGAGGTCGTAGCCGAGATTGAGGACGGCCTGCAGGAGGTTCTGACCCTCTCGGATCTCGTGCTCCCTACCGTCGACCGTGATGGTGATCATGAACTCAACACCCAATCCCCAATCCCTAACACGTAATACCTAATACCTAACACCTAATACCTACCACCTGAACCCCATGGGCACCCCCTGCCGGTGATGTGCGCCTCGAAATCCTCTCTGAAGAACCTGAGGGCGCTCGCGAGCGGATCGGCGGCGCCGGGCGCCAGTGCGCAGAAGGTGTAACCGGGCCCCAACAGCTTGCAGTGGTCTTCGAGTATCCCGAGATCGTCTTCCTGTCCCTCCCCCTTTTCTATGGCGGTCAGGGTCTTTTCCACCCACGGCAGGCCCTCGCGGCACGGAGTACACCAGCCGCAACTTTCCTGGGCGTAGAAATGCTCCATGTTGGCCAACATTCCCACCGGGCATGTGCTGTCGTCGAGGATGATCATGGTGCCGGTTCCGAGCCGGCTGCCGGCGTTGGCGATGTGGTTGAAGTCCATGGGTAGATCCAGGTGCTCGTCGAGAAGAAACGGCGTCGACGCACCTCCGGGGAGGAAACCGCGGAGCCGCAGACCGTCCTTCATTCCACCTGCGTGCTGCTCGATGATTTCCCGGATCGGGGTGCCCATGGGCAACTCGTAGATCCCGGGTCGGTTGACCTTGCCGCTGACCCCGTAGAGCTTGGTCCCGCTTTCCTCGGTCAGACCCAGGTTCCGGTACCACTCGGCGCCGTTTCGGACGATATGCGGCACGTTGCACAGAGTCTCGATGTTTTGGATGATGGTGGGTTTGCCGTAGAGGCCCGCAACCGGAGGAAAAGGCGGTTTGGACCGCGGGTTGGCGCGGCCGCCCTGGAGCGAGGTCAACAGAGCCGTCTCCTCACCGCACATGTAGCGCCCCGCGCTGACGTGGACGTGGAACTCCAGGTTGAAGCCGGAGCCGAAGATGTCTTCACCGATGTAGCCCGCCGCGCGCGCCTCGGCGGCGGCGTGGCGAAGTCGCAGGAAGGAATCCCGATAGGCCCAACGGATGAAGACATAGCCGAAGTCGGCCTCCATCGCGTAGGCAGCCAGCAGCACACCCTCGATCAGTTGATGAGGGTTGCCCTCGATCAGGAGGCGGTCCTTGAAGGTCCCGGGTTCCATTTCGTCGCCGTTGGCGACCAGGTATCTTCGGCCGGTGTCGCCGTTCCGTTTGGGAACGAAGCTCCACTTCATCCCGGTGGGGAAGCCCGCTCCTCCGCGGCCGCGGAGACCCGACGCCTTGACCGTTTCGATGACCTCGGACGGCGTCATCTCACGGAGCGCCGTGCGGAAGGCCTGGTAGCCCCCCATGTCCTCGTACCTGTTCAGGCTGAGGACGTCACCGTTGGCCTGGATGCCCGCGGTGAGGGGTGTCTCGGCGGTCATGATGAGTCGGCCTCTTCACAGGCATCTAGGATCTTGTCAATGAGCTCGGGCGTCAGCGGTCCGCAGAGAATCTCGTCCACCATCATCGCCGGCGCCATGTCGCAGGCGCCGAGGCAGGGGATGGTCAGCCAGGTGAATCGTCGGTCCGGTGTGGTCTGGCCGAGGTCGATCCCCAGTCTGCGCCTGAGGTGATCGCCCACCGATTCGCACCCCATGATCCAGCAACTCACGCTGTCGCACATGAGGATCACGTGTTTGCCCACCGGTTTGCGGAAGACCAGGCTGTAGAAGGTGGCGACGCTCTCGAGATCCGACAGGTTCATGTCGAGCTTCTTCGCCAGCCACGCCATGGCCTCGTCATCGACCCAACCGCGCCGGTCCTGGATGAACTTCATGGCCGCAACGCAGGCCGACCTGGGGTTCTCCTCCAGGCTCAGGCCGTAATCGAAAAGCGCGAGTTCGTCGGGTGTGAGGACCATCAGCGATCCACATCCGCGAGCACGAAGTCGATGCTCCCCAGGATCGCGAGAAGATCGGCGACGAAGACGCCGCGGCTGATCCAGGGGACGGTCTGCATGTGGGCGAATGATGGTGCACGGATTCGTGTCCGGTATGAACCCGTCGAGCCGTCGCTGACAAGGTAGTAGGCGGTGAAGCCCTTGGGCGCCTCGATGCCCTGGAAGGCCTCGCCGTGGGGGATGACGGGACCCCAACTGACGTTGACGAAGTGGTGAATGAGCGTCTCGATGTCCTTCATGGTGGCTGCCTTCGGCGGTGGAGTGGCGAGTGAATGATCCGCCTTGTACGGCCCCTCGGGCATCCTGTCGATGCACTGTCGGATGATTCTCAGGCTTTGACGGATCTCCTCGATCCTCACCAGCGCCCTGGCATAGCAGTCGCCTTCCCGGGCCGTGGGAACATCGAAATCGAAATCCTCATAGCCGCCGTACGGTTGCTGTCTTCTGAAGTCCCACTCGACTCCGCAGGCGCGCAGGTTCGGGCCCGTGATCCCCCACCGGATGGCCTGGTCTCGGGTATAACCGCCGACACCCTCGGTCCGTGCTCTGAAGATCCGGTTCTGCATAACGACCTTGTCGTACTCAACGAGTCGGGCGGGCAGATAGTCGAGAAAGCTCCTCATCAACCGGTCCCAGCCGTGAGGGAGATCGTGGGCCACGCCGCCGATGCGAAACCAGCTCGGGTGCATACGGCCGCCGCAGATCGCCTCGACGATGTCGAAGATCCGCTCGCGATCGACAAACATGAAAAAGACCGGCGAAAGGGCGCCGATGTCCTGGGCGAAGGTGCCGTACCAGACCAGGTGAGAAGCGATGCGAAAGAGCTCCGCCATCATGATGCGGATGGTCTTTGCCCGGTCGGGAACCTCGATCCCCGCGAGCTTCTCGACCGCCAGAACATAGGGGAAGTTGTTCTGGACGCCGGACAGATAGTCGATGCGATCGGTGTACGGGATGTAGGTGTGCCAGGTCTGGCGCTCCGCCATCTTCTCGGCGCCGCGGTGGTGATAACCGATATCGGGGATGGCATCGACGATGAGCTCGCCATCGAGTTGGAGAGCCATTCGCAGGACACCGTGGGTCCCCGGGTGCTGCGGTCCCAGGTTGAGGAAGAGGAAGTCGGAGTTCTCCGCCTGCCGCTCCATCCCCCAGTCTTCCGGGTTGAACCTCAGCGCCTCCTGCTCTTTGTCGTGGTCGGCTTCGGTGGGCTCGTACAGTCCTATCTCGGTCGCCCGGGCGGGGTGTTCCTTGCGCAGCGGGTGACCCTTCCAGGTCGGCGGCATCAGGATCCGCCTCAGCTCCGGGTGGTCGTCGAAGGTGATCCCGAACATGTCGAAGACCTCACGCTCATACCAGTTGGCCGCGGTCCACAGCCCGGTGGTCGTCGGGACCGACGGGTACTCTCCCAGCAACGGCACCTTGAGTCGGAGGTGTTGGTTTCGTTCGTAGCTGAAGAGGTGATAGACGAGGGTGAAGTCGGCGGCGGGCTGATCTTCCCGATGGATGCGCTCGCGCTCGTCGATGGCGGTGAGATCGAGCAGGGTCGAGAAGGGCTGTGTAGCGCGACGGCAGAGGTGGTCCGCCGCCGTGGCCAGCCGGTCGAGTGGAACCCAGATCGTCGGAATCTCGTCGATTGTCGATTGCACCGAAGCGCTCGACTCCCGGAGCTGCTCCACAATCTCCAGGGCGACTTCGGGCGCGCTCGTCATCTGACCCCACCTCCGATCGTCGGTATCTACACCTCGTCGGGCGACTTCAGCTCAATCAGCTCGGATCGACGCTCCCATTTGAGATCTCTCATGTTCGGCGGCTCGGGACGACGCACCTCCTGGTCCCCGACGGCCCAGCTCAGCGGGCGGCGTTCGTTGCCGACCAGGTGGCGGAGGAGCTGCAGACCCTCCATGAATGCCTCCGGTCTGGGTGGACATCCGGGGACATAGACATCGACCGGGAGAAACGAGTCCACACCCTGGACCACGCTGTAGATGTCGTACATGCCTCCCGAGTTGGCGCACGATCCCATGGAGATGACCCACCTCGGTTCCATCAACTGGTCGTACAGACGTTGGATGATCGGCGCCATTTTTCGAAAGACCGTGCCCGCCACCACCATCAGATCCGCCTGCCGCGGCGAGCCCCGGATGACCTCCGAGCCGAACCGGGCGATGTCGTACTTGCTGGTCAAGCTCGTGGCCATCTCGACAAAACAGCACGAGAGCCCGAAGGCAAACGGCCAGATCGAGTTCTTTCTGCCCCAGGCGAGCAGATCCTCGAGCCGTGCAGTGAGAACGACTCTCTCGGCGGCGGTCTGCATCGATCGGGCGTTGAGTTCCTCGAGGATCCGGGCGGTCGTCGGGAGGTTGCGCCCCCGCGTCATTTGGGATCGGCCCCGGTGGTCCCAGCCTCCGCGGGCAGGTTCGGTCGGGCCGGGCCCCACCGGAGAGCTCCCACCCGGCACAGATAGATGAGCGCGACCAGAAGAAGAACGATGAACAGCGAGATCACCGCGTACCCGGTCCAACCCAGTTCGCGCACCGCCACCGCCCAGCTGAAGATGAACACCGCCTCCAGATCGAAGATCACAAAGAGCATGGCCATCAGATAGAACTGAGAGGTCATCCGCACGCGAGCGGATCCCTCGGAAACGATTCCCGACTCGTAGGGCTCACCGGTCGCGCGATCGTCGTGACGATTCCCGAGAAAGAAGGAGGCTCCGACCATGACGCACACGACGCCGACGACGCTGACGATGTAGACGCCGAGAGGCCAGAGGAAGGAGGCTCCGTTTGCGGTCATGTCGTTCCCTTTTTCCGCGCTTCTCTTGCTGACACTATAGTATTGCTGGTATAGTCATTTCAACAATTTATCAGATGAGGACAGGTGCAAACTGGGGTCGAAAAGACGATTCGTCGGGAAAGCTCACATGCTTTGGAGCAGGCGTCGCACTACCGTGCGCGAGAGCAGCCGGTCCCGCCGCTCGGGTTGCGAACCCAGGATGGCTCAGGAGGTCACGGTGCGGGAGGCTGAGTCAGAATTCAGAGGCCTGGTCATCGCCTGTCGTCACGATCGATCGGCCTGGGCCTCACCCTGTGTTTCGGATCATGAACCCCTGGCGGTCATCGGGAGGTAACCATGCTCGTGGATGCACCAATCGTTCGTGATGTGATGAAGAAACCCAGTCGGACCTTCAGGATGGACCAGTCGATGCCGGAGGCGACCGGTATCGTCGCGCGATCTCCGGTCGCGGCGGTCCCGGTTGTCGATGAGAACGGCGAGGTGGTCGGTCTGCTGACCGAGAAGGACTGTCTCCGAGCCGTGGGAACGTGGTCCTACGAGGGCGTTTCCGGTGGGGTGGTGAAAGACTACATGTCGGATCTCACCGTTCGTCTGACGTCGCAGATGGATCTCCTCTCGGCATCGCTCGCCTTTATCGAATGCAACTTCGCCTGTCTGCCGGTGATCGATGACGATCGGCTGGTCGGGCGTCTGGTGCGCCATGAGCTTCTGACCGCCATTGAACGCTGGGCGACCGAAATCAACAAAGAGCTCACGGATCGTGTGACGGCCACGTCCGCCCACCAGCGGCCATCCGCCATCCCGCACATGCTAAAAGTTGTGGGTTCGGCAACCCGAGAACAGATTTCGCAGATCTTCAAGAAGAACTGAAAGCAATTCGTCGGACGAATTGCGGCGGCGCGTCGAACGCGCCGATTGATCACAGCCCATCCATGTTCGGCTGACTTGAGGTTGGGTTCGTTACGATTGCGCCAATCATCGCTAACGGCCTGAATGTTGAAATCACAGAGCGGTCAACGTTTGCCGTGGCCCCGATTTCCCGCGAGACTCCGTGCGATGGTATGCGATGTATCGGCGCGTCAGACGCGCCGCCAAAATTCGTCCGACGAATTTTATTGCAGTGCTACGATTTCGAGGTTGTGGAGTTTTCGCAGTTCCTCCCCTGGGTGATGGTCGTGGTCGGCATAGTCGGTCTCGGCCAGGGTGCGTCGTGGCTGGTGGATGGGGCCTCGCGCCTCGCGCTGCGCCTCGGGGTCTCGCCCATGGTCGTGGGGCTTGTTGTCGTCGGCTTCGGTACCTCCATGCCCGAGTTTGCGGTCTCGGTTCGGGCAGCTCTCGTCGATTCCGGTGGGTTGAGCGTCGGCAACGCGGTCGGCTCCAACATCATGAATCTGCTCCTCGTACTCGGTGTCGCCGCGATGATCAAACCGATCCACGTCGTCGGTGGCGAGAGGGTGCTCCGCCGGGATCTCATTTTCGGAGTGATCCCCGCCGTCGTGATCATGGCCGCGGCGTGGGATGGTTTCATCGGTCGACCGTCGTCGGTGGCGTTGCTCGTGATCTTCGCCGTCTTCATCGGCCTCGCCCTGCGTCAGGCCCAGACCGAGAACACCGGCAAGACCGTGGTCAGCGGCGGGCCCATGAAACACCTGGGACTCACCCTGATCGGCATCGTCGTGCTCGTGATCGGTTCCGAGATGATGGTCCGGGGCGGGATCGACATCGCACGGAGATTCGGGATCTCTGAGGCGGTGATCGGACTCACGCTGGTCGCCTTCGGTACCTCGCTGCCGGAGCTCGCCACCTCGGTGGCTGCGGCCTTCAAGGGCGAGTCCGAAATCTCCATCGGCAACGTCCTCGGGTCCAACATCTTCAACCTGGGTCTGGTGGTGGGCACCGCCTTCACCATCAACCCGGCGTCGGTACCGGTCTTCGTCATCCGCCAGGACATCCCGTTTCTCGTCCTTGCCACCTTCATCGTAGGCAAGGTCGTGATCCGTGACGGTCGAATCAGTCGGGCGGAAGGCACGATGATGCTGGTGCTGGTCACGGCGTACCTCATCTTTGTCGTTGTTCGCGGCGGGTAGGGGGCCTGGGGTTCGGTGTCGGGTTCCTTAGAACGGAATCCCGAAGCTGAGCCATAGCTGCCCCGGCGATTCTTCGGGTTTTCGATCGAGCTTCCATCCGTACTCGAGGCGGATGGGACCGGCCGGGGTGTCGAGAGAGAATCCGAGCCCGGCGCCCCAGCGGATGTCCCCGAAGCGCACCGAGCTCGGGCTCGCCCAGACGTTGCCGGCATCGACAAAGACATGACCGGAGAAGAGCCACCAGAGCTTGCGGATGTACTCGGCGTTGAAGAGCACGAGGGCGTTGCCGCCGATCGGGTCGCCCTCGAGGTTGATGGTCTCGCCGGGGATGCCGAGATAGTCCCTGCGGAAAGCGCGGTGGGTGTTGGAGCCACCGGCGAAGAAGCGGGTGTTGAGGGGGACCTGGAGGTTGTCCGGCAGATCGCTGGAGGGACCGAGGGGCAGGATGGCCCCGAGCCGGGCGCCGATGGCCCCGCGACCGTTGGCGATGGATCCGTAGAGCGTGGTTCTGGCCCTGAGCTTGAGGAACTCGGCGTTGGCCTGGAAGAGTGGAAAGGCGTAGTCGACGGCGATCTCGCTGTAGGTGCCCCGGGTGGGCACCAGCTGGTTGTCCCTGAAGTCCCATTCGAAGGTGGGTGTGATGGACGAGATCCGGGCCTCTTCCTCCTCGCGGCCGATTTCGCCCCGCACGTTTTCGGGTTGGACGATCTGGTACTCGTAACGCCACCACAACCGGTAGGGACGCTTGTAACGGTCGCCGACATCGATCCACAGACCCTGCCGCCGCTGGGCGTAGGTGGCGAACTCCTCGTAGGTTCGGTAGACGACCAGGTAGGCCGGGAGATCGAGCTTGGGCAGGCGTGGTTCGCGGATTCCGATCTGGTACCGCTGTTCGGTCCCCGAGAGCACGGTTTCAATCGAGAATGCATGGGCGCCGCCGAAGAGATTGAGGTGGTACCAACCCAGGGTTACCCGGAAACGGTCGGTCTCGTTCCAGCCGAGACCCACCAGATAGCTCTTGTGCAGACCCTCTTCGAGCAGGACCACCAAACCGCGGTCGGTGTGTCGCTCCTGACCCGGCATGGGCAGCAGCTCGACCCGTCGGAAAAGGGCGAGCTCATAGAGCCGCTGCTGGGCCTTGAGCATGAGTGATCGGGAGTAGGGTTCGCCCTCGTGGACACCGGATCTCCGGAGGGAGCGCGCAACAACCGATTCTCGAGTGTGGCGGAGACCGGCGATGACGATCTTGCCGATGCGGACGAAGCTCCCGGGTTTGGCGCTGAGGGTGACGTGGGTCTCACCGGGCCGAGATGTGTCGACTTCGGCTTCGACGCGACCGTCGGGATAGCCGCTGTCCGCCAGCAATCCCTCGAGCCGACGCAGCGTCTCCTCGACCTTCCGTGGATCCCAGGGCGTCGCTTCTTCGATGGGTAGCGGCGATCTCTCGAGGGCGGCGACGGTTTCCGCCGGGAGTCCTTCGAGCCTCAGATCGGTGAGGAACCACCGCATCCCCTCGTCGACGGGAAAGACCACACGGACCGAGTCCTCCCCTTCGGCCTCGAGGCGCGGTTCGGCGATCTCGGCTTCGGGAAAGCCGTGGGTTCGGTAGAGGTCGATGAGAGCCCGTCGATCCCGCTCGAGCGAGCTCTTGCTCACATCCTGCCCCCTGAGGCCGCGAACCGCTCCTTTTCGGGTCGTCACCGTCGACAGGAGGAGCTTTTCGGTCAGGCTCCTGGCGCCGGGGAAAGTGACGGAATGGACCTTGCGGACAGTCCCCGGTTCGGCGGTGAGGTGGAGAACGGATTCGGTCGGATCGGTCTCGAGGTGGGCCGATACCTCTGCGAGAAGATAGCCGGATTCCTGAAGGCGCTCGCGAACCCGCTCGGCCAGAGCGTCGGTCTGATGGGGATGGATCTCCTCCTTCTTGGGATCGGGAATGGCGTTGCGGACCGCTTTCGATCCCTCTTCCGGGTACTCGAGCTCCAGCCGATAGAAATCACCGGGGTCCACCGCCAGCTCGAGATCGACGTCATTGCTCTCGCCGACGTGCGTAACCCTGAGAACCTCGGCATCCCAGTAGCCGGCCTCCTTGAGATCCTCCTCGACCTGCTGCCGTATCTTCTCCTCGAATCGCACCGTGAGCTTCTTGCCTGGTTTGATCTTGGGAGTGGCAGCGGCCTCGATCTCGGGATTGTCGATGCCGGTCAGTGTGACAGCGTTGACTGTCATGGGCAGGCCGAGCTCGGCGGTGATCGAGACGCTCACCGAGTTGGTGTCACGCCGATAGTCGAGATAAACGTCGACCTGAGGGTTGGGGTAACCCCGTTCGCGCAGCTTGCGAACGATCCGCTTTTCGCCGGCCTCGATGCTCGTCAAGGACACCACGTCGCCCAACCCGACATCGAGCCATTTTTCGATCCGTTTGCGCAGGACACGATTCCCGACCTCGACATGGATCCGGGAGACCGTCGGTTTAACGCTGATCCGAACCAGGATGTCGAGCCCATCCGGGGTCTCTGCGGATTCGATTTTGACCCACTCGGCGTCGGTGGAGGCATACATGGAGAGGATCGCGTCCCGAAGGAGCTTTCGGTCGAGGGTCCCGCCGATCTCGAGACCGAGGACCTCGAGGGTGGCTTCGGGGTTCACCGGCCCGTCGCTCTCCACATCGAGTCGTGCGATGGTCGTGCGATCGATGTTGGCGGAAGCGGGCAGTGCGGCGGTCACGATCAGGAAGGCGGCGAGAAAGACCGGTGTCGAACGTCCGCCGAAAACATCGGTGGCGAAGGTGACCACGTCGGCCCTCAGTACGGCCGTCGCATCTTGATGTCGAGACCGTACGAACCGTCGAGATCGCGGCTCGCTTCGAGAAAGATCCCGGGGGCGAGGTACCAGCGACTGACAACGACCTCTGCCCGCTCGGCCGACAGATTCGACTGCAGGGTCACGGTCCAGTTGGGCGCGAGTTGCTGGACCACCGTGACCCGGGCCGAAGGGCCGCTGGTGGCGTTATCGGCGAAGGGATCGACCCTGACGTGGGGGAGAACGAGCTTGGTTCGGCGGTCAAGCTCCGAGGAGATCTGCTGCGACAGGATCGTCGACGCGAGGCCGACCCCCATGGCGCCGCTGCCCAGGCTGTCGCTGCGGTAGCCCATGGCGAGCAGAGAGTAGACCTCATCCTGGGGCAAGGGCGGGTTGGAGCTGACCTGGGGAACCAACCGGTCAGAGGTGCCGGAGACCCTCAGGGTCACCTGGTAGTTCTGGACCCAGGTGCGGAGCTGGAGCTCGATACTGGGGTCGATGCGGTCGGGGTCGGCAAAGGTGAGGTTGCCGCGTTCGAGATCGTAGCGGAGGTTCTGAAGGGTGACCTCGCCCCCCTCCTCGAACTCGATCTTGCCGACCAGTCCCGGGCGATTGGTCGTCCCGGTGACATGCAGACTGGCCGAGCCCACGAGGCGGACGTACGGACTGCGCAGCTCGATGGTCTGATCGGCCTCGACCCGGAGATCCAGGCTCGGACCGCCTTCGACGGGTGGGGCGGGGGTGCCGCCAAACCACTCCAGGATGAGCATCGAAGGCGCGTCGCGCCGCTGCAGCGACGCGCGGTCAACCGTCAGATCACCGCTGATATGGAGGTCGTCGGTCGGGCCGTTGAGCCTCCAGGGCCCGGAAAGACGGGCCGTCAGGCCCGGCAGAACCGGATAGCGGAGCCCGCTGATCTCACCGGCGAGATCGAGAGAGATGATCCCGACCCGCCAGTTGACCCGCCCTCGGGCCCGGCCTCGGCCCTGCATGAACCGAAAGTCCGACCCGTCGACGATGACCTCGTCCTCGGACAGGAGAATGGTGCCGTCGATGCCCGACAGGATCGTCTGCCCACCGGGAAGGCGAAAGGAACCCTGGGCGATCTCGGCGATACCCTCGAAACGGGGCCGGTCGATGGTGCCGAGCATCTCGATGACGCCGGTGGCCCGTCCGGCCGGCTCCCATTCGGGAATCAGGAAACGAAGCAGCAGAGCATCCAGGGTGCCGGTGGCGTTACCGTGGATCGATCGATCCGACCCGATACCCCAACGCAGAAAGACGCGGTCGTCGCGGTGGCCGAGGTAGAGATCCTCGACCTCCAGGCCATCGACGGAGAGAGAAAAGTGGGATGGCCCGAGGAGCCGGACGGGATCGTCCTGGAGCTTGAGGCCGAGATCCTCGACGGTTCCTTTGATGACGGGCAACGAGCCCGACGGCCAGTCGACGGCGATGTCGACGGCGGCGGTTCCCTCCAGGGGAATCCCGGAATCTGGGAGCACTCTCGCCAACAGATCCTGGGCTGATGTGAGCCGCAGCTCGCCGCCGCCGGCCAGGTGGCCATCGGCCGCACGGGTGAGCTCGATCGAGCCCTCGACGGCATCGGCCAGTTGGCCGCGAACGACCCAATGGTCGGGCTCGGCGTCGATCTCGATCGCACCGGCGTCGGTCTCGGCCGTGAGGGTACCGGTGGGACGACCCTCCGGTGTGAGCCGACCGACGACGCGAAGATCGGAGCTCTCGCCGATGGTCCGGGTGATTGTGTCGCCGAGAAAGGCAAGAGGCATGCCTTCCCACTCGAGGTCGGTGCCGATCTCACCATCGGAAACCCGCCACGACACCCGACCCTGAAGGCCGTCGTCAAAGTCGAGCCCGCGGGCTTCGAATCGACCGTCTGCGAGGTCGATGGTGGCGGTGGCGTCGCCGAGTTCGAGGCCGGCGATGGTCACATCGGCCAGCCCGGCGGCCCAGGAACCCCGGGGAAGACCGATTGGGCCGCGGAGACCGCCGGTGAAAGAAAATGCGCCGTAGGCCATCCCGTCCTGACCGGCCCAGGAAGCGAGGGTGGCCATGGGGAGTCGGTGTCCCCGAAGGTCGAGGAAAAGCTGTTCCTTATCGGCCGCCGGGTCCCAGGTCAGTGAACCTTCGATCTCGCCCGAACCGTCACCCAGGCTGAAACGCGATGGTTCGAGGGTCAGGCGTTTCCCGGCGATGAGTGCGCTGGCGACCACGTGATCGAGGGCGATCGGACCCCAGCGTAAAGGCCGCGCATCGAGACGAGTGTTGACCACCAGGTCCCGCCACGGCCCGCTGAGACTGACCTGGAGCCGGCCGTTGCCGTCCACCGCCGGCAGAACCCGGCTCCCGATCCAGGCATTGACCATGGGCACGACCTCTTCGAGGACCGCCGGCGTCGCGGTGATGGACCACGACGGCTCCCAGCCGTCGATGGCGAGTGGTCCCTGCCAGCTGAAGATCGACTGACCGATCTGGAGTCGGTCGGAGGCGAAGGTGAGGGCCCTGTCTCCTTTGAGCTCGACCAGGAGTGGACCGGAGGCGGGCAGGAGGCCCTCGGTTGGGTGAAAAACGGCTTCGGCACGTCCCTGCCCGAGAGGAAAGGACCTGCCGTTCCACGCGATCTCCACATCGGCGTCGAGTACGGAGGCTATGCCGGCGGATGAGATACCGAGGACCTCGAGAATCCCGTCCACCGCGACACCGCGTCCGCCGACTCGAACCCGGTGGGGGAGGGATCCGCGAAAGTGCTCGAGGGAGTACGAGCCGTTGAGTCGCCCACCGAAGAATCCGGCGCGGTCGAGATCGCCACGGAGGCCACCTCCCCCGAGGACGACACGACCGGCCACGTCGTCGAGGCTGAAACCTGCAACCGTGAGGTTGCGTGATTGGATCTCGACATGGAGGGGGTCGTCCTCCGTCGACCGAACCGTCGCGTTGATGGCCATGGTGCCGGACAGGATCCCGCCCGCTTTGACGATGGTGTCCAGAGTCGCGAGATCGATGTTTCCCGCGGCGGCAATGGTCGTTCCAGCCTCGCCGCCGATGGCGCCCTGTCCTCGCAATGTGATGCCGTCGGCGTCGAGGGTCCATGACGGGATGTGAAAGCCATCGTCGATCACCAACCGCGCCGCCACTCCCGCACTGATCGGGTTGAGTCCCGGGATCCGGAGATCGGCGCGGTCGACTCTCACAAACCCGGTTGGCGAGCCGTCCTCTGAACTCCACCCGGCGTCCATCCCGGACAGCGCGAGATCGGTCCTTCCCAGAAGGTCGGTGCCGACGAACTCGAGGCGGTTGAGCTCGAAGTGTCGGATCTGGATCTTGAGCTTGGCCTCGCCTCGGTCACCTGTCCGGGGAATGCCGTCGAGGGCCACCTTGACTCCGTCGGCGGCGACCGTCCCGAGCTCGATGGTCTGCCGGGTCAGCCAGATCCTCGCGAGATCGACCTCGGCGGTCTCGATCTCGGCGCGGATGCCCGGTCCTTCAAGGCGAACTCCGTCGAGGCGGATCCTCGGTGGGACGAACCCCCAGGAGAGGTCGGTGATCTCGAGATCGATATTGCGGCTCTCGGCGACCGCCTCGATCCAGACGCGCGCCAGCCGTCGGGTGGGTCCCGCCGTCAGCAGCATCCTGGCGATCAGGGCCAGCAACAGGAACGCAGCGACCGTCGCCAGCACGGCAATGATCGTGCGCCTGAGATGGCGGTATCTCAGCCTCCGCGTTCGCCCCATTTCAGCTTCCGATGGAGCACCTGAAAGTAGGACCGACTCGGTGCGGTGATCAGATAGGCGGGATCAGAGCTTCTGCGGATTCGGACCAGGTCCCGGGTGGTGAGGGGAAAACCCTGTTGGCCGTCGAGGGTCAGAAAGACCTCCTCCGAGAGGCTCTCGAGCCGGATTTCGATGACCGAGTCGAGGGATAGGGCGATCGGCCGGTTGGTCAGGGTGTGGGGACAGATCGGTGTCACCATGAGAACGTCGAGGGTCGGATAGAGGATCGGGCCGCCGGCGGACAGATTGTAGGCGGTGGATCCGGTGGGGGTGGCCACGATCAAGCCGTCGGCCTTGAAGCGGCTGACGAATTTGTCGTCGACGTGCATCGACAGGACCAGCATCCGCGCCAGGGCCGATTTGTTGATCACCACGTCGTTGAGAACCGAGTGAGTGTTGGTGTCGCTCCCCGGGGTGTCCACAGTGACCTCGAGCCGCTCTCGGCGCTCGAGGGTCGCGCGACCCTCGATGGCGGCGTGGAGCATGGGGAAGAGCTGCTCGGCCGGGTGCTCGGTGAGAAAGCCGAGCGTGCCCATGTTGATCCCGAGGATCGGGGTGCCTTCGATTCGACCCCTGGTCACGGAAAGCAGGGTGCCGTCGCCGCCGAGAACCACGACCAGATCGGAGTTTGAGGTCAGCTCCGAACGTCGACAGCTTTTGTTCTTGCCGAGTTCCTCGGCTGAGGCCCCATCCAGGACCGGCTCGATCTCGAGGCGCTCGAGCTCCACCAGGAGCTGTCGGCCGAGCTCGGCGGCCTCGTTGCTGGAGGTCTTGAGTACGACACCGACACGGCGGATGGGGTTCTCATTCACCGCGCCATTGTACCCCTCCGGCAGCTCGGTCGCGGGCGATCCCGTCACAGCGGTGGGGCCGACGGCCAAGCGGAAGAAACGGGACGACCACCGCGAGCTGATGTGACTTGAGACAGAAACACAATATGTTGTGGTGATCGTGTTGGAAAAGTACAAGATGTAGTGGAATTTGTGGACGTCTCCACGTCCGTGTCCCCTACCACGCGGGCAATCGCTAAATTCTTCCTGGCCAAACCCTTGACAGCGCTCTGCGGGGCCTTCATCATTGGGTGGCCTGAAGTGGTCGAAAAGGGTTGAAAGTGGCTCGCCGGGTATCAGCGAGTCGCTCAGCACGTCGAAGGGAGAAAGAGTGGATCGTTTTCGCGGGGGATTCCCGGCGACCATCGACGCCAAGGGGCGGGTCAAGCTGCCGGCGAGGCTGCGCGAGCAGCTCGAGACCTCCTTCGGAAGAGAAGTCTACATCTGCTCCTTCTTCCCCCACGAGCTGAGAATCTACCCGCTGCAGGTCTGGCAGGGCGTGGAGGAACGACTCCTCTCCAAACCGACCATGAAACCCGCGGTTCGCAAGCTCATCGAACGTGTCAACTACGGTCAGCTTCAGGAAATGGACGATCACGGCCGGCTGCTTGTCCCCGCCCTGCTCAGGGAGATGGTTGAGGTTGAAGGTGAGGTCGTGGTGTCGGGTCGGATCAACCACCTCGCCGTGACCAACCGCGCCCGCGCCGCGTCTTTCCTGACGGACGAGCTGCTCAGCGACGAAGAGCAGAACGAGCTTGCCGACCTGGAGCTCTGATGGAGGATCCCAGTGCCCTCCATCCATATTCCCGTTCTCACCCAGCCCATCGTCGAGTGGTTGACGCCGTCGGCGCCCGGCCTCCTCGTCGATGCCACCCTCGGTCTCGGCGGTCACGCCGCGGCCCTGCTCTCAGCCGCGCCGGGTTTCCAGCTTCTGGGTGTCGACCGTGACCCGGAGGCCGTCGCCGAGGCGAGGCGACGGCTGGAGCCGTTCGCCCTTAGGGTCACCGTCGTCACCGAGACCTTCGACCGAGTTCCCGATCTCCTCGCAGAGCGGAAGCTCGAGCCACCGTCCGCCATTCTCGCTGATCTCGGCTGCTCGTCGCTCCAGCTCGACTCTCCCGAGCGCGGATTCTCCTTTGCCGCCGACGGCCCCCTCGACATGCGTATGGGGCCCGATGGCGTCACCGCCGCCGAGCTGGTCAACACGGCCGACGAGGAGGAGTTGATGGGCATTTTCTGGCGCTACGGCGAAGAGCGGCGATCGCGCGCCGTGGCTCGCGCCATCGTCCGCCAGCGACCTTTGTCCTCCACCGACGAGCTCAGTCGGCTGGTGGAGCGGGTCGTGCCGAGGCGGAAGGGCCAGAAGATCCACCCCGCCACCCGTGTCTTCCAGGCGTTGCGGATCGCGGTCAACGATGAGCTCGGCCAGCTCGAGAGATTTCTCGAACCGGCGGTTCGCTCGTTGCGGCCGGGCGGACGGATGGCGGTGATTTCGTTCCACTCGCTGGAAGACCGCATCGTCAAACACAGCTTCGCGAGACTCCAGGGCCGGTGCAGCTGTCCGCCGGATTTTCCCGAGTGTCGTTGCGATCCGGAAACCCTCGTTCGAGTGCTGACCCGGAGTCCGGTCCGGCCCACCGAAGAAGAGGTTCATGACAACCCGAGGTCCCGCTCGGCGCGTTTGCGGGTTGTCGAACGGAGAGAGGGGAGCTGAAGGTGGAGCTTCCCGTCGTCGGACCGTCCAATCGCTTCCTGGTCCCTCAGCGCGACCGGCGATGGCCGCACGTCCTGAGCACCTTCCTGCTGATCGCGGTGCTGGTTGTCGGCGTCCTCGGACTGGTCGGCTGGCCGCGACTCAAGATCACCTCCATCCACTACGACCTCATCCAGTTGCGGGCGGAGGTCGAGCTGCTCCAATCACGTGAACGGGCGCTGCGGCTCGATCTCGAGTATCAGCGAAGTCCATCCGTGCTGGCGGCAAGGGCCGCCGAGCTCGGACTCGTGCCGGCCGAGGCCGCGGGCGGGGACGAGACGGAGCCGATGATCGACGGAGGGGTCTCGTGAACGCGCGGCGGTTGTGGGTGGTCGTTTTGATGCTCGCCGTCGGTGGAATGACCGTGGTTGCGAGGGCGGTCCAGATCACGGTCATCGATGGCGATCTTTGGAGAGATCGCGCCCAACGGCAACACGAGCAGGTCCTCGAAGTTCCGGGCCCGCGCGGCACCATCCGGTCGGCCGACGGCTATGTGCTCGCCACCTCCCTGGAGCGGGTGGCGATCCAGGCGGACACCCATCTGCTCAATGATCCCGAGCTCTTCGCCAGGGCCGCAGCGCCGCTGCTGGGAGTCGACGGCGACGAGCTCGTGGAGCGGCTCGTCGATGGGCCGCGAGTGGTGTGGTTGGCCAAACAGGTCTCAACCTCGACCGGCGAGGCGATCCGCGAGCTCGCCCCCACCGCGGTCGTCCTGGTGCCCGATTTCGAGCGTGCGTATCCGCTGGGAGCCATGGCGGCTCCGGTGGTGGGTTTTGTCGGTCGTGAGGAACTCCGCATGGTGGGTCGGGCAGGCCTCGAGCACCACTTCGATACCAAGCTCGCCGGTCAGCCCTGGGCCTACCTGGCGATCAACGACGCCATTCAGCGCAAGGTCAGGCTCGAGCGCCTTGAACTCGGGGAGGACGGGTGGGATTTCGAGCTCGCGCTGCACGCCCGCCTGCAGGCCGTGTGTGATGTCGAGCTACGGCGGGCGGTCAAGGAGCTGCGCGCCGACGCCGCTTCGGCTGTCGTGCTCGACCCCCGGAGCGGCGCGCTGCTCGCCCTCAGCTCGATTCCATCTTTTGATCCCACAGCTCCGAACCTGGTTTCAGACGAGCGCTGGCGGCTGCGTCCGGTGCAGGATGCCATCGAGCCCGGGTCGACGGTCAAGCCGGTGGTGGCGGCTGCAGCGCTGGCCGCCGATTCGGTGCGGCCGGGTGAGCGCTTCGACTGTCGCGGCCGAGGCACACGCCTCGCCGGTTTCTGGATTCGAGACCATGTCGAACCGGGTCGCTACACCCTTGACGAGGTCGTGGCGTACTCGGCCAACACCGGCATCATCGAGATCGCCGAACGAATCCCGCAGGAAGATCTCCACCGGACCTTTGCGGCCTTTGGTTTCGGACGTCGCAGCGGAATCGACTATCCGGCCGAGTCCCGAGGCCTCATGCCTGAGGTTCGGACCTGGTCAAAGCTCAGTCGGGCCAGTTTCGCCCTCGGTCAAGAGCTCACCGTGACGCCGCTTCAGGTGGCTCTCGCCTACGCCGCCATCGCCAACGGCGGCTGGCTCCCGGAACCGCGTCTGGTGAACAGCGTCTCCGCCGAGGACTGGTCGATGCCGTCCGACCGACCGTATCGCGCCCGCGTCCTCGACGAGGCCCTCGCGTCCCGGCTCACCGACATGCTCGAGGCGGTGATCGAGGAGGGTACCGGCGAAGGCGCTCGGATTCCGGGTCTGCGGGTCGCAGGCAAGACCGGAACCGCGCAGCGGGCGGTCAACGGGGGCTTTGACGACGAGCACCACGTGGCATGGTTTGCCGGCTTCCTGCCCCTGCCGGATCCGCGATTGGTGATCGTGGTCGCGGTGGAGAATCCGCGGGTCGACTTCTGGGCTTCGACAGCGGCGGCGCCGGTCTTTGTCCGCATCGCCGTGGCCGCGGCCGGCCATCTCGATCTGCCCATCTCCGAAGACAACGTCGGTGCATTCCGGGTGGCTCGAGCCGATGAGACGGTTCAGAGCCGGGGTGGCGGCGTGTGAAGCTCGCAGAACTCCTCGAACTGTGTCCCGACGCTCGCCTCGAGGGTGACGGTGATCGCGAGATCCGCGGCATCACGCACGATTCGCGTCGGGTGGGAAAGGGCGATATCTTCGCCGCGCTTCCGGGTCTCAACGTCCATGGTATCGACTTTCTTTACCCGGCGGTTTCGGCCGGGGCCGGAGCGATTCTGAGCGACGTGGACCGGCAACCCGGATTCGATCTGCCCTGGATCTACTCCGCCCGCCCTCGACGTGAGATGGCGGCCATGGCCTTGGCCCTGGCCGGTGACCCGCAGCGTGATCTGCGCCTCATCGGGATCACGGGGACCAACGGCAAGAGCACCACCGCCTCGCTCATCGGGCAACTCTTCGACGCCGGCGGTCTCCCCACCGCGATCGTAGGGACCCTGGGAGCCCAGTTCAGTGGGAAAGAGATCGGCGCCACCGATCGGACAACACCCGAGAGCACGGATCTGGCGCCGATCCTCCGCGATGCGGTTGCTGCGGGCGCCGAAGCCGTCGCCATGGAAGTTTCGTCGCACGCCTTGATGCAGGATCGGGTCGCTGGTTTGAAGTTTGGGGTTGCGGTGTGGACCAATCTCACCCGCGACCACCTCGACTACCACCTCGACATGGAGAGTTACTTCGCTGCCAAGCGTCAGCTCTTTGACCGGCACCTGGCCGCAGATGGCCGACGGGTGCTCCCGGTGGACGATCCCTGGGGAGCGCGTTTGCTCGATGAGCCGCTCGAAGGCGATCTCTCGTGGGGGCTCGACCGGGGCGATGTCTGTGCCCGTGATCTGAGTTCCGATCTCGATGGGTCGAGCTTCGAGCTCCGGCTGCCCGACGAATCGATCGACGTACAGCTGCCCCTGGTGGGTATTCACAATTTGAGGAACGCACTGGCCGCCGCTGCCGTGGCTCACGCCTGCGGCATCGAGCCCGCGGCCATCGCCCGCGGGTTTGCCGCCGCCCGCCCGCTCATCGGACGTTTCGAACCGGTGGACACCGATCTCGGCATTCCGATCTTTGTCGATTATGCTCACACACCCGAGGGCCTCCGCGCCGTTCTCCAGTCTCTGGGCAGGATCACCGACCGCCGCCTCATCGTCGTCTTCGGCGCCGGTGGCGATCGTGACCGGGGCAAGCGTGGCCCGATGGGTTTCGCGGTCGGTCAGCTCGCGGATGTCGCGGTGGTCACCTCCGACAACCCGCGCTCCGAGGACCCGGCCGTCATCGCCGCAGCCGTGGCTGCAGGCGTTAAGGCGGCGGGCAGGGAGCCCGTGGTCGAGCTCGATCGTCGCACCGCCATCGGCCGCGCCCTCGAGTTGGCCGATGACAGATCGTTGGTGCTGGTAGCCGGCAAGGGTCACGAAGCGACCCAGACCATCGGCGATCGACGAATCCCGTTCTCCGACCAGATCGTGATTCGCGAAGAAGCCGGGAGGGAACCGTGCAGCTGAGCGTCGCTGAAGTCGCACGGCTGGTCTCCGGCACGGTGGACGGCTCTCCATATCTGCAGCTCACCGGGGCGGAGGTGGATTCGCGGAGGGTCGAGTCCGGTGATCTCTTCATCGCCCTCCGGGGTGCTCGCTGTGACGGCCACGCCTTTGTGACCGAGGCGCTCTCCGTGGCCGTGGCCGCCCTCGTCCGATACGACGCAGAGTTTGACGCGCTACCCCAAGGGCGTGCATTGATCCGGGTTCAGGATCCCCTCGAGGCGTATTGGGAGCTTGCCCGTTGCGAGCGCCGGCGCCGTGGTTGGCGAGTGGCCGCCATCACGGGTTCGGTGGGGAAGACCACCACCAAAGACATGCTCGCTGCGCTGCTCGCGCCCTCCCTGGCGGTGGGTGCGACGAAGGGGAACCGGAACTCGACCCTCGGTCTGCCGGCGGAGATTCTCTCACAGCCGAAAGGGGTCGAGATCTTCGTTGCCGAAGCCGGGATGAGTCGGGCGGGCGAGCTCGACACCATCGGATCCCTGATCACGCCGCAAGTCCTTCTCTACACCCGGATCGCACCCGCCCACACCGAGTTCTTCGCCGATCTCGACGATATCGTTCGTGCCAAGGCGGAGCTGCTGCCGCATCTCGATCCTGCCGGCACCCTCATCATCAACGCCCTCGATCCACACCAGCGCGATTTCCCCGGCGCGACATCTGCGTCGGTGCTCAGGTTCGGGACCTCGACCGCCGATGCCTGGCTGAGCGATTTCGAAGACCGTGGCCTCCTGGGAACCCGGTTTCGACTCCACCTCCCGTCGGGCGAGGTCGTTGTGGAGCTTGCCCTGGCCGGCCGCCACCAGGCGGAGAATCTGCTTGCGGCCGCGACCGCGGCGGTCGCATTCGGAGTGGATGCCGTCGGCATCGCCGCCGTGGTGCCGACCCTCGAGCCCGCCCCTCGCCGCGGCCGGATCCACACCCTGGCCGCCGGAATCACCCTCGTCGATGACAGCTACAACGCCTCGCCGTTGGCCATGCGACGTCTGCTCGAGATGTTGGCGGCTGCGCCCGGGAGGCGGGTCGCGGTGCTCGGTGAGATGTACGAGCTGGGCGAACAGACGGCCGCTGCTCACCGAAAAGTGGGCCAGCTTGCGGCTGCTTCGTGTGATCTCCTGGTCGCGACGGGCGGCGAGGGCGCTGTGGAGCTGGCGGCGGCCGCCCGGGCCGAAGGGATGGATCCCGGCACGGTCCACCATGTCAGCGACGCCGAGGCGGCGGTCCGGCTGCTGAACACCGTTCTCCAGTCCGACGACGTCGTGCTGATCAAGGGCTCGCGAGGGGTCGGTCTCGACCGGGCCGTCGATGCCCTTCTGGGTTGGGAGGCTGCCTGATGTTGTATGCCCTCCTGACCTCGCTGTCGGACACATGGTTCGGGTTCAACGTCTTCCGCTACATCACCTTCCGAGCCGGGTTGGCGATCTCGACCGCCTTTTTCATCAGCCTCATCGCCGGCCCATGGCTCATCGGGCGCATGAGGTCGTTACAGATCCGCCAGTCGATCCGCGAAGAAGGCCCGGAACACCACCAGGTCAAGGCTGGAACCCCGACCATGGGGGGAGTCCTCATCGTCGGCAGCATGGTGCTGACGACCTTACTGTGGGCGGACTTGAGAAATCAGTATGTCTGGACCGTGCTGGTGGTGACCGTGGCCTTCGCCACCATCGGTCTTGTCGATGATTGGATCAAGGTTCGCCGGAGCCACAATCTCGGTCTCACCACCCGCCAAAAGCTCGCGCTCCAGGTCGTGGTCGGACTCGCAGCCGGTTTCGCGGTCCGCGCCGTGGCCGGGGGTGCTCCCCACGCCGGCGCTTTGGCCGTGCCGTTCTTCAAGGATGTGCTGCTTCCTCTCGGGGTGTTCTATCTGGCCTTTGTCGTGATCGTTCTGCTCGGTGCCTCCAATGCGGTCAACCTCACCGACGGCCTCGATGGTCTGGCCATCGGCGCCATGGCCATCGCGGCGGCAACCTACACCATCTTCGTCTATGTCGCCGACCATGCGCGGATCGCCAACTATCTCCAGATCGTGCCGGTCCCGGGCGCCGGCGAGGTTGCGGTTTTCACCGGAGCGATGGTCGGAGCGTCTCTCGGTTTCCTCTGGTTCAACTGCCACCCCGCCGAAGTCTTCATGGGCGATGTCGGCTCATTGGCCCTTGGGGGTGGTATCGGCATCGTCGCGGTGGTCGCCAAGCAGGAGCTTCTCCTGATACTGGTCGGCGGGCTCTTCGTCCTCGAAGCGTTGTCGGTCATGATTCAGGTTCTCTCGTACAAGCTGCGCGGCAAGCGGGTGTTCCGCATGGCGCCGCTCCATCATCACTTCGAGCTGTTGGGCTGGACCGAGACCCAGGTGGTGACACGTTTTTGGATCATCGCCGTGGTCTTTGCCCTTGCCGGCCTGTCGACCCTGAAGTTGAGGTGAGGATGGGCCGAATGAACTACTCCCGGGTACTCGTGATCGGACTGGGGCGGTCCGGTTTGGCGGCGGCGCGTCTCGCGGCCGCCGATGGCGCCGAGATCGTCGTGACCGATCGGCGGCCCGAGTCCGACTTGACCGAGATCCTCGCGCAGCTCCCGGACGGGACCCGGTCCTTCCTCGGTGGTCATCCCGAAGCCTGTCTCGACGGCGTGGATCTTGTGGTCGTCTCTCCCGGCGTGTCGCCCACAGCCGCCCTGATAGTCGCCGCGAGGACCCTGGGTCTCGATCCGATTTCGGAGATCGAGTTCGCCTGGCGCCACCGGCCGGAGGCGCCGTTGGCGGCCGTCACGGGCTCCAACGGCAAGAGCACGGTGACTACCCTGGTTGCGGAGATGCTCGGCGCCGGGGGCTTCAATGTCGTGGCCGGGGGCAACCTCGGCACCGCCGCCTCCGAACTCGTTCTCACAGGCGGTTGGGATCGCTGGGTCTTGGAGATTTCGAGCTTCCAGTCAGAGCTGCTCACAGCCATGGCGCCGTCGGCGGCAGTCTTCCTCAATCTCAGCCAGGACCACCTCGAACGTCACGCCGGTCTCGAGGAGTACCTGATCGCGAAACGACGACTCTTCGCCTTCCAGGAGGCCGGCGATACCGCGGTCCTCAACGCCGACGATCCGGCCTCGGCGAGCACCGAAACCGCGGCGGCAAGGCGGTTCTTCTCGCTCGAGCGTCCGGCGGATGCCTGGCTCGATGGTGATCGGTTGTTGGTTGGAGACTCGGAGCTGCTCAGAACCGACCGGGTGCGGTTGAGCGGAGCCCACAATCTCAGCAATATTCTCGCCTCGGCCCTCGCGGCATTGGCCATGGGCGCCGGGCTGGAGGAGGTGGCCGAAGCTGCGGCGTCGTTTGACGGTCTCGCACACCGCCACCGTACCGTCCACGAAGTCGCCGGAGTGCGCTGGATCGACGACTCCAAGGCGACCAACATCGGGGCGACTCTGGCTGCCCTGCGAGGCTACCCGGTCGGCTCGCTGCATTTGATCCTGGGTGGTCAGGCCAAGGGCCAGGATTTCACCGTGCTCGCGGGCGAGGTGCGGCGCGCCGTTGCAAGGCTTTATGTCATCGGGGTCGACGGTGGCGAGATCGCCGGTGCCCTGAGCGGCGCCGCGCCGGTGGAGAGCTGCGGCACCCTGGACGAAGCGGTGAGTCGGGCGCGGGCGGCGGCCGTTTCCGGCCAGACCGTGTTGCTGGCGCCGGCCTGCGCCTCCTTTGACCAGTTCACGGGTTACGAACAGCGCGGCGACGTCTTCGCGGCCCTGGCGCGGGAGGAGGTCGCGGCGTGCCCATAAGACAGCGCTTCGACCGCCTCCTGCTCGGCGCCGCCATCCTCCAAACGGGGGTGGGTCTGGCCCTGCTCGCCTCGGCGTCGTGGCTCATCGCCACCGAACGCTACGGTCGGCCCGGCTCGTACTTCTTCACCTGGCAGGCGGCCACCGCCCTGGTCGGTCTCGGCGTCCTGGTGATCTGCATGCACCTACGGTCCGATCTCCTCACCGATCCCAAGCTGGCGCGATTCGGCGTCGGGCTGGTGTGGCTCTTGCTGGCGGCGGCGTTTCTCCAGCCGCCGGTGGCGGCGACCCACCGTTGGCTTTCCATCGGAGGATTTTCCCTCCAACCGTCGGTCCTGGCGCGGGTCGCTCTCATGGTCTTTGCCGCGGTGGAGCTCGACCGCGCACGGCGAGAGGGCTGGCCGGTGCGCCGGCTTTGGATCTTTGGGGCGGTCTGTTCCATGACGGCGATTCTCATCATCGCCGAGCCCGATCTCGGCTCGGGAGCGCTCCTGCTGGTGGTGTTGGCGGCAATGGCCTTCGTCGCCGGGATGCCCATCCGGTTGGTCGCTGCACCGACGGTTGTGGGCATCCTCGCGCTAGCCGTCGCGGTCGTCACCTCGACCTACCGTCTGGCGCGTGTTCGGGCCTTCCTCGATCCCGACGCGGCGAGCGCGGCCGGGTGGCAGAGCTATCAGAGCCTCGTCGCCATCGGCAGCGGCGGGATCGCCGGGCGCGGCTATGGAAGCGGATTGCAGAGGCTCTTCTTCCTGCCCGAACCGCACACCGATTTCATCTTCTCCATCACCGGTGAAGAGCTCGGCCTGATCGGCATGATGGGTCTGCTGGGTCTCATCGTGCTCATCACCTGGCGGGGCTTGCGGATCGCGGCCCGCCTGGCCTCTCCCGATCGGGCCCTGCTCGCCTTCGGTCTGACCTTCGCCTTCGCCGTCCAGAGTCTGATTCACATGGTTGTCTGTCTCGATCTCCTTCCGCCGAAGGGTATTCCGCTGCCCCTGGTGAGCTATGGCAAGACCGATCTCGTGGTCACCCTGGCTTCGGTGGGGCTGCTGCTCAATCTCTCCCGGGAGGCGAGCGTATGAGCAGGCGCGTGGTGATTGCCGGCGGCGGAACCGGAGGCCACGTCTTCCCGGGTTTGGCCGTGGCCGCCGAGCTTCAGGCCTTGGGCGTGGAGGTCCATTGGCTCGGTGCCCGCCGCGGACTCGAGGCCGACCTCGTCCCTGAGCGCAAGCTGCCGATCATCCTCGTCGAGCTCGAGGGAATTCAGGCCCGAAGCCCGGCGGCGGCGGCGCGCGCCGTTACCCTGCTACCGCGGGCCGTGACGACGGCGGTGCGCGCCCTGCTCAAGCTCGAACCGCTCGCGGTGGTGGGTGTCGGTGGCTACGCCTCAGCGGCGGGCCTTGCCGCAGCGGGACTCCTCGGACTGCCGACAGTGCTTCAGGAACAGAACTCCATTCCGGGAATGACGAACAAGTTCCTCGCCCCATGGGCGGATCTGATCTGCTGCGGTTTCGCCGACGCCGTGAGTCGGTTTCCGTCGCTTCCTGCCGAGTGGACCGGCAATCCGGTTCGGACGGACTTCTTCGAGATCGATGCGGTCGAACCCCACCAGCCGCCACGTCTGCTGGTCCTCGGCGGCAGCCAGGGCTCGCTCTTCCTCAACCGTATGTTGCCGAGAGCGTTGGCCATCCTCCAGAGTGAAGGGGCGGTCTTCGAGGTGAAGCACCAGACCGGCGGGCGCTGGGCCGAGGTGGTGAAGACCAGCTATTCCGACCTCGGGATCGAGGCCAGGGTTTCCGCGTTCCTGGCCGAGCCGTGGCGATCCCTGCGGGAGGCTGACATGGTGGTGGCGAGATCGGGCGCACTCACCGTGTCCGAGCTCGCTGCCGCGGGTCGTGGTGCGCTCCTGGTGCCCTTCGCGTCCGCGGCGGGCAATCACCAGGAGTTCAACGCCCGCTCCCTCGAGGAGGCGGGTGGCGCGGCCGTGCTCACCGAGGACGAGGCGACACCGAAAACGGTCGCGGAGCTTCTCGACGAGATCCTGGGCGACCCGCAGAAGATGGTCGAAATGGGGGCGGCGGCCTCGACCATGGCGAGGCCCGATGCCGCCCGGCGGATCGCCCATCGGGTTCTCGCCATCGGGGGTGGACAGTGACCGGACGCCACGTTCACCTGATAGGCATCGGCGGGGTCGGCATGTGCGGTCTGGCCGAGGTGCTGCACGCCGGAGGAGCGAGGGTGAGCGGCTGTGATATTGCCGCATCGGAACGGACCGAGAGGCTGACGTCACTGGGTATTGAAGTTCGGATCGGGCATGACCCGAATCACCTCGAAGCTGTCGATACCGTGATCTACTCTGCAGCGGTGGATGATCAGGAGCCCGAACTCGAGAGTGCCCGCCGCGGACCGATGAGGGTGGTCAAGCGTGCGGCTGTCCTCGGCGAACTCATGCGCGGTCGGCGGGGCGTCGCCGTTGCCGGAACCCACGGCAAGACAACCACCACCTCGCTGATCGGCCATTTGTTGACCGAGGCCGGGCTCGACCCCACCGTCCTGGTCGGCGGTCATGCCCGATTCGCCGACTCCAACGCGCGTATCGGCGGCGGCGAGACGATGGTCTGTGAGGCCGACGAGTACGACCGGTCTTTCCTCGAGATCCGCGCCACCGTCGCGGTGGTCACCAACCTCGAGCCCGAACACCTTGATTGCTATGGTTCCGCGGCCGAGTTGGAGGCGGCCTTCGTCCTCTTCTGCAACCAGACCGAGGAAACCGGACGTGTCGTGTTGTGTCGCGATGACGAGGGCTCGTGGGCCCTGGCCGAGGCGGTGAGGCGACCGCTCACCAGCTATGGGTTCTCCGCCGCCGCCGACCTCCGCGTCGTCGATGTCCGGAGGGAACCCGAGGGCAGTCGGTTCACGGTCGTCCGCGATGGAGAAACCCTGGGTCAAGCCGGGATCAGGCTGCCGGGCCGGTTCAACATCCTCAACACCCTGGCGGCGTTGGCCGTCGGCCTCGAGCTCGGACTGCCCTTCTCGCAGCTCGCCGCCGGCTGCGACAGCTTCAGCGGCGTGGCGCGCCGGTTCGATGTGCTCGGGGCGAGGGATGAGATCACGGTCGTGGACGACTACGCCCACCACCCCACCGAAATCGAAGCGGTCCTCGGGGCGGCGAGGCAGGCCTTTCCCGGCCGCCGCTTGGTGGTGGTCTTCCAACCGCACCTCTTCAGTCGGACCCGCGACTTCGCCGACGGTTTCGGTCGCGCCCTACTCGGGGCCGATGTCGTGGTGGTCCTGCCGATCTACCCCGCCCGCGAGTGCCCGATTGATGGGATCGACGAGGACGTGGTCGTGACGGCGGCCGCCCGTCTCGGCCACCCGGCGATCGCCGCCGGCCCGGCCGTCGCCGAGGCGTCCTCCTTCGTCGATGATCTTCTGGTGCCGGGAGATGTTCTGGTCACTCTCGGGGCCGGCGATGTTCACCGCGTGGCCGAGGACTGGTTGCGAGGTGCCGCATGACGATGGTCCACCGCCGCTTCCTCCCCGATCGTTTGCGGCCGCGGGTGCCCCGGCATCGTTCGAGCCGGCGTTTTCTGGTTCCTGTGGTTGTGCTTGTAGTCGGGTTGTTGATCGCTCCGCTGTGGACCGTGAAGTCGGTGGAAGTGCTTGGCGGCGAGGTGGTTCCGGAGTCGGTGACCACCTCCCTCGAGGGGCTGGTGGGGCACCTGGTGCCGGTGTTGGAGCTCGGTTGGCTGCACCAGGTCGCGGCCGCATGGCCGGCCGCTACCGAAGTCCGGGTCCACCTCGAGCTGCCCGGGTCCGTGGTCGTGGAGATCTATCCGGAATCGCCCCGCGGCTCGGCGCCGGTGGGTGCAGGTTGGCACGCGGTGGCGGCGGATGGTCGACTGGCCGGTCCGCTCGACGAGCCGCATCCACCCCGGCTCGTCGGTTTTCGTCGGCCCACCGATCGCCGACTCGCCTTTTCCGTGGCCCGGCGGCTGGCCGCTGCCAGCGGGGGCGAGGTGGTGGCCGTGCGGCAGGTGACTCCGGCGGACTACCGCGTGGGATTGCTCTTCGACGAGGGCCGCAGGGCCTCGGTCCACGTCCTCCCGAAAGGAACCGCGGCCGAAGCGGCGTGGTGCGCTCTGGTGACGGACGGGGGAGTGATGGTTGACTGGGCCGATCTCCGTTGGCCCCACCGAATGGTACTGAAGGCCGATCGGACAAACACTCGGCTCGTGCGTGTCCTGCGGGAGGCCGCATGATGAACGACGCTCGGCCGTTGGTCGGAATCGACGTCGGCTCGACCCGCGTGTCGGTGGTCGTCGGGGCCATGGAGGACGATCGCCTCGTCATTCGCGGCTGCGGCCAGGCGGGTCACGACGGCGCGCGCAAGGGCGTGGTCGCCAACCTCGAAGAGGTTGCGGATGCGGTCCGGGTGGCGGCCGAAGAGGCCGAAGCCATGGCCTCGGTGCCGGTGGAGCTTGCAGCGGTGGGGCTTGGTGGCCTGCCCATCCAGGGCCTGCCCGCGACGGCGTCGGTGCCGGTGACCGGACGCAACATGACGGTCTCAGAGGACGATCTCCGGCGCGCGCTCACCGCCTGCGCCCAGGTCAGCATCCCTCGGGACTTCCGGGTGCTCGACATCATCGCCTGCGGATATGCCCTCGACGGCCAGCCCGGGATGGAGCACCCGGTGGGGATGCCGGGGACCCGTCTCGACGCCTCGGCCTTTGTGGTCTACACCAACAAGACCCACGCCGATACCGTCGAACAGACCGTCAACCGCGCCGCCGTGGCGGTGAAACAGCTGGTGTACGAGCCGCTGGCGGCGGCGGAGGCCGTGGTCACGCCCGACGAGCGTGAGCTCGGCTGTCTGCTGCTCGATCTCGGCTATGCGACGACCGAGTGGGTGCTCTATACCGAGGGGGCCGTGGTCTCCTCGGGCGTGCTGCCGGTTGGTGGACGTCACTTCACGGCCGATTTGGCGGCCCTGCTCAAGACGACGACCGCGGCCGCCGAGCAGACCAAACGCCGCGTCGGTGCGTCCCTCGAGCGTGAGGGTCTCGACCTCGATGCGGTGGAGGTCCCGAGTCTCGGTGGGGACGGCAACCATGTACATCCGGCCCGATTTGCGGCCGAGATCCTCCACGAGCGCGCCCGAGATCTCTTCATCGGGGTCCACAGGGTGCTCGTGGAACACAAGCTCGATCGAGTGCCCCGGGCGGGAGTCGTGTTGACCGGCGGAGGCGCCGCTCTCGACGGGCTTGAAGAGGCGGCAGAGAAGATTTTCGGGCATCGAGCCCGGGTTGGCCGGCCGTTGGACCTGGCCGGTCTGACCGAGCCGGTTTCCGGGCCCGGGTGGGCTGTGGCCTGCGGTCTCATCCGTATGCAGTGCAATCGACAGAACGAACACATGGCGACTCGGGGGCGGAACGGTGGCCTTCTGGCCCGGCTCCGCAACGCCCTCGGCGATATTTTTGAAATGGGAGGTGGGCATGATCGAGTTTGATGACGAAGTGGTTGACGATATCGAGGATCTGGACGAGAACGATCCGTCCCTGTTCGACGAGGAGCCGGATTCGGGGATCTTCCTTGACGAAGGCACGGCCCCGGCCCGGATTCGGGTGGTGGGCGTCGGCGGTGGCGGCTGCAACTCGGTGAACCGCATGATCTCGGCCGGGCTCACCGGCGTCGAGTTCATCGCCGCCAACACCGACGCTCAAGCGCTTGCGGCCAGCATGGCGCCGGTCAAGCTCCAGCTCGGCTCCGAACTTACTCGCGGTCTCGGCGCCGGCGCCAACCCCGAGATTGGGCGGAACGCCGCCCTCGAGGCGGACAAGAAGATCTTCGATCTCCTCGAAGGCGCCGATATGGTGTTCATCACGAGTGGCATGGGGGGCGGCACCGGAACCGGCGCGACGCCGGTCATCGCCCAGATGGCGCAGGACGTGGGCGCCCTGACGGTGGCGGTTGTGACCAAGCCGTTCTCCTTCGAGGGATCGCGGCGCCGGAAGGTGGCGGAAGAGGGCATCGCCCACCTCGCCGAGCACGTGGACACCCTCATCACGATCCCGAACGACCGGCTGCTCAAGTTCGTCGAACGCAACACCAACTTCACCGACGCCATGCGCATCGCCGACGATGTCCTGCGTCAGGCGGTCCAGGGAATTGCAGACATCATCACCGTGCCGGGTCTCATCAACCGGGACTTCGCCGATGTGCGGACTGTGATGAAGGGCATGGGCCACGCCCTCATGGGGATCGGTCTCGCCTTCGGCGAGCACCGCGCGGTTGAGGCGGCACAACAGGCCATTGCCTCGCCGCTGCTCGAGGAGACATCCATCGACGGCGCGCGTGGACTGCTCATCAATATCTCGGGCGGCACCGACGTGACTCTGAACGAGATCAACGAAGCGGCGGAGATCATCACCGAAGGCGCCGATCCCGATGCCCAGATCCTCTTCGGCGCGGTGGTTGATTCCACCCTCGAGGATAGCCTGCAGGTGACGGTGATCGCCACCGGATTCCAGAGAGAGCAGGACTCGGCGCGGGTGCCGCTGGCCGAGGTGCGGTCGCTGACCGAACCGGCCGTGGACGACACGCCGCCGGCGCGAGCCAGTCGTTTCTTCGTGCCGGGAGGGCCCAACTCCGAGTACGGCATCAACCAGACCGACGACTACGAGATTCCGGCCATCTTGCGCAAACAGATGGACTGATACCTGGTTCACAGTTTTCAGACGTTCCCGAGGCGTGCCTCGGTGGCGTTGTTCGCCCCTCCCGCTACACCACCTCCCGGCGGGAGGGGCAATCTTTTTCTGCTCGTGATGCTCGCGCCCTTCGTGACGAAGTGCCCGAGCATCACGCGCAGTGCGCGACAGATCTTTCGAAAACCGGGGCATGAACCTCCCGGTGTGCCGTAGACACAATGGGTCCAAAGATGCGCTAGGGTGAGACATGGCGGATTCCTACCGATTGATGACCATCGGACCGAGTCACTACTGCGAAAAGGCCAGGTGGGGTCTCGATTTCTTCGAGGTCGACTACACCGAGGACAAGCATCCACCCCTGATCCACTGGGCGTGGAGCCTGCCATCGGGTGGTGGTCGCACCGTCCCGATCCTCAAAGTCGGGAGGAAAGTGATCGGCGAATCCTCGGCGATTCTCCGCTTTGTCGATGCCGGGCACCGCAACGGAAGATGCCTCTATCCCGACGACTCAGGGCTTCGTGCGGAGGTCGAGCAGCTCGAGGAGCGGTTCGACACCCGGCTCGGTCCTCACACCCGGCGGGTCGTCTACTTCCACCTCCTGCGCCGGAGGTCGCTGGCCCTCGACGCCATCGAGCCCGGCGTCGGTGGGATCCAGAGGCTGGTTTTACGTACAGGTTTCCCGTTCTTCCGATTCATGATGCGGCGCGGAATGAACATCTCTCCGGCCTCGGCTGAGCGATCTCTCGACTACGCGAGGCAGGTCTTCCACGCGGTGGACGAGCGGCTCGCCGATGGTCGGGAGTTCCTCGTTGGAGATGTCTTCACCGCTGCGGATCTGACATTCGCGTCGCTCGCCGCTCCTGTCCTTCTGCCTGCCCAGTACGGCGCCCCCCTGCCGGGGATTGACGAGATCCCACCCGAAGTGGTCGAGCTCGTCGAGAGCTTCCGCGCGACAGCGGCCGGCGCTCACGCACTTCGGGTCTACCGGGACTGCCGATGAGCGGTCGCGAAATCACCCTCGATCTCGGCCACCACCGACTGCAGGCCCTCGAGTGGGGTCCGTCGGATGGTTCCCCGGTGATCGCCGTCCACGGCTGGCTCGACAATGCGGCCAGTTTCTCCAGTCTGGCCCCGATGCTGGAGGGCTTCCGGGTCACCGCCCTCGATCTCTCCGGCCACGGTAGGTCGGAGCACCGGCCGGAGAGGCACAGCCACTACTTTGTCGATTGGGTGCCGGAGATCATCGAAGCCGCAGACCTCCTCGGTTACGAGCGGTTCGCCCTCGTCGGGCACTCCATGGGCGCCGGAATCGCGTCGTTGGTGCCCTCGGCCGTTCCGAGGCGGGTCGCCCAACTGGCGCTTCTCGAAGGTGCGGGACCCTTGACGACGCCTCCCGAGGAGGCGCCAATCCTGCTGCGGAGGGCCCTCGAGGATGAGCGTCGGGTGGCGATATCGGCGGCGAAGATCCACCCGGATCTGGCGAGCGCGGTGGCGGCGCGGTGCCACGGAACCGATCTCGATCCGAAGTCGGCGCATGGGCTCGTCGAGCGATCGGTCGAACCCGTCGACGGCGGCGTGAGATTCACCTTCGACCAGCGGCTCAGGACCCGTTCGAGGTGGCGCTTCACCGAGGATCAGGTGTTGGCGTTTCTCGCCGCCATCGACTGTCCCGTGCTCGCGGTGCGCGCCGCCTCGGGTTGGCCCGTCCCCGAAGAGCAGATGATGGCGCGGTTGGATGCCATATCCGATGTCACACGAGTGGAAGTCGAGGGCGGCCACCACGTCCACCTGACGCATCCGGAGCGAGTCGCACCGACCGTCGCGGAGTTTCTGTCCGTTGCCGGGGAACGCGCCCCGGGAAGGTGACACCAAACCCGGTTTTCTCGACGCAATTGACCGAGAGTGCCCCTCCGGCGCGTTTTTGGGCCCTGATGTACGGGTTGACCCATTCTCACTCGGATCGTCGGACCACGACGATGGTCCGGTCATCGGAAAAGGGCCGACCGGCGGCGAAGTTCTCGAGGGCCCGGTCGACCGCCTCCGCGAGATCATCGGGTTCGAAATGCTGGTGTTCGAGGCAGACCTCGGCCAGCCGATCCTGGCCGAACTCTTCGCCGGCGGGGTTTTCGGCCTCGGTGTAGCCGTCGGAGTAGACCACGAGGGTGTCTCCCGAACCGAGCGACTCCTCGCCGAGTTCGTATCCGGTATCGGGGACGAGCCCCAGGGGCATACCCGTTGAGTTGAGCCACTCGATCACGCCCGAGGATCGCACCAGGCAGGCCGGTGAGTGACCGGCACTGGCAAAACGGAAGCCGCCGGTGGATGGCTTCAGAACACCGAGGAACATGGTGGCGAACTGATTCGGCAGGGTCCTCCGGTAGAGCTTGGGGGAGATGCGGCCGAAGATATCGTGCGGCGGCAGACCGTCTTCGATGGGAACCGAAGCCACCGCCTCGAGATATCCGGTGATCATGGCCGCAGAGATGCCCTTGCCCGAGACATCGGCGAGCGCCAGGACGAACTCGTCACCACCGGCGCGCTCCACAACCTGGTAGTAGTCCCCGGATACGCCCCGCGACGGACGCGTGGCGCCATAGAGAAGGTAACCGCCGATTTCCGGCAGACGCTCCGGCAGCAGCGCCACCTGGATGCCGCGGGCGATGGTGAGATCGCGTTCGAGGCGCTGCCGCTCCACGGCCTCCCGAGTCAGGGCCAGGTTGTGGAGGCGGAGCGCGGTCACCGAGGCGAGGGTGACAAGGAGCTCGAGGTCTTCTTCAGAGTACTGGCGCAACGAGGCGTTGGAGGCGAGCACGATGAGGCCGAGAGCGCGGTCCGGGCCGTAGAGGGGCGCAGCCATCAACGACCGCACGCCCGCAGACAAAAGGCTCTCGGCCTCGGCGAAGCGGTGATCGGACCGGGTGTCGGTCACCAACGCCGCCATGGCCTTGTCCCCGACCTCGGAGAAGAGACTCTCCGAGTAGAGGGACCGGAGGTTGGAGCGCGGCCCCGACCTGTTGGCGACGCAGGTGTAGCTGCCGTCGTTGCAGCGCATGAAGACCTCGGCTCGCTCGGGTTGGAGCTGGGCGAAGATGTGGTCGAGGATGAGTCCGAGCAGTTCATCGAGGCTGATGGATCGTGCCGTGGCCTGGTGGATGTTGTTGAGAACTGCCAGGCGGGCCGCATAGCGGCGGAGTGCGGGCGAGTCCGGAGCATCGGTTGGGGGGGGTGGTGTCCCGGATTGGCGGAGAACCTCGACCGCCGATCGTAGAAAGCGGTCCGTGGATGGGACATCGGTGGCGATGCCGGATGGCGAGCTCGCCGCGGGTCCGAGTTGGACCTTGATCATGCTCGCCGAGATGGCGATGACGTCTCCGGCCTGGATGTCCGTCGGCTGTTCGACCCGCCGGCCGTTGATGAAGGTGCCGTTGCGCGAACCAAGATCTTCGATTTGCCAGCCTGTGTCGGATTCAAAGAGGCGGGCGTGGCGGCGTGAAAGGAACCGGTCGGCGATCGTGATGTCGCAGTTGGTCGACCGACCGACAAAGAGCACATCGCCGTCGATCTCGTAGTCGAAGGGTTCGCCCTCGGCCGGGGTGACTTGAAATCGGAACATGACTGGCCCCATTATGACATCGTTGAACGGGTATGCGCAGGTCATGGACTATAATCCGGCGAACCGGAGGGATGGGTATGCGTGAACCTCGACGTACTCTCGCGTTGGTCTTCATCCTCGGGCTCATCGGCGGCATCGGCCTGGCGGCGCTCGCGACCGCACAACGGGCAAAGATCGAGGCCGAGGCGAGGCCGGTCGTCGATCGAAGTGGATTGACCGCCGAGGAGAGGACGGTGACGTCGCTCTTCGAGCAGGCCGGACCATCGGTTGTCTACATCACCTCCATCGCCCTGCGTCGTGACTGGTTTCGACTCAACGTGATGGAGATCCCCCGCGGCACCGGTTCGGGCTTCATCTGGGACGGTGAAGGGCACGTGGTGACCAACTACCACGTCATCAGGGACGGCAACCGCGCCGAGGTCACCCTTGCCGATCAGTCGACCTGGAAAGCGACCGTGATTGGGGTGGCTCCCGAGAAGGATCTGGCGGTCCTGCGTATCGAGGCGCCGCGGGAGAAACTGCTCCCCATTTCCATCGGCACCTCCGCCGATCTGCTGGTCGGTCAGAGCGTGCTCGCAATCGGCAACCCCTTCGGCTTCGACCAGACCCTGACCACCGGGATCATCTCCGCCCTCGGCCGTGAGATCGACTCCATGGACGGGGTCCCGATCCGCGATGTGATTCAGACCGACGCCGCCATCAACCCCGGCAACTCCGGAGGTCCTCTGCTCGATAGTGCCGGCCGTCTCATCGGGGTCAACACCGCCATCGTCAGCCCGTCGGGCAGCTATGCCGGGCTCGGGTTCGCCATCCCGGTTGACACCGTCAACTGGGTCGTGCCGGAGCTGATATCCCACGGGCGGATTCGGCGGCCTGTGCTCGGCATCGATCTCGTCGGCGACCATGCGGCACGTCGGCTCGGACTGCAGGGGGCTTTGGTGGGTACGGTCTCGAGGGGCAGCGGCGCCGACGAGGCGGGAATGCGTCCGACCTATCGCAGTCGCAACGGACGCTGGGTCCTCGGGGATCTCATCGTCGCGGTGGACGGCGAGCCCGTTCGCTCGAGCGGCGACCTTCGGCTGGCGCTGGAACGGCGTTCGGCCGGCGAAAACGTCAAGGTGAGAGTCAATCGAGACGGAGACGAGATCGATCTCGATGTTCGGCTCAGCGAGGGCCATCGGTAGGGGGGGACTGTGGGCGGGGCGTCCCGCCTGTCCTTCGGTCTCCTCGTTGCAACGAAGCTGAGCTCACGAAGTCAGACGACCTCGCAGCCTCCAACCGCTACGCTCAAATGCGATTTCTTTGCGTCCTTCGCACCCTCGCGGTTCAACTCTGCGACAATGGTTGGGACCGAACTTCATAGCAGCGACGGGAGTGCGCCATGCAGAAGATCGTCCTGATCGTCGTCGTCATCGTCCTCGGCCTGCTGGCCTACAACTACTTCACCACCGGTGAGTTCAGCCTGATGCCCGCCGGAGGCTCGAGCGACGATGGGAGCGAGCTCAACAGGCTGCGGGGCGAGTTCCGATCGGCGGCACGCGAGTTCCGTCAGGCCGGACGGAGCGCCGGGCTCAGCGGGATGGACACCACCGACGCCGCCGCAGCGGCCCTGGCGGCGGTCGAGCGGGTGGAGGAGCAGGTCGAGTCTCTGGCCAAGCGCACCGAGGACGTGGATGTTCGTGCCGAGGCCGAAAAGCTCCTGGACGAGATCGAGAAGTACAAGAAGGACATCAGTTAGCAATCCGCCGCCCCGGGCTTCAGCCGGGGGCCGAGAATTGCTGACAAGGAGAGTTGAGGAGGCCCCTGGCGGGGCCTGGTTTCGATGCGGAATTCACCCGCATCGCGTGCATCGCCTCACCCCACCCAGCGCACCTCCGATGGCACGTGGTCGGTGAATTGCGGGGATCATCCACAGTTGTCGCTTGGTTGAATAGAGAGCGGGCAGTAACCTGATCGCTTTCTCAACGTAGATTCAAGCACCAACCGGGAGGAAGAATGGTTCGACTTCGATTTCTTGCAGCTGTGGTGATTGTGGTTGCGGGGTTGCCGGCGGCGGCCCAACAGCGGGTGTGGACCGCGACCGGCGAAGAGGTCTCGGGTTGGGAGTACATCGACGATGTGACTCGGGACTACATGGAGACCTGGGCCGTCCCCGGCGCGGTCCTGTCCGTCACCATCGAAGGGCGCCTGGTGTTTTCGCGCGGCTACACCTGGGATACCCCGGATGCAGAAGTGGTGCAACCGACGTCGCTCTTCCGCATCGCCTCCATGTCCAAGCCCATCACCAGCGTGGCGATTCACCAGCTCATCGAGCGTGGCCTGCTGAGCTATGAGACACGCCTTCAGGATGTGCTCGACCTCCAACCGCTGCCCGGACGGCAGCCTGATTCCCGGCTCGACGAGGTGACCGTCGATCACCTTCTCTACCATACGGGCGGGTGGGACCGCGACACGACTTTCGATCCCATGTTTCACGATGCTGTCATCGCCGCGACTCTCGGGGTCGATCTCCCGATCAGTAAGGCCGACATCGCCACCTATATGACCGGGCAGCCGATGCAATTCGAGCCCGGCTCACGGTATGTCTACTCCAATTACGGTTACTGCCTGCTCGGGATGATCATCGAAGAGATCACCGGTCGGGACTACAGCGAGTGGGTCGCCGAGAATGTCTTCCAGCCCATCGGGGTCGGTCGGCCTCGCCGGGGTCACACGGCGATTCACGAGCGGGCGCCGGGCGAGGTTCGCTACTACGGCAGTGGGGGCGATGACCCCTACCGTTGGAACATCGAGAACATGGACGCCCACGGCGGCTGGATTCTCTCGGGTCCCGACTATGCGCGATTCATGAGTGCGGTCTTCGATGACTTTGATGCGAGCCCCTTGCTCACCCGCCAGAGCATCGAACGCATGGTGGAGGTCAACTCGTCGACATCCGAGAACTACGGCCGGGGATGGTCGGTTGTCAACGACAACGGCCTCACCACCTACGGTCACCAGGGGTCGCTCCCCGGCACTCTGACCTCCGCGAGATGGGCGCCTCCGGGGATCGCGTCGGTGGCCCTGATCAACACCAGAAAGAACATGCCCGACCTCGAGATCGAAGACCCGACAACCCTCCCGCAGGACGACCTCTTCGAGTCAGTCGGGATCAACGGTGAGGCGATCGGCGCCGCCTTCGCCGAGTCCTGGATCCCGGTGGTGGCGAGCGGCAGCGGCGCCGGCGACAGCCTTTGGCGGTCCGATGTGGCGCTGCTCAACCGCTCGCCCATGACCAACCAGGTCAAGCTTCGCATCGAGATGCCAGGCCTCGCGGTGGATCGCGAGATCGAGCTGGTGAAGGACCAGCATGCGGTGTTGGACGATATCGTCCCGGAGTTCGGACTCAGCGGGTCGGGCTCGTTGCGGGTCTTTTCCTCCGAACCCCTGACCATCAATTCGCGGACCTACAACGTCTCTGATTCAGGTACCTTCGGCCAATCCCTCTGCGGGGTCACCGGCGCCGGGGGGCTGAGGAACGGTGGGTCTGCCGTGCTGATGCAGCTGCGCGAGGATGCCGCGGCCCGGTCGAACATCGGGATTCTCAACGCCGGTCGACGCGAAGCGCGGATCGAGATCGTCCTCTTCGACGGATCGGGGGACGAGGTCGCCCGCGTCAGCCGCCGGATCGACCCGCGCCAGATCAGGCAACTCAACCGGCCCTTCGAGGCCATCGGTGGCCGCACCGACATCGAGACAGGCTACGCCGTGGTCGAGGTTCTCGACGGCGAAGAGGTCGTCCTCTACGGCTCGGTGATCGATGCCGGGACCAACGATCCCACCACCATCCCCATGAAGACGGACGCCGGTGCGGCCAGGCTGCATGTGGCCGCGGCAGCTCGCGGCCAGGGGTTGGAGAACAGCATCTGGCGGACCGATCTCGGTCTGCTCAATCTCGGGCCCGGGACCACCGACGCCACGGTGATCTTTCATTCGTCAGGGCAGTCGGATGTGGAGATGACGGTGGCCCTGGCCTCCGGTGAGCAACAACTCCTCGACGACATCGTGGGTCGCCTCGGGGCGGAGGGCTCCGGATCCCTCGAGATCACCGCCACACAGCCTATCCTCGTGAGCTCGCGGACATACAACCAGGGCGCCGAGGGCAGCTTCGGCCAGTACCTCGACGGGATCGACGACGGGGGGACCATCGCCGCCGGCACCCGGGTGTGGCTGACCCAGCTCCAGCAGAACGACGACTTCCGCACCAACATCGGGCTGTACAACACCGGTGACATCCAGGCGCTGATCCGGGTCCACCTCCATGACGGCAACGGTTCCCTGCTCTCGACAGCGGAGCGGAACATCGCGGCCGGAAAACGGATTCAGCTGCAGGAGCCCTTCGATCATGTCGCCGGCCGGACCGACATCACGAGCGGGTACGCTGTCGTCGAAGTCGCAGGCGGCAACGGAGTGATCGCCTACGCATCGGTGGTGGACAACCGAACCAACGATCCGACAACGGTTCGCATGGAGCGGTAGGAACGGGAAACGATGATTTGAAAACGACGGATTGTGAATTTCATCGCAGCATTTCTGAGGGCGGGGCGATGTCAATTCACTAGTTCGGACGGCCAGCCCGCCCACGAAACCGCTACGACCGTTACGGCGAAGATTGTGGGGAAGAGCCACCGTGAGTTGGTGTTGATTCGCTGCGCTATGCGGCCGTGATCGCGATCCACAAGGATGGTGATCGTAGCT
>JARFRM010000207.1 GCA_029287235.1 Thermoanaerobaculales bacterium
GCTTTGGGTCGCCTCGCGGCGGGGGGGCCGGGGGTGGCGCGAACCGCCAGGGGGGGTTGCGGATTTCCCGCAAACACCCTGACCGACGTGTTTTACCTCCTGCCCTTTTACACGCCCCCCTGGTTGGTTTTTCTCCTGGCCTGTGCGGGCGCGCGGCGGCTTTTTGTCGCGACGCTCGATCACGTTTTGTTTTTGTGGTGGGGGGGGTGCGCCGCGGGCGCGCCCCACCCCGTTTTTCGAGGGAGCAAGCATGATCGAAACAGGATTGAACGGGAAAGTTGTCATCGTCACCGGTGCGGCCGCCGGGATCGGCCGCGGCACCGCGGAGCGATTTGCCGAGGAGGGCTGCCGCGTGGCGGCGTGGGACGTGACCGACGACGGCGCCGGCGAGCTGGTCGCAAGGCTCGGTTCGCTGGGCGGAGAGGGTCTGTTCCAGAAGGTCAACGTCACCGACGTCGGCGAGGTTGATGCGGCGGTCGCCGCCGTGGTCCAGAAGTGGGGCGGGATCGACGCGTTGGTCAACAACGCCGGGATCGTCCGCGACGCCCAGCTCGTGAAGTACAAGAATGGTGAGGTCCAATCGACCATGACCGACGCCGCGTGGGACGCGGTCATCGGGGTCAACCTCAAGGGTGTCTTCAACTGCACCCGGGCGGTCGCGCCGCATCTCATCGAGGGCGGCGGGGGCGCAGTCCTCAATGCCTCGTCGGTGGCCTGCCTCAACGGGAACTTCGGCCAGACCAACTATGTCGCCACCAAGGCCGGGGTCATCGGGATGACCAAGACCTGGGCGCGCGAGCTCGGCAAGTTCGGGATTCGCGTCAACGCCGTGGCGCCGGGCTTTGTCGCCACCGAGATCATCAAGGCCATGCCTGAGAAGGTTCTCCAGGGCATGGTGGCGCACACCCCCATGGGCCGGATCGGAGATGTCCGCGATATCGCCAACGCCTATGTGTGGCTCGCGTCGGATGCGGCGACGTGGGTCACCGGGACGACGATCAGCGTCGATGGTGGGTTGGTGATCGGGACCTGAATCCCGTTCCCACTCCCTCTCCCTTCGGGGGCGAGGCAAGGGAGAGGGAGTGGGAGAAGGAGAGGGAGAGGAAGAATGACCCGTTACGCATCGATTGTTTCCACCGGAAGATACATTCCGGAGATCGAAGTTCCGAATTCGGAATTGGCCGAACGTTTCGCTCACATCCCCGATTTCGTCGACAAGATGGAGGAGTCGTCGGCCATCAAAACTCGATTCTGGGCGCCCGAGGACTGGTGCACCTCGGACATAGCGCTGCCGGCCGCCAGACAGGCCCTCGAGCGGGCCGGTCGCCACCCCAAAGAGGTCGATCTGATCATCCTCGGCACGGACTCGCCCGACTATGTGACGCCGGCGACCTCGGTGGTGCTGCAGCACAAGCTCGGCGCTCACAACGCCGGGACCTTCGATGTCGGCTGCGCCTGCGCGTCGTTTCCCACCGGTACCGCCATCGCGGCCGGGATGATCGCATCGAACCCGGCGCTCGAGACCGTGCTGGTGGTCGGGGTCTACAACATGCACAAGCTCGCCGAACCCGACGACCCCATGATCTTCTTTTATGGCGACGGTGCGGGCGCCGCGGTGCTCGAGCCGGCCGATGAGCCGGGGTTCGTGTCGTCGGCCATGCGCGCAGACGGCGCTTATCACCGGCACTGGGGGATCTACTCGGGCGCCACCTTCGAGCCGGCCACCGAGGAATCGGCTCGTGAGGGCCGAACCGCGGTCAAGATGCACGAGCGCTACCCGCCCGAGGTCAACCATGAGGGTTGGCCGAAGGTTGTTCGATCGCTGGCGGCCAACGGCGGGTTCGAAATCGCGGACATCGACTTCACAATCTTCACCCAGGTCCGCAAACCGTCGATCGAGCTGGTGCTCGCCGATCTCGGGCTGCCGATGGAGAAGACCCACACCGTGATGGAGAAGTGGGGCTACACCGGATCGGCCTGTGTGCCCATCGCTCTCGATGACGCCCTCGAGCAGGGGAGGATCTCGTCGGGCGATCTTCTCGTCATGGTCGGCTCCGGTGTAGGGTATAACCAAGCGGGAGCCGCATTCCGAATGCCTTGAGAATTTGAGTTAAGGGTTAAGAGTAAAGAGTGAAGCGAACCGAAACCCATCACGCACCCGGCAGCCGAGATGGCTGCCCCACAATTCTGACAGGGACCGCGTTGTGGCGCACGCGTCTCGTGTGCCGGGTGGAGGGGCGGCATTCCGAATTCCGAACTCCGAATTCCGAATTCGAGATGGTGGGCCGGGAAATCCGAAATCCGAAATCCGAAATCCGAAATTCAGACCCCGGGAGCGCCCCATGAGCAAAACAATCTTGAAGCTCCTCCTCGCGATCGGAATCCTGATCGTCATCGGCATCATCATCTCGGTGTGGATGGTGTGGAAACGACCGCTCAAGGTCGATGCCATCTTCAGCCGCCTGGCGCTCGGCAGGGTCGGATTCGAAAAAACGACGAGTCCCACCCCGGACGGCCGGATGACGGTATGGGTCGGGGGCGAGGGACCGTGCATGGTGCTGCTCCACGGCGCCGGGGACCAAGCGGGGACCTGGGCACGAATGGTGC
>JARFRM010000298.1 GCA_029287235.1 Thermoanaerobaculales bacterium
CGTTGTCCAACGTATCGGCCAGACCCTCATCTACCGCGACAAGCTCGGCCAGATTCACAAGGTCACCGGGATTCCGGAAGGCTTCGAGCTTTACCGCAACGGCAAGGCCGTGCCCATCGAGGCACTCGCCGGTGGTGACCGCGTCACCGCGCACATCGTCCACAAGGAAGAGTCGATCATCACCGAGGAAGAGATGAAGGTTGCCGGCTCCGCACCGAAGGCCCCGCCCAAGCCGAGGGCGGTCCCGGCGGCGAAACCCGCCCCGAAGCCGGCCCCGGCCCCGGTGCTTCCCAAGACCGGCAGCTCGCTGCCTCTCGTCGGCCTCATGGGCCTCATCGCCCTGGCCGCCGGCCTCGGGATCGGCGTGATTCGCCGCTTCTAACGCTCGTTCACTCACAGACACAACGCCACCGGGAGACCGGTGGCGTTTTTCATTTTCTGCATCACCCAAAGGGCGATGCAGAAAATGTCACGGCGCAGCCCATCGGGCGAAGCCGGATTATCGGTGATAGCTGCCCGCGCCTCTTCAAAGCCCCTGAAGAGCAGGCAAGATGCCTGCTCCACAACCCCGCGCAACTCCATTTCCTTCATCGCCTTACAGTCCGATTGTGGGGGCGGGCTTCCAGCCTGCCCTTCAGATCCATTCCTGTCTGAACCGCGCCGCTACGAAGTCTGACAGCCTTCAAGCCGCTTCTCGCCCACTCTCAAATGCGATGGCGTTGGAATGCTTGGCGACCACTTCGCGTCTTCGGGCCTTCGTGCCATCCGCTCGTGGGCGGGTTAGAATACCGTCACCGACCGGCCCGCTCGGGCCGAATGAATCGGCAGTCATTTCGTATCGGAGGGAGACCCATGAAACGCATGTTTGCTCGCAGTTTGTCCGCACGAACGATCACCGTTTTCGGTTTGGCAATGCTCGCCTTGCTCGCCGCGATGCCGGTGTCGGCCCAGGAGATCGCCCACACCCAGTTCTTCCCGATCCTCGCCCGGACGTCCGGCGCCGGTGGGACCCAGTGGGTGAGCGACTTGACGGTGCACAACGTCGAGGAAGCTGACCTCGAGGTGGGTATTCAATTCCTCGAGGCGGACCAGGCCAACATCTTCAATCCGAGCTTCCCCGATCGCTTCCCCATCGCGGCAGGCGAAACCTTGCTCATCGAAGATGCGCTCAACGAGCTCTTCGGCTACGACACCAACATCAAAGGCGCCCTCGTGGTGACCGTGTCCAATCAACTCCTTGGCGCGGGCACCAACCCCGAAAACGCTGAAATCCTGGCCACCACCCGGACCTACAACACCGGAGACCCGGCCGGCACATTTGGTCAGACCGTGCCGGCGATCGGGCGAGTGATCAACGCGGCACCCACCAAGTCCATCGTTACCGGCGCGGTCAACAGCACCCGTTTCCGGTCCAATCTCGGCGCCATGAACATGACCTTCATCGACACCCTGAGAGTCTACTACCGGGTACTCGACGGCGCCGGCGGGGTCGTGGCGGAGGGGATGAAGACCCTGCTACCCGCTTCGGTGAGCCAGTGGTCCTTCCAGAGTCTGGGCGTTCCCAAACAGAACGGTCCACTCACCGTGGAGATGTGGATGCACCCCGACGATGTCCTCGCCGACCCGTGTGCCGCCAACTTCCCGACCATGTTCATCGGCTATGTTTCCAAGGTGGACGGGAATCCGGACGGAACCGGCGACGCGGAATTCATCTATGCCGCGCCCGAGGATCCGTATGACTGTGACTCATACAGGTAGATTCCGGTGAATCAACGCCTGACGAAATCCGGCAGCAAACTCGAACTACCGGATCTTCGCCAACACTTCCTCGGCCTGAGAGATCCAGTCGGCGGCCTCGGGATCGCCGGCTGTGAGGCCTGCGCGCGCCAGTTCGACCCCACGCTCGAGCGCGTCCCTCGCCTCGTCCTTGCGGCCGATCTCGAGGAGCGTCTCACCCAAGACGAGCTGATTGGGGGAATAGTCCGGGAAGGCTTTGACGGCCGCTTCGGCGAACTCGAGTCCGTACTCGGGATCGCCGGGGCCGGTGGGCCAGCCCGGTGCCCGAACAAGCACCAGGGCGAGCACGCGCTGCGCTCCCGCGAAGTCGAGCTCGGGGGCGGTGGCGATGACCTCTTCGAGGAGCTCGACCATGACATCGAGCCCGTCGGTGGCGGTGGACGGACGTTCACGCGCCTGCTGGCCGACCGCGAGTGCCAGACGATAGGTGCACTCCGGATTCGAGGGGTGGAGGCGTCGGCACCACTGGCCGATCTGGACTCCCTGAATTGCGAGTTCCTTTCGCCGGGCGCCGTCATCGATGTGCTCGATGAGCCACGCGTTGGCCCGGGCGGCCCCGAGATAGGCCTCCACCGGCGCCTCCTCCGCTCCTGCAACCTCGAGGAAGAGCTGCTGAGCGCGTCTCACGGCGGCGAAGTCCGGCATTTTGCCGAACTCGATTTCGGCCTCGGCGAGGGCTGCACCCGAATCCAAAGGTTCGGCGCTCGTCTGGGCACCCGATGCTCCGAACTCGGCAACCGGCGGTGGCTCCTTGAGTGCCGAGGTACAGCCCACGACCATCGACAGGACCGCGAGGCACACTGCGCCCCGCGGCAGGATTCCGCTCACTCGGCCGCTCCACTGAACGCCGCCTCCGCCCGCTCCAGCGCCGCTTTGTCGACGGTCTCGAATCGATCGAGCCGAACCCCGGCCAACGCTTCCGCGGCGTCCGAGCGCCCGGCAAGCCCACCCAGGGCATCAAAGAGCTGTTTCTTCTCCTCGGCGTCCAAACGATCGCCGATGGAGCACACCACCGACACCGGCAACGGTGGCGATTGGTGGACGATCTCGAGATCACCGGCAAAGGGCAGGCGATCGAGGGCGTCCGCCTGCTCGGCGTCGAGAAGCACGACGATCTTCTCGCCTCTGGCGGCCTTGCGAAGCGATGACAACACTGCTCCCGAAAAAGTGATAGTCAGGGTTGGAGGCAACTCGCCCCAGTCGCCGAGCGCCGGACCGCGAACAAAGGTCTCCGAATGGCCGGCGAGACTGACGAGCTGCCAGCCATCGAGGTCCGCCGGTGACTGCACCGCTCCCTTGGCGGCGATCAGCGACCACGGCTCTTCGGTGGCCCTGCCGGTCGGCACCGCCAACATCTCGGGCTCAAGATCGAGCTCATCGCGGTGCTCGAGAAAGAACGGCAGCGTCACGAGACCGAGCCCCGCATCCGTGGCGGCGAGTCTCGCCATGCCTCCCTCTTCGGTTTCGAAGTACTCGGCGGCCAGATCGCCACGACCCCACCCGACCGCGGTGGTCACCGCCATGGCGAACCCTTCCATGGCCGACTGGGCTTCGGCGGTCGAGCCCGGGTACCCGGGAGCACAGACGACCATGGTGGTTTCAGCAGCCGAGCCGACCGAGCAGATCAGCGTGACGATCAGCACCATTCGGCTCACGGGGCCACACGGCCATTTTCCTGGTCCACACATGAGGTCATCATACCGTGGCACTCGTTGATCGCTCCCTCGAACGGCGGCTCGAGCCGTTTTTTGACCGGATCGTTGCCAGAAGGTGGCTCATCATCGCCATCTACTCGTGGGTGGTGATCGGGGCGGGATTCCTGGCCGTAGACATCCCAAGGGACAACTCCCTCGAGAACCTTGTGGTCTCGTCGGATCCCGATGTCGCAGCGTCGCATGAGTTCGAGAAGATCTTCCCCGAAGCCGACACCGTCTTTCTCATGCTCGAAACCGAGGAGCCCTTCACCGTCGGACCTCTCGCCGATCTCGAGCGTCTCGAATCGGAGCTCGACGCCATCGATGGCGTCAACGCCTTCTCCATCGCGACCGTCTGGCGACGCAGTCGGCCCGGTTCCGGTTCGCCCGTCGACGACGTCGAGTCCTTCCGCGAGATCGTCAACGGAAGTGAGTTCTTCCGCCGCCAGGGACTTGTCGGTGACAACTTCCTCGCCATTGTTCTCGCCCTCGACGCACCCGAGCCCGAGATCCGCAATGCGCTTCTCGAGAGCGTCAACGAGATCGTTTTTGCGGTTCCCGACTGGTCGCGATCCATCAACCGCGTCCGGCGGGTCGGGCGGCCCTGGATCGACGCCTGGTTGGAACGCGAAACCACCGCATCGAGCCTGAAGTTCTTCCCCCTCTTCGGCGCATTCGTCATCAGCCTGGTCCTCGGGCTCTATCGATCGTGGCGGGCGCTGGTGGTGATTCTGCTCTCGCTCGGGGTCGCGGTGCTCCTGGGCATGGCCTTCGCCGGTCTGGCCGGGCTCGGGTTCACCATCGTCTCGTCCCTGGTGCCCCTGACGCTGATGGTCACCGCCACCGCGAGCCTGGTTTACCTCCACTCCCGATTTGTCGACCAACCCGCCGGTGTGGATCTCGAGACTCACCGCATTCGAGCTCTTACCAACAAGGCCGTCGCGGTCACGGCGTCGGTATTCGCGGCGGCCGTGGGCTTCGGCGCTCTGACGGTCTCCAATATTCGACCGATCCGCGAGCTCGGCATCTGGACCTCCGGAGGACTGATCCTGGGGTGGATCGTTTGCTTCACCCTCTATCCCGCGCTGCAGACCGTTCTTCGGGCTCCAACCCGACGTCAGCGGCAAGTTGCCGGTACGTGGGTCATCCGTGCCGCCGATGTCATCCCGCGCTGGTCGTACCGATGGCGCTGGCCGCTGGTTCTCACGGCATCAGCCCTCGCGATCGCCGGTCTCATCGCACTCCTGGGCATTCCCGGCGTTCTTCCGGGCATGGAGCTCGAGACCGACGCCCTCGCCTACATCGATGCTGATGAACCGGTTGCGAAGGACACCAGGTACTTCCAGGAGAACGTCCTCGGCATCGAGGTGGCCAAGGTTTGGATCACGACCCCAGAGTACGGCGTGCTCGACCCCGAAGTGCTCCGCGGCCTCGATGCGCTGACTCGAGAGCTCGAAGACGAGCCCGCGGTGGGTTCAGTTGTCGGACTTTCTTCGATTCTCAGGCTCCGCCGCTATCTCGCCGGTCTCGGCGATGTGCTCCCGACCGATCCCGCGGCCCGCGACCGGCTGATGGCCGATCTCGAGCAGCTCATGCTCACCGAACCTTCCATCGCCCAGTGGGTGGACCTCGACTCGCTCTCCTCAACCTATCTGACCGTCACCTCGGCCTCAGGATCGAAACCCGGCTTCGAGAAGATCAAAACCGCCATCGGCAACGCGTGGGATCGAGCGGTCGAGACTCAGCCCTCGCTTGCCGATTGCAGCTATCGGTTTGCCGGCACCGGTGTGCTCCAAGCGACCATCGCCAGCTACCTGACACCTACCCTCGTCGAGAGCTTCGCGATCACGTTTTCCATCATTTTCATCACGTTTGTCTTTGTCTTCCGATCCGGCCCGGCCCGGCTCAACGCGATGGTGCCGTCGCTCTTCGCCATTCTCGTGACCTTCCTCGTCATGCGGCTCACGGGAATCCCGCTCAACATCGCCACCATCCTCATCGCCACCACCGTCCTCGGGGTCACCGAGAACGACCAGATCCACTTCTTCTACCACTTCCTGGAAAAACGCAACGGCGGCAACACAGAGGAGGCTCTGGCCCACGCCATCCGGGTCGCAGGCCACGCCATCCTCTTCGCCACCGTCATCAACGCCGGCGGTTTCCTCGCCCTCGCCCTCTCCGATCTTCCGCCCATGCGACAGTTCGGCATCGTCACCTCCATGGCCTTCGCCCTGGCCATGCTGGCCGATTTCACCGCGCTGCCGGCGGCGTTATGGATCTTCTTCAGAGAGAAACCCGGTCCCGTCGCAGCCGACGACGACCCGAGCCCCGGTGATTCAGCCGTTGCGAGCTGATCAAAGCCGACCGTGGCTGGAGGGCATCGAAATCGCCGTATGGCTCGAAGAGGGGCGTCGCCTCCCTCCCGGCCGTACTATCATTCCTTCGGGCGCGAACGCCATGGGGGGCCGGAAACCATCATGACACGAACCATCGTCTCCACCGCCCGGGTGGCTGTGTTGATTCTCTGCATCGCGGTGCCGGCCGCCGCGCAAGACACCGGCGAGATCATCGGCCGGATTGTCGACAACCACGATCTTCCATTGCCGGGCGTCACCGTCGCTATCGAGGGTCAGGCCACACGAACGGTCTTGAGTTCGGTCGATGGTCGTTTCCGGGCGCTGAATCTCTCTACCGGAACCCTCGAGCTGACCGTCGTCATGCCCGGTTTCGTCACCATCGAGGAGACCATCGAGCTCGCTTCGGGAGAGACCGTCGAGATCGATTTCAAACTGCAGCCGGCCTTTCAAGAGACGGTGGTCGTCTCCGCATCTCGAACCAAGGTCCTTCTCGAGGACACGCCGACCACCATCAGCGTCATCGGTCGGAACACCATCGAAACCCGGCCGGCCCAGAATGTCGGCGACCTCATGCGCGAGGTTCCCGGCGCCAATGTGGTCCAGTCATCCGCCCGCGACGTCAACGTCGCGACGAGGGGGCCGAGCCCCTTCCTCACCGGCAGCCAGCTCGCCCTGGTGGACGGGCGACCGCTCTTTTTCGACTTTTTCAACGTCATCTTCTGGGATCTCTCAGCGGTGCAGACCAACGACATCGAGCAGATCGAGGTGGTCCGCGGGCCCGCTTCGACCATGTGGGGCGCCAACGCGGCTACCGGGGTGGTCAACATGGTGACCCGGGCTCCCCGTTCGTCCCAAGGTCTCGAGTTCGCCGTCATCGGCGGCCTTCTCAGTCGGTCCTCCGAGGCCGGCGGCACCGGCGCCATGGGCAGTGTCAACATCCGCTGGGCCGACGCGCCCACCGACAAGATCTCCTACCGGCTCTCGGCCGGAGTGAACTACAGCGACCCGTTTGAACGACCCACCGGGATGATCCCCGAGGTCGAGACACCCATCGACCCCCCGGTGACCGTCGGCGGCGGGTCCTACGACGACGCGACCTACGACAACAACGGCACCCTCCAGCCAAAATTCGATCTCCGCCTCGATCAGGAGATCGCCGGCGAGGGCAGGATCCTCTACTCCGCCGGTATCGCCTTCACCGAGGGCATCATCCAGACCCAGATCGGGCCCTTCGACGCCCAGCGGGGAACCAAGCTCGCCTACGGTCAGATCGCCTACCACCGCGGCAGCTTCAGCATCAGATCGTTCGCCAATTACATCACCGGGAGGGCACCGAGCCTGCTCTCCGTTGATGCCAACCTCGATCCGCTCAGAATCGATTTCGCCAACGGGGTCTACGACATCGACGCCGGATGGAGCGATCTCTTCGGCGGCAAGCACCTCATGTCCTTCGGCGGCAATGTCCGCTACAACACCTTTGACCTTTCCATCGCCCAAGATGCCGATAATCGCTTCCAGGCCGGCGCCTACATCCAGGACGAGATCAGGTTCTCGACCTTCACCCTCGCACTGGCCGCACGCGCCGATTACTTCTCCAGTCTGGAAGACATCAATTTCTCGCCGCGCGCCGCGCTGATCTGGACACCGGTCGACGGTCACTCGTTCAAGGTCTCGTTCGCACGGGCGTTCCGAGCGCCTTCGGCCGTCGAGAACTACCTCGAACTCCACTTCGTCGGCGGATGGATTCCCCTCGACGCCTTCGATCCGGATCTCACCGAGCCCTTCCCTCTCGTCGTCAATATGTACGGCAACCCGGATCTCAAGGCCGAGACCATCGACAGCTTCGAGATCGGCTATTCCGCGGTCCTCAACGGAGGCCTGACCCACCTCGACGCCAACGTCTACGTCAGCGAGATCCACGACAAGATCGCGACCCAGCCGTCCACCGCGGCCCTCATCGAGGCCGGCGTCGAGCCCTTCTACACCTCGGAGAACCCACCGCCCGGATGGCCGCTCAACCCCATCGTCATTGACTTCCTCGCCCTGCAGGGAGTCTATCTCCCGGCGAACTACATGGCGCTCAACATCGGGTCGATCCGCAGCGCGGGGATCGAGCTCTCGGCACGACACACTTTCCGACGCGGGGTGACCCTCTTCGGCAACTACTCCTATCAATCCCTGCCCGAAATGCTCGACCCCATCGGCGACCCCAACCGCCCCCCCTCCGACAGCGTCAACACACCACCGCTCCACCGGTTCAACGCAGGCGCCACCTACAACGGGCAGCGTTATCTCGGCAACCTGACGGTCAACTACTCCGACAGGGCGTTCTTCGCCCAGGGGATCCAGCCCTTTTACTACGGCTACAGTGATTCCTACACCCTGGTCAGCGCCAGCGCCGGCCGTCGTTGGAGCGATGGGTGGCTGACCACCAACCTCAAGGTGCTCAACCTCTTCGACGACCCGGTCATCCAGCATGTCTTCGGCGATGTCATTCGCCGGACGGTGATGCTCGAAGCCCTCTTCCGTTTCTAGCGGGCCGATGACCGACTGGGTGAAGGTTCTTCAGCTATTTCACGGGCATCGGCCCGCGACCCGATGGATCATTCTGTCGGCCATGGGCGTGCTGATCACCGGATGCGCCTCGCGATCGCACGTCACCTACGATGGTCGAACAGGATCGCTCGATGCACTGACGGTTTCGGCTGAGCCAACGGACCCGCACTTCGTCTACGTAGCCGAGACCATCGAGGCCGAGAACCACGTCGTCGATCGGAACAGGCACTACGAGATCCGCCAACTCAGCTTCCCATCCATCGGCGACAACGGCCAGGTCGGCAACCTGGTCACAGTCGACTATCACCGGAGCCTGACGCCCGGCAACTACCCGGTGGTCATCGTTCTCCCCATCTGGGGACGCCACATCTACCCCTCGGATGCGATCACCCGCACCCTGCGCAAACGCAGCAACGGGCGGGTCCACATCCTCAGTGTTCTCGGGCCCGAATTCCTCATCGACTGGCCGAGGCTCGGGGTCGAAACCGATGAGCAGGTGTTCTTCGACACCTGGGTCGAAGGCGCCGAAAGGGAGATCACGACGGTGATCGATCTGATGCGCCTCATCGACTGGGCTCAGAGTCGCCCGGAGATCAACGGCAACCGTATCGGTCTCATCGGATTCAGTCACGGCGCCATGCTCGCGCCGGCCCTCGCGACCCAGGAACCCCGTATTTCAGCGACGGTACTGGTCATGGGCGGCGCCGACCCTCACGAGGTCATCGCCCGGTGTGTCGGCGCAAGGACCGAGGGCGTTCAACTTCACGCACAGGAGACCTTCGGTTGGAGCCAGGAAGAAATGGCGGCGATCCTCGCACCGGTATACGGTCCGGTCAACGCGGCTAACTACCCGGGAAGGGTCGATCCGGAAACGGTGCTCATCTTCGACGCCGGAAAGGACGAGTGCGTCCCCGAAAGTGCGCGCGATTCGCTGTGGGAAGCCATGGGTCGTCCCGAGCGCTACACCATCAACAGCAATCACCGGCACGCCTTTTACACCATGACGCCGCTGAACTTCAATTGGATGCGGAAGAAGATCTGGAACTTCTTCGAAGATCGTCTACTGACATCAACAGAAGAATGAACCGCAAGGACGCAAGGGGCGCCAGGATCATCGCATGGTTGACCCATCGCGGCATCTCATGGCGAGGGAGACGCCTGCACACCAAGATGGCAGTGACGCTGAGGCGATCTCATGGCCTTCCGCACATCGAACGTCGTTGTTTGGACCGTGCTTTGGGGTTGCGGTAAAAACCTCCACCGGTCGTGTGCTTTCAACCCCCGATGGGGATCCCGCGACGGTGCGATGGGTCGATGTCCTTTGCGGTGCTCTTGGCGCCATTGGCGATCTTTGCGGCAAAACTGCAATGGTGCGATGGCCTGGCGAACCTTGCGTCCTGGCGGTTCCTCTCTCGAACGCTACAGCTTGTCGGCGTCGGCGGCGATGTCGGCGGCGATGGTTTCTAGGGCCCGGGAGAGCGCCCGGACAACTGCGTCGACGTTGTTGGAGTCCGCCGCCCTGCTCGCTTCGTAGGTCTTGACGAGCAGCGGAGTCTCGTAGCGCTTCGCCCCGCCTTCGCGGATAGCGACCTCGAACCTCGCCAGCGCCCGCGGTCCCGACGATTCATCGACCTGCTCAAACGCGGTGACATTGCCCGAGACAATCAGCTCTCTCCGACCTTCGACCGCCGGTCCGAACTCGGCGACGAGCTTGTGCTCGACCATTTCACCGACGCTCGCCGCCCATCTCTCGTTGCGGTAGTAGTCAATCCGGGTCGGCGTCTGCTGGATGACGATCTGGGTCCGGTCGAGCTTCTCCGAGGTCGCGAAATGTCCGACCACCAGATTGAGATCGGTGGAGGCCTTCCCCGACGCGGTCATGTCGACGGTGTAGTAGTCCAGCTTCGGGGTCGAGGCACAGCCGGCGACAACGACGAGCAGCACGACGAGAGCGTGACCTGTTTTCACGGTGTTCCTCCATCCGCCCGGCCCTTGGGTTTGGCCCCTCGGATCACCACATTCGGCTGTTCCGCCAGTGACCGGGAGAACTGTTTCAGACTGCGGGTCGTCGACTCGAGGTTCTGCAGGATCTGTTCGAGGGTCGGTCCCCGGTCTTCAACCAGTTGGTTGGTGTTGCCACTGACCTCCTGGAGATACTGCAGCGTCACAGCCAACGATGCGGTGAGCTCCTCCACCTGTTGGGAAGCGACTTCGCTGAGCTCCTCGAAATTCGCCATGGTCTGATTCAGCGGTTGTCGATTCTCTTCGACGGCCGCATTGAGGTTGCTCAGCAACTCGGTGGCGGCGTCCTCGAGGACGGCGAGGCGTTTGACGATCTCCTTGAGGTCCTGCCGGTTCTCCGAAATGGTCTCATTCACGGTTTCAGCGGTGGTTGTTCCTGCTTGAAGGGTCTCTTCGAGGGCCGCCGCAACCGCCGCGAGATCGACCATCTCCTCACCGGTTTCGAGCGCCTGCGCCTGTGCGCGGTCCACACCGAGCATGGTGATGACTCCGTCCAGCATGGTCTCGAGCCGACTGATCAACCCTCCAAGATCGGGGATGTCGACGAAACCACCCGCATTGGTGTGCGAATCGATCCGATCGCCGGAGACGTGGAGCGGCTGGTCCTTACCGCCGGTCGAGATCTCGAGGTGTTTTGCGGTGGTCAGAGAAATCTGTTCGATGGTGGCGACGCTGCCGTGGTTCACCGGAACACTCGCCGGCACCTCGAAAACGACGCTGATCCGCGACCGGTCTTCGGTGTTGGCTCCGATCTCGACAACCTTGCCGGCCTTGACCCCTCCAAAGCGAACCTCGGCTCCCAGGTTGAGGCCGATGATGCTGGAGAAATCGGCCGAGAACCGATTCAGGTCCTCTCCGCCCGATCCACATCCCCGGATGGCCGAAACAAAGGCCACCAGAACGAGCAGGCTGACCAGCACCATGACGCCGGCCTTGATCTCGGTTGCGGTGAAGTTGCTCTTGGTCGCTGGCATGATTCTCTCGATTCAGTCGATGTCGGTGAGCGATCGGGCATAGGCCGCGTCAGCCAGGTCCGAGTCGTCGGGGCGGCGGGCAAAGAACTGTTGAATATACGGGTGGTCGGTCTGCTCGAGCTCAGCCAGGGTACCAACACCGGCCACCCGACCCTTGTGCAGGACGCAGACCCGATCGGCGATGATCTTGACGCTCTCCATTTCGTGGGTCACCACCACGCTGGTCAGATTAAAGGTCGATTGCATGGTCCGGATGAGCTCATCGAGCCCGGCGGCGACGATGGGATCGAGGCCCGCGGACGGCTCGTCATAGAAGATGATCTTGGGATCCATGGCCATGGCCCGTGCAATCCCGGCCCGTTTTCTCATGCCCCCACTGAGCTCTGAAGGAAGGTATTCCTCGACCCCGCTGAGACCCACGAGCTCGAGCTTGATCCGGGTCATGATTTCGATCGTGCTTTCCTCGAGCTTGGTGTGTTCGCGCAACGGCAGCGCGACATTGTCCGCCACCGACAACGACCCGAGGAGGGCGGATCCCTGAAAGCACATCCCCATGCTGCGCCGGATCTCCATTCGCTCGACGGACGACATGGCGGTGAAGTCCTTCCCGTCGATGAGGATTCTCCCGGACCGCGGACGCATGAGACCGACCAGGTTTCTCAGCAGGGTCGTCTTTCCGGAACCGCTGCCGCCGAGGATCACGAATATCTCCCCAGGCTGGACCGAGAAGTTAATCTGATCGAGCACCACCTTCTCACCAAAGGCGACCTGAAGGTCTTCGACGATGATGACGGGATCGGGAGAGCTCATCAGACGTAGTAGAACAACACGGTGAAGATCAGGTCAACGATGATGATCAGGAAGATGGCGGTCACCACCGAGGCGGTGGTCTGACGACCGACCCCTTCGGCGCCGCCTTCGACCTGGAAACCGCGGTAGACTCCCACCCAACAGATGGCGACCCCGAAGAAAACGCTCTTGATCATGCCGGTCAGGAGGTCCTTCTCGACGATGGAACCCACCGTCTGGTTGACATAGACAATGGGCTCCACCCCGACCACGAAAACCGCGGACGCCCAGCCGCCGGCGATCATGATGAACATGGCGATGGCGGTCACGGAAGGCACCGAAATCACCATGGCGAGGAACTTGGGCGCAACCAGATACTTGACGGGGTTGACGCCCATGACCTCGAGGGCGTCGAGTTCCTCGTTCACCTTCATGGTGCCGATCTCGGCGGTGATGGCCGATCCGCAGCGGCCGGCGATGAGGATGGCGGTCATCAGCGGGGCGAGCTCGCGCAACGCGGAAACGGCGACGAGATCGGCGATGTAGCGGTTGGCCCCGAACTGGTCGAGGGTATAGGAAGCCTGGAGCGCGATGATCACTCCGATGAGGAAACAGATCATCCCGACGATGGGCAGGGAGCGGACACCGAACTCGACGGTGTGCTCGATGGCCGACCGCCAGCGAAGGCCCTTCCCCTTCAGGGGAGCGATCACCAGCCAGACAAAGGTGTCGACGACGAGAACCGAGACCTGAAGCGCCGCAGAGAGCTGACTCAATGCCCAGCGGCCGACCTGCCCGACAACGTCGATCATCAATCCGATCTCACCTCGAAGATGCTGTCAAGTCGAGCCAACTCGAGGACCTTCATCACCGCCGTCGACGGGGCGATCAGGGTGAAGGCCTTGCCGTGCTCCTTGGCACTCCGAAGGCCCTCAACCAGCGTCGCGACTCCCGACGAATCCATGTAGGTGATCCCACCGAGGTGGATACCGACTCCGATCGCCGCTTTCGGGACCGCCTTCAGCACCACTTTCCGGAGTTCGGGAGAGGTGTAGAGATCGATGTCACCCTCGACGGTGATGATGGTCTCGTCGGCTGTCTTGTCTGCTTCAATCCTCACTCTCAACCCCGCCTTTCGCCGTCCGGTAGAGTCGCATGGTGACACAGTTTCCGCTCGTCGTCCCGGGACGGAACCGGACCTCGTCGAAGACTCTGTGGATGAGCTTGACACCGAGTCCTCCGGGCTTCAGTTCGTGAGGCTCGGGGGCCATCAGCGGCCGGTACTCGGCGCACTCGGCGGGACACGGCGTTCCCTGGTCGCTGACGCTGATCTCGAGCCATTCGGCCGACGCCGAAAGAAGAAGCTCGACCGGTTCGTCGATTCGTCCATCGTAGGCATGACGAATACAGTTGGCACACGCTTCGTCGACCGCGAGAACAACTTCATCCCGCCGATCTGCGGCGAGCCCCACCAGCTCCAGCCAGACCTGGAGGACGCCACGAATCACTCCCAGGAGGCGGGGATCCGAGGACACCTCGAGGCGGAGAAACTCGGTGTCGCTCTCAGTCATGGCCGTGGTACTTCAGAGCGATCATGGTGCAGTCATCGTGCGGAGCCAGGGGCCTGCAGTAGCCGTCAACATCGTCGAGAACAGCTTCGATGAGGGCCTGAGGCGTGCTTCCGATCTGCTCGCGGACCACCCCATCGAGCCCTTCGAGACCGTACTCGCCGTGCTCCCGACCCTCGGCCTCGTCCGGATCGACGGTCCTCGCCTCGACGATTCCGTCGGTGTACATCAACAGGGTCTCCCCGGGTCGGACGATCGCCTCCTCATCGATCCACTCCACTCCCGTCAGGATCCCCAGCGGGGGTCCCGACGCCGGAATGAAGGTGGTCACCTCCTCATTGGAGATTCGCAGCACCGGGTGGTGGCCGGCGTTGGCAGCCATGAGATTGCCGGTCCTCAGATTCAGGGCCACCAGGGCCGCTGTGCAGAAAGTCCCCCGACGACTTCGGCCCACCATGCGTTCGTTGAGCCGCCTGAGCACTTCTGCGGTGCTCTCGGCGCCGGTGGCGCACAGCCTGAACTCGGCCAGAAGCAGGGCCATGGTGAGCGCTGCCGGCACTCCCTTGCCGCTGACGTCACCGATGAGCAACCCGACATGGTCATCGTCGAGCCGGGCGAAATCATAGAAGTCACCACCCACCACCTTGGCCGGTCGAGTCACGCCAAAGACCTCTATCCGCGGATCGTCGGTGGGCCAGTCCCGTACGAGAAAACCCTCCTGGATCGTCCATGCGGCTTCGATGTCGTGCTCGATGCGCTGCTTTTCAAGGAGATCCCGGTGGATCTTGGCGTTCTCGAGAGCGAGCCCGGCGCTGTTGCCCGCCGCAGCGGCGAGCAACATGTCGTCCTGGGTGTACTCGTGGTCGGCCACGTCGGTATCGATATAGAGGATGCCGTAGATCTCACGCTGGGTTCTGATGGGCACGCAAAGAATCGAGGTCAGCCTGAGCGCGGCGATACTCGCGGTGGGATCGACCACGCCGTCGGAACGCGCGGATTGGAAGAGGACATCCTCACCGTCGCGCAAGACCCGATTGGCGACGCTCTCGCTGATCTTGATCTCGTCAAGCCCGGCCAGCCGGGGGGTCCCGTCGGAGATCGTGTGGACGTGGCCGCACTCCGAACACGGCTGCAGCTCATGGTCTTCACCGGCGAAGAGCACGGCGCCCCTTTGGGCTCGGACCGCGCTCATGGTGGTCTCGAGTATCGTGTCCACCAGCTGGCAAGGATTGAAGTTCGACGACAATGAGTTCATCAGGGTGTAGGCGGCCTCGAGCAGCTCCTTCGACCGCGATGAGGGCAACGCCTTCTCACGACCCGACGGGTCGATCATGGTTTGGAGAAAGACCGTCTTTCCCAGTGGTGACGGTGTTGTCTTACGCTCGAGCACGAAACGCAGCGGGGTCGTTCCGATCCGGATTTCATCGCCGTCCTTGAGCTCCCGAGCGGCAGCGAGCTCACCGTTGATCAGCGTGCCGTTGCTGCTGTCGAGGTCCCGGCACTGGTAGGTGCCGTTGACATCGCGAATCTCCAGGTGACGGCGGGACGCGGCCAGATCTCGAATCACGAGATCGCAACCTGAACCACGGCCCACAACGGTTGAGGAACCGACCGGAACTTTCCGGCTGTCCTTCCCGCTGCCCATGACGACAAAAGCCTGATGAACCGACGACATATTTGAAACCTGACCCTATATATGAAACCTGACCCTTCTGACGCTACCGTGCCTTCTCGCGCTGTGCAAGCGTTGGCCCGAGGACCCGCGACCCGATAAACTCGAAAGCGGAGATCGGAGAGACCCGACACCGCTCACCGGGAGGCTGCTGGTGAAAAGATCGAATCGGATCCTCGTCGGAGTGCTGCTTCTGGGTGCGGCGATGGGTTGCGACTCCATGGAGCTCACGATCGGTGTCGCACCGGGCGCCCCGGGGACGCTCGAGATCACGAACGTCAACGACACGGAGTGGACCGATGCTCGGCTCCTCGTTGAGGGGGTCGAGAGCGACAACAGCACAACGCGCTGTGCATCTCAGACCATCGGCATCTGGCGGCCGGGCGAGACGATCTCGGTTCCGGTATGCGGCAACAAGATCCGGTTCACCTTGACGACTGGTGGGGAAACGTCACGGTTCTCATATGCCAACGGCCAGCTCTTCCGTGTCTTCGGGCGCAAAGAGGTGCCGGTGGCACCTTGAGTTCAACATTCTCAGCTCTGGGATTTCAATTTCCCGTTGTTCCTTTTTCGAGGCCGAGAAACGCGAATCGAGAACTCACCGAGCTTGATATCATCTTGGTGGAATCACATGGGAGGTTTGTATGAACCGGATCCTGCTGGGAGTGGTCTTGGCAATCGCGGTTGTGACCGTCGGATGTGGCGGCGCGCAGGTCGTGACCGAGAAACGGATGCTGGAGTGGGGCCCCATCCTCAATCTCTACATGGGAACAAACATGGAGGGGGGGAACTCGTATCCCGAATCTCTCGATGAGCTCCCGCCCGAGCTGGCGGCGGATCTCAAGAGAAGCGACGGCTGGGGAAATCCGTTCCTCTACCGGTTGCTTCGAATCGACAAGTACAATCTGATCTCCGGCGGGCCCGACGGCGAGTTCGGCAATTCGGACGACATCGTCCTGGAGAATGGCGCCCTCTACGACCCGATGAAGATCTATGCGGAGAATCCGCTGAAGCTCTGATTTCGATCCCGTCTTCTCACCAGCTCTCGATCTCGGCCCGGAGGTCGGGTGAGAGATCGAGGCGCTCGAGAGCGAGCATGGCGAAGGGTGCTGGAACATTCAGCCCCCTGGCAAGACGCGCAGATCGAACCAGGAGACCCTCGGGCGTGGAGGAATCCAACCGCCCGGCCAACCAGAGGAGGGTCACTTCCACGTCACCGTGCATTCCCTCACGCATGAGGAGTTCGGCCACACGCACGGCCATCCTGGGGTCGACCTCGAGGTCGGGCGACTGCCTCACGAGCTCGGCCCAGATCTGAGCCGGGAGCCCGCAATCACCCGCGCGCACCGCGGCATCGACGGCCGGAACAACCACCGGAATCACCCGTGACCGTGCATCCGCCTGACACGCGATATTCCACAACGCCGCCGCCGCATCGGGGTCTTCAGGCCTTTGAGCGAGCAACGCTTCGAGCGCCCGCATGGCCTCCTCGGTCCGCCCTCGCCGCGCGAGTTCGAGTGAGGCCTCAACGGCCGCCGAATCATGGACGGTCTCGTTCCGATCATGGACCGGCTCGACGAATCGCTCCTCGAATTCGAATGAACGGACCAGATACGCAAAGGCGACCCCGAAAACAAATCCACCTACGTGGGCCAGAAAACCGACGTCTCCAAGATCGGCGATGCTGAGAAACGCCCAGAATCCCATGGCGAAAGCGAGCTCGCCTGCGGCCCACAGACCGAGCATCAGCCACGCGGGCGCCGCAAACGTCCCCTGATAGATGCGGATGAACCAAAAAAAATAGAAAAACGTGATGCGGCTGTCCCAATAGCGAACGGCAAAGGCGCCCATGACTCCGGCAACGGCGCCGGAGGCCCCGATCAGAGGCTCCAGGAGATTCGGATAACCGGCGACGAACACCAGCGCCGCAACCACACCCGACAACGCATAGAAAAGGGCGAACAGGGGTCGTCCCCATGCGTCCTCTATGGCCGGCCCCACAAGGTAGAAGATGAAGAGGTTGCCGAGAAGATGGAGAAAGCCTGCGTGGATGAAAGTGTGGGTGATGAGGGCCGACGCCCGCATCTCGGCCGGCACCAGCCCCCACCGCCAGAACGGCAACCGGTTGCGAGCCTCGAAGAAACCGACGATCAACCCATCGAGCTCCGACTGCTCGGTTCGCAGAAGATCCGGATCATCGGGCGGAAGCGGTTCATCATCCCTCATCTGGCGCAGGGCGTAGTACACATACCCCTTGAGCTGGGGATCGAGATCGAGGTAGGGGTGGTCGACGTAGTACTCCACCGCCCGCACCTCGGCCTCCATCACCGCGGACTCGTCGCCGGGAGCGATGAGGGTGAAAAGGAAGGCCAACAGACACAGCCCGATGATGCCGAAGGTGACCCACGGCATCCTTCGAACCGTCGTCTGGTCATGACCGATGGGCAGCAGCATGGTTCTCCCCGTTCAGAGGTGAGGCCACCACTATGTTCCCACAGTACCCGTGTCCGCAATCGTTTCCGTGCCCGAGCCCGATGGTCCGATCCGTCGCAACCACGAAGTCAGACACCGTTCAAGAGAGCACAACCAGGCTTTTCATGCGATGGCCTATGTGATGGCCTTGGCGTTCTTTGCGGTCTTTGCGTTTCAATCCGACATACGGTCAATCAGCCGCAGGCGAGGGAGCCCGAAATTCATCATTCAGAATTCATCATTCATGATTTGCGATGACCCTCACTGCCCCACGCTCACCTCGTCGACGATCCCGACCACGACGGCGCGGATCGGCGCCTCCGGCTCGTCGAGGACCTGCCTCGCACCCGTGCCCTCGTCGAGGATGAGCACCGTCTCGCCGGCGCCGGCATCCACCGTGTCGATGGCGATGACATAGTCTCCGGTGGCTTCACCGGCGATGTCGAGGAGGTCCACCAGGAGCATCCTGCGGCCTGTGATGATGGGCAAGTGAATGGTCGAGACCACCGTCCCCGTGACCTGCCCGATCTTCATGATTCCACCTCGTTGACCGCATCGACAATCCCGATCACGGCGTGGTCAACCGGCACGAAGGTGTCGGGCATGGCGACGGCGGCTTCACGACTGGTGACATAGAAAACCAACTCGTCGGGGCCCGCCATGGCCACCGCATCAGCCGCCACAACCGCCCCGCCCCTGGGTTGGAGCCGACGGTCGAGGGGCTGGAGAATGAGCAGCCTGGTCCCCTCCAGCCCGGGAGTGATGGTGGAGGCGACGACGGTTCCCCTGACGCGGGCGAGATGCATGTTATGCCTCCTCCTGGTGCAGTCGGGTCCAGAACTCCGGCGCCGCATCGAGATTGGCCGACATTTCCTCGTGGAACTGGGGAATGACCACGTCGGCGACCAGGACGTCGGGAGAGGGCATCCGATTCACCGCCACCTCAACCGCGGCCTCGACCTCGGCCAGCGGGCCCGAGAATGCACAGTAGCCCTTTCCTCCGATGCGGTCGGCGAGTCGGATCTCGACGAGCGAGACATCGGCGCCTTTGAGACCGCAATCGGCCGCGCCGATGACGGCAGCGACAGTCCGGGTCTCCACCATGCCGAGGGCTTCCCCCGACTTCGAGCCACGGCGACCGAGGAGGGCCTGGACGACCTGCGGATGAACCGCGGGCAGAAAGAGCTGATCGATCAGGGCTTCGGCACCGGCCCCGAGGCCGGCCTTGTAGGCTTCATCGACGCAGGCCACGTTTCCGGCGACCAGGACCAGATAGTTGCCCGGGTGGATGGTTCCGGCATACGCGACGTCCACCGGCGCCCGTTTGACCATGGCGTCACCCGCGCGAACCCCGAAGGCGATGGAGTCGAACTCGAGCAGGGCAACGGCCGGCTGAGCGGCGAGGGTCACACGATCCTCAAACCGCCGGCCACCGCGAGCCGGCGCTCACGAGAAAGGCTTCGCGGTCGGGTCAGACCCTCACCGGTGGGGCTGGCGATGGAGAAGGAGGTGAACCCCTCCCCGCCGTCGCCGAGACCGGCCAGAGTGGCCGCATTGGCGACAAAGATGCTGACATCGATCTCGCGCGCCATCCGGGTGATGACCTCGACGTTGCGGGTGAAGACCGATGCGGTGTGGCAGCACCCGTGCTCGGCCTTGACCGCGAGCTCGATGGCCCGGTCAACATCGGGCACCCTCGCCACCGGCATCACGGGCATCATCTGCTCGGTCCAGATCAGACTGTGGTTCACCGGAACATCGGCCACCACCAGCCGCCGATCGTCGGCGTTGCGGACCCCGATGGCGGCCAGAATGTCACCGGCGTTTTGACCGATCCACTTGGGATTGATCTTGGCCGGTGTCCCGTCGTGGGCCGCCTGCGTGAAGATGAGTCGCTCGATCTTGCCGAGCTCGTGCTCGCCGAGGAGATAGCCGCCGTTCGCCACCATGGACTCAAGGAGCTCGTCGGCCACCGAAGCGACGACGAAGACCTCCTTCTCATCGGTGCAGATGAGGTTGTTGTCGAAGGAGGCGCCGCGAACGATCTCTCGACCTGCTAGCTCGAGATCCGCGGTTTCGTCGACCACCACCGGTGGGTTTCCGGGGCCGGCCAAAATGCCTCGCTTGGTCGTCTTGCGCGCCTCTTCGACCACTCCCGGACCACCCGTGACGAGCAGGATCCGCACCCCCGGGTGGTTCATGAGCGTCTGAGCGCTCTCGATGGTGGGTTCGGGAACGCAGGTCACCAGATTCGACGGACCGCCGGCATCGGTGATGGCCGCGTTGATCAATCGGATGGTGTGGACCGAGACCGCCTTGGCGTTGGGGTGAGCGTTGAAGACAATGGCGTTGCCGGCCGAGACCCCGGCGATGGTGTTGTTGATGATGGTGGCGGTCGGGTTGGTGGTCGGGGTGATGGCGCCGATGACACCGAAGGGCGCGGGTTCAGTGAGGGTCAGACCCCGATCCCCGGTCCAGGTCTGGGTTTGGAGATCCTCGGGGCCCGGGGTCTTCTCGATCACCAGGTTGTTCTTCTTCAACTTGTCCTCGGCACGCCCGAGACCGGTTTCCCGGTGGGCCATCTCGGCTAACTCCCGGGCGTGCTTCCGCATGGATGAACGGATGCTGTCGATGACCCGATGGCGAACCTCGAGACCCTGCGACCGGTATTCGAGAAAGGCCTTCCTGGCCGCGGCCACGGCGGCATCAACGGTGGTGTGGACGCCGTCCGACCCGGCCCTCCCGAGAGCGGCCGGTGGCGCCGCCGACTTCGGAGAGGACTCGCCGACCTTGTGGCGGACCCTCGCGATGATCGCCTGGATGTCACGTTCTTTGATGGTTCTCATTGGCGTCTCCGATGGTGCC
>JARFRM010000327.1 GCA_029287235.1 Thermoanaerobaculales bacterium
TTCATGGTTTCTTCGTGGTTACTTTGTGCCTTGGTGTCTTTGTGGTTTCTGCGATGGTCCTTGCGAACCTTGCGTCCTTGCGGTTCAATCGCGTTTCTCGCGGAAGACCCCGTAGACCCCGGCGATGATGAGGATGGTTCCCGCGAAGGTGTAGCCGGTGACTGGCTCGGAGAGCAGCAGCCAACCGAGAAAGACCGCGATCACGGGGTTGACGTAGGTGTAGGTCGACACCAGGGTGGTGGGCAGGACCTTGACGGCGTACATGAAGCAGGTGAAGGCGAAGACCGAGCCGAAGAGCATCAGATAGACCCACGCACCCCAAGCTTCCGGGGTGGGCGTCGGCAGCGGTTCGGCCATGATCACCACCATGCCCAGAAATCCGATGCCGCCGAAAATCTGCTGCAGTCCGGCCAGAGCCACGGAGTCGACCGCCACCGGTCGGCGTTTCAGCCACACCGCCCCCCCTCCCCAACAGACCGCAGCCAGAACGACCGCGGCGACACCGGCGAGATCGCCACGGAGACCTTCCCGCCACATGGGAAGCGTCAGGACCCCGAGGCCCGCGAAGCCGATGACCAGGGAGGCGACCAGACGGGCGGACGGACGACGCCGGTCGATGATGCTCTCGATGAGCACGACGCACATGGGCATGGTGCCGACCACCAGGGCCGCAAGCCCGGAGTCGATGCGTTGTTCGGCCCAGTTGACGGCGCCGTTGCCACCCACCCACATGAGCACGCCGCTGCCGGCGATCACAATGAGATCGGTCGCGGAGGGTCTGATCCTGACTCTGCGAAGGTGACAGATCGTCAGAAGAATCGCCGCCGCCGCGAAGACCCGCGTGGCGCCGAGCCAGAACGGCGGCCAGCCCGCACCCTCGCGCACGGCCACCCGAATGCCGAGGTAGGTGCTGCCCCAGACCACATAGGTGACGAGCAGGCAGAGCAGTCCCTTCACGGGGTGCCCGAAGATGCTCGCCGGTCTCCCCATCAGTCCCAGACGCCTGGGATCACACGCTCGCAGTCGGGGCAGACGCCCTTGGTCAGTCGATTCTCGAGGATCTTGAACCCGAGCCGTCGAATCAGCACACCACCACACCCGGGGCAAACGGTGTTCTCACCCGGATGGGTCGGCAGGTTGCCGAGGTAGACGTAGTTGAGTCCTTCGGCGCGGGCCACGTTCCACGCTCGTTCAAGGGTCTTCACCGGGGTCGGCGGAAGATCCGTCAGCCGGTAGGTGGGGTGGAATCGTGTGAAGTGGACCGGGACATCCGCGCCGAGGTTGGATTTCACCCAACGAGCCAGATCTCGGACCTCCGATTCGGAGTCGTTGAGGGTGGGGATCAGAAGCACCACGATCTCGAGCCAGACATCCGCCCCGCGAATGATCTCCAGCGCCTTCAACACCGGTTCGAGCTTGCCGCGAACCTGCTCCCGATAGAACTCCTCGCGAAAGCTCTTGAGATCGACCTTGACCGCACCAAGATGCGGGAGCACCTCCTTGAGAGGTTTCTCCTGGATGTAGCCGTTCGTGACCACCGTCGGGGCGAGGCCGGCCTTCCTCGACGCCCGGGCTGCATCTCGAACATATTCCCAGAAGATGACCGGCTCCGAGTAGGTCGCGGCCGTCAGCTTCGCCCCGGATTGCTTCGCCGTTTCGACCAACGCTTCGGGAGGCAGGTAGATCGACCGGACCTGCTCCGGGCGAAACTGCGAGATCTCCCAGTTCTGGCAGAATTTGCACTCGACATTGCAGCCCGCGGTGGCGAAGGAAAGCGCGAGCTCTCCCGGCATGACGTGGAAGAGGGGCTTCTTCTCGATGGGGTCGGCATGGACGCTGCACGCCAGTGAGTGCACAAGGGTGACATAGGTGCCGCCACGGTTCTCGCGCACGCCACACGTTCCCCGTTCGGCGTCGGCGACGGTACATGCTTGCGGGCAGAGCTGGCACTCCACCCGTCCCTCGTCGAGCTTCTTGTACCATTCGGCCTCTCGGGCCGGAAGCTCACCTCCGTCCACCACCTCTCCAACCCGAAGGGCGCGGCCTGCCTTGGTGAATCCGGGCGTCGCGGCGGCCGCCGCGCTCGCTGCGAGAATGCCGGCAAAACGGCGTCGATCGAAGGTCACGCCTCCACCTCGCGAAGCTCATCGGGCTCGCCCACGCCGAGACCGTGGCGAGCCGCGGTGGCGATGAATCGTGGTGGCCTTCCGGCTGCCTCGAGGGTCGACATCCCTCGACGAACCCGTTCGGCGTCGATCACCTTCCAGGCCCACAGATCCGCCGCGACGGGGTCGGTCGTCGCCGCCAGCTTCGCCAGCGGGAAGACGCCCGACGATCTGAAGGCGGGACCACCGTGGCACTGGGCCGTGACCCCGTCGAGCACCGTGAGCCGGAGCTTTCCTTTGATGAACGGGTGCCGCACCACATCAGCAACATAGGGGTCGCACTGGTTGTCGTGGTATTTGTTCGGGTTGTGGATCACGCCGTACCAGTTCTTGAGGCTCGCGGAGACCCCGGCGAGATCGTGATCCTTGACCACTCCGAAGGACACCAGCGCGGTGCAGGTCTCCGAGACCAGACGCGCAAAACATGAGCCGATGGCCCCCGAGACCGAGGGTTGGCGATCGTAGTCGTTGTCGGTTCCGTAGCACTGCATTCCGGACCCGCCTCTACGGATCTCAAAACCGGCGCGTTCGAGCTCGCGGCTGGATCGCTCGAAGAGGATGATTCGATCCGGCGCGAGACCACCCGCGATCAGACAGTCGACGAATGCGGAGACGACTTCCGGTCGCGGCGACATTCGGCTGCCGCCGAGACAGTTCAGCTTGATACCGACGACATCGGACGGTTTGAAGAGCCCTCGAACAGCGGCGGTGATGTCCACGGCCCCGGTGGCCGCGCGCAGAACCGAATCCATGGCCGCCGCCGCTGCTTCCGGATCGACCTTGCCCTTTGCACCGACGGTGAGCGACGCCAGTCCGACGGCTCCCCGACGCCGGATGGGAGGTTTCCCCGGCGACGCATCGCTCACCCCGACCATGGCCGCGGCGCCCGCAATGGCGGCGAGCTCACGCCGCGTCCACCGGCGTGTCATTCGTGCTCCGTAAAGACCTGGGCGGTGAAGATCTGAAAGGTGGCGCCGTGCTGCCAGGCCGTCCGCGGCAACCCGGCCTTGACCGAGAGGTGGTCGAGCATGGTGTCGCGATTCCATCCCTCCTGGGTCGCCACCTGCGGGAGAAAGACCGCCCTCCGACCGTCCTTGGCCATCAGCACCCCGTGGATCCCGGGCTTGATGAAACGGTAGGACCGGACGGCCTGCATGGGCGAGAGGACCGACACCTCGATCTCGACCTCGGCGAGCTCATCGAGCTTGAGTGGTGGGAATCGCGGATCCTGCGCCGCCCACACCGCCCCCTGAACCACGGCGTCGAGCAGCGGTTGCTCGGCTTCGATCACTCCCATACAGGCGCGAAGTCTGCCCTCCGTCCGCACCCGTTCCCCGGTGTTGTTGAGAGTCACAAACGAGCCCGCCGGGAAGAACCAGCGGCGCGTGTCCGGATGGGATGCGAACCACTCGGCGACGCTGGCGTCGTGCGACAATCGGGACCGCAGAACCGCCCGGGCCAGCGAGATCAGAGCTTCACCATCCGCGGCCTCGAGATCGCCGGCGGCTTTCGCTTCGGACTGTGACCTCCACGTGACCCAATCGCCGTCGAAGGCGACCGCGGCATAGGTCACCGAAAGATCAAAGTTCCCAGTCAAGTGACCCGAGGTCGTGACATCGAGCACATTCCCTTCGCCATCGAAGGCCCTGGCCAGCAGTGCCGCGAGAACCCCCACCGGTCGCGCGCCGCAGACCGTGTCTCCGCTGATCTCGATCTGTTTCAGAAACCCCATCGGATCCATGGCCGCGGCCCGTTCGGCGGTCTTCCGGCCGATGGAGATGAGGGTGTCGCCGAGCTTCGGTCCGTCATACGGCGACCAGCCGTAGCGGGATCCGTGGTGGGTGAAATCCGACGACGCGATCACGACCGTTCCGTCATCGACCAGACCGGCGATGGCCTCGGCAATCTCGTAGCAGGCCGTCAGGTCGGTGTTGGTACCCACTACGATGGGGACAAGACGCGCCTTGGGGGCAACCACCTGCAGAAACGGCAGCTCCACTTCGATGGAGTGCTCGGGATCGTGTGCTCTTGCCGGCCCGCCGAAAGGGCTTTGGCCCCGAAGGCGGGCGATGGCCTTCACATCCAACGGCATCGATCCGAGAGGGGTCTCGAAGGCGGTGATCCCCTCCGCCGGCAATGCACCCCCGGAAAAACCATAGTGGTGCGACGGCCCGAGGAGAATCACCCGTCGAATTCCCTCGCTCGGGAGGTTCGCGAAGGCGAGCGCCGCCGTCGCCCCGGAGTAGGCGTAGCCGGCGTGAGGTACGACCAGCGCCCTTGCAGACCCGACCTCCACCCCGGTGCGGGCCTCCTCCAAGAGGCTCTCGATCTGGGATCGGAGCGCGTCGGCATCGTCGGTGTAGAAGCTTCCCGCAACCGCAGGCGGACGAAAATCAGCCCACCCGTTGATCGCCACACACAGCAGAGAAAGCAGGAGAAGACTTTTCATACCTCCAGTGATAACTCCTCTGGGGGTGGAATGCAATATTCACGATCGATCGGCCGATTCGGGTTGGCGCTCGGCGATCCTCAGTGCTGACCGGCTGCGCGGCTCCTGAGGCGCTCGGCCTTGCGCCGGTATTTCTCCGCGCGCCGGTGCTCGTCCAACCTCGTTGCGAGACGAGCGAGGCCGTCGTAGACCTCGGGTTCCCACGGATACCGCCTTTTCGCCCGTTTCAGGTACCTCTGAGCTTCGCGATCGTTGCCGACGAGCATTTCCGCGTCCGCCATGGCCAGGAGCGTGAACGGGCTCTCGGTTCGTTGGGTCGCGGCTCGAAGAGCGACACGAGCCTCCGCCTCGCGGCCGAGGCTCGAATAGAGGAACGACATGTTGTTGAGCGCAGAAGAGTTCCCCGGGTCGAGTTCGAGCGCCTTCCGATAGGCCGAAAAAGCCCGGTCGACGTCGCCGTTGCGGGCCAGAGCCACCCCGAAATTCACCCAACCGGCGGCCCAATCAGGGGAGAGTGTGGTGGTGATCTCGAAGTTGTGAAGGGCCGTCCCGACGTCCTTCGTCCGAAGGGCGGCGCCGCCCAAGTTGGCGTGGAACAATGCCGAGGCCTGAAGATCGTCGATCATCAATCCTCCGACGACGCGAGACTCCGACGTGTACTGGAAGTCAAAGGTGGACACCTCGCCTCCGGCTCGATGGGCCGCCACGACGTGGCGATTGACGATCACCAGACCATCGTCTCGACCGACCGCGGGATCCCGTCGCACCCCCATCAGAAATGTCGGGATCCCGACGCTGCGCGACATGGCGATGAACAGGGCGGTGAACGACATACAGTTCCCACGCCGGGCCAAGAACGCTTCTTCGGCCGTCAAGGTTCGAGAATCGTCGTAGGAAAAATCGAAGACCCCGCTGTCGAACATCGCCTGTTGGAGACGCGAGAGTTGGAACCTCGGTCCCAGACCACGGGTCGCCTCCAACACGGATTCGGCCCAGCCGATCATCTCCGGACTGGCGTCGAATGGGTAGATGACATCCTCGGGGTCCAGGCCCAGCCTGACGACTTCGGTCTGCCACGCCTCGCGGCCGAATAACCCACGGGATTCACCGGCTGCGGCTTCGCCCGCCGCGATCACCACGAAGTGCGCGGCAACCACAAACAACACCCTCGTCGACCTCATACCTCTAGATTACGCTCTCCAACCCGTCGGGTTACGAGAGGCTCAGGTACGATCTTCGAGCACGGGGAAACGCGCAGCGTCTTGGATCGCGGACCGACAGGAGGGACCAATGACCAATCATCGACTCGTACAGCTCATCGTCTGCCTCTCCCTCATCCCCGCGGCCCCGATGGGTGCGGGGACCTTCGGCGATCATTTCGAAGACGCCACCCTGCGACTGGATTTCTACCAGTACGGCGATGCCGAGACCGAACACATGGCCCTCGACCGGCTGGTCAAACAGGGCCGGTGGGCCGGTCCGATCGCCCATCTCATCGATCCCCATCCTTACGGACGCTACATCGTGCGGGTCTCTGAGGTGGACGGTGGCGATGTCCTGTTCGAACGGGGCTTCGACAGCTACTTCGGTGAGTATCGAATGACCGGGCCGGCCGAAACCGGGGTCTCCCGGGTCTACCACGAGACCCTGCTCCTGCCCTTCCCTCGCCATGAGGTTCAGATCGATCTGAGTGCGCGGGCGGTGGAAGGAGCAGAGACGCTTCTGGTCGGCTTCACCGTCGACCCCACCGGCATCGAGATCGCCCGGGAGCAACCGACCCCGGGGGTCACGGTGATCGATGGCCACATCGCGGGTGATCCGCACGAATGCCTCGACATCTCATTTGTCGGCGAAGGCTACACCGAGGACGAAATCGAGACCTTTGAAGCCGACGTCAAGCGGTTCACCAAGCTCATGCTGTCCCGGGAGCCCTACGCCTCATCCAAGGACAGCATCAACATCCGCGGCGTCGTGCTTCCCTCACCTGACTCGGGGGTTGACGAACCCACCAAGGGTACATGGCGGGCCACGGCGCTGGGGGCAAGCTTCAACAGCTTCGGCTCCCCTCGCTATCTCCTGACCGAAGCCAACCGTTTGTTGCGTGACATCGCCGCCAACGCTCCATACGACACCATTGTCATCATGGTGAACCACGACCGCTACGGCGGCGGCGGGCTCTACAACCGATATTGCACCTTTACCGCTCACGGACCGTTTGCCGGCTATCTCCTGTTGCACGAGTTCGGCCACTCGTTCGGTGGTCTCGCCGATGAGTACTACACCTCGAGCACAGCCTACACCGATTTCTATCCTCAGGACCACGAACCCGTCGCGCCCAACATCACCGCTTTGCTCGATCCCGAAAAGGTCAAGTGGGCGGATCTCCTGACACCGGACACCGTGCTCCCGACCCCGTGGGACAAGACCGCGTATGACAGGGCCGATCTCGCCTATCAGGACGAACGACGTCGGCTCAACACCGAGATCGCAACAGCCGCGCGCTCGGGAACACCCGACGCCGAGATCGAGCGTCTGCAGAATGCCGAGGATCGCCATGCGCTCGACCGGGCAGCTGCGGTGGACTCCTTTATGGAGGCCAGCGGCCTCGTCGGGACGGTCGGCGCATTCGAGGGGGCCGGTTATCTGTCCACCGGCCTTTATCGCCCCGCCATCGATTGCCTCATGTTCAGCCGGGGCGTCAAAGATCTGTGTCCGGTGTGTCGGCGGGCCGTTCGCGAGCGAATCCGGGTCTACGCGGGAGAATGATGATCGTTCCTGTGGTAGCCTGCGTTCTATGACCAAGAAGATGATCTACCGAATCAGTTTCGTCAGCGCCGGCGAGGTCTACGAGATCTACGCCGCCAGCGTCGCCCAGGGCGGTCTCTTCGGATTCATCGAGGTCGAGGAGATCCTGTTCGGCGAACGATCGAAGTTGCTCATCGACTCTTCCGAAGAGCGCCTCAAGACCGAGTTCGAGGGCGTTCAACGGACCTTCATCCCACTCCACTCCGTGCTCCGGATCGACGAGGTCGAGAAAGCGGGCCGTGGACGCATATCCGCCGGTTCCGGCAAGGTCGCCCCGTTTCCCATGACCATGGTTGGACCCGTGAAGGAGACACCGAAGGAGTGAGGTATCGCCCAGGTGCCAGGTATTTAGGTATTAGGTGTTAGGTGCTACGTATCGGGTGTTCGGTGTTGGGAATCTCGATACCCGGGTCGACGATTGACACCGGAATGCAACTCCCACCGTCCGGGTTCGTACTTCATGCCAGGTCCAAGGAGGACGAATGAGCGATGCACCTAGAAACTGGTTCGTCCACGCCTGGCGCGACTGGCTTCGCTCGGTCGTGTTCATCGTCCTCGCGGTCACGGCCTTCCGCTCGGCCGTGGCCGATTGGAACGACGTTCCCACCGGCTCGATGAAGCCGACCATCCTCGAAGGTGATCGGATCGTCGTCAACAAGCTGGCCTACGACCTCAAGATCCCATACACCCGATGGCAGATCGCCCAATGGGGGGACCCGGCTCGCGGCGACATCATAGTCCTGTCATCCCCCGCCGACGGCAGGCGACTGGTCAAAAGGGTGGTGGGCGTTCCAGGCGACACCATCGCCATGAATCGCAACCGGTTGGTGGTCAACTCCAAGCCTGTCGTCTACTCCCCGATCGATCCCGAGCTGGTCGTCGCCTTCGATCCGCAGGGGAACCACCGTGTCCTCGCGTCCGAGGAGCTCGACGGCCATTCCCACGCCATGATGATCACCCCGGGCGCCCGAACGCTGCGTTCCTTCGAACCGATTGAAGTTCCCGACGGACAGTATTTCCTGATGGGCGACAACCGGGACGAGAGCTTCGACTCCCGCCACTTCGGTCTCGTCGATCGTGGGCAGATCTATGGGCGGGCCCTCGCCGTCGCCGGCTCCGTCAATCCGGAAAACCACTTCTGGCCCAGGTGGAGTCGGTTCTTTACCGGGCTGAAATAAGAACCGCAAGGGCGCAAGGGACGCAAGGCACCCCAATCACGCCAAAATTGGAAATGCGCATCGGTCCAAGTTCGGTGTAAAAAAAATAGGACTGCGACGTCCTTGCGCACCTCGCGTCCTTGCGGTTGATTTCTCCGTTAGTCCAGGTGGCCGCGGTCGGAATCTCCCATCTCGACTCCGCCATCGGGGAAGTACTCCTTCCACCGTCGGTCCACCAGAGCGGCGGTTTCTTCATCGCAGAAGAGTTCCTTGGGGTACGGCGGTTTCATCCTCGCATCGATCACGATGGGAGCCGCGTATGAAACGTGGTGCCTCATGACCCGGTGGGCCGCGGGGTGGATGTCCGCCGCGGGCTCGAAACGGGTGAAGGTGGTCCACAGGAAGTTGATCGCACTTGCGGTGGCGCGGTCGGCATCGTCCGTGAGAACGACGAGGGGCCAGTCGGAGAAAACCGGATCACGGGCGATCCGCGGTGCGGCATCCGGCTCGGCGGCATAGCCCGGACCGTCCACCACGAGGCAACCCGGACAGAAGACACGCACCCGCTCGATCCGGGTGGGAACGTTCGATGTCGTGAACTCGCCCGGCAGATCGCGGACAGGTTCTCCCAAACCCAGCAGGACGCCCTTGGATCCGAGATTGACCTCCGGCCCGGTGTAGTCGAGGGTGTCCATCGAGAGGTTGGAGAAGACATAGAGATCGGTCTCGAAACGGGCGCGGGCCAGAATGTGGGTCAGGGTGGTCCGGATGTCTCTCAGATCGACAGATCGGTCGGTCACCAGAAGGAACTTCGTCAGACTGAGCTGCCCCTCCCCCAGGATTCTGAATGCCGAGGCCATCGCCTCTCGCCGATACCGTTCTCGGACCACGGCTCCGGCCAGCGCGTGGTACCCGGTCTCCCCATACGACCAGACCGATTTGACACCGGGCATGACGACCGGAAAGAGAGGAGACAGCAGGTTCTGGAGCAGGTCTCCGATGAAGAAGTCCTCCTGGCGCGGCTTTCCCACCACCGTTGCCGGGAAGATGGCGTCGCGGCGCCGAGCCGTGTACTCGACCTGAAACACCGGGTAGTCGTGGCGCAGTGAGTAGTAGCCGTAGTGATCGCCGAACGGGCCTTCCGGCCGCCGAAGCCTCATCGGCACCCGGCCGCAAAGCGCGATTTCGGCGTCGGCGACGAGCGGCCGGCCGTCAGGGCCGGCGCACTGGCCGATCTTGCCTCCGGAAATCAACGAGGCCAGCATCAACTCCGGCACATTCTCCGGCAGCGGAGCGATGGCGGCGAGGATGAGCGCCGGTGGGCCTCCGAGAAAGACGGTCGTCTGAAGGTCCCGGCCCTCCAGTTCGGACGCCTGGTAGTGGAACCCACCACCTTTCCCGATCTGCCAGTGCATCCCCGTGGTCTGCCGGTCGTGAATCTGGAGCCGGTACATTCCGAGGTTCGGCGTCCCCGTCCGCGGATGATGGGTGGCGACCAGAGGAAGCGTGATGAAGGGCCCGCCGTCCTCGGGCCAGGATGTGAGCGCCGGCAACCGGTCGAGATCCACCTCGCTCGAGACCACCTCTGTCACCGGACCCCGACCAACCCGCCTCGTGCCGATCCTGAGCCCCGCCCCGAGCAGACGGCGATTGGCCCACAGCCGGGATGGAGAAGGCGGCATCCCCTCCTGGATCAACTCGACCAGGGTCCGTACGAGTTCCGCCGGACGGCGACCGAAGGCAAGTTGGGCGCGACGCGTCGTTCCGAAGAGGTTGGTGACAACGGGGATCTCCGATCGCTTCGGCCGAGCGAAGAGCAGCGCCGGTCCACCGGACGCGATCACGCGCCGGTGGATCTCTGCGATCTCGAGATTCGGATCGACCGGCGCCTCGATCACCCGCACGTCGCCGTCGTCGCTCAGCTGATCGAGGAACTTCCGAAGATCGGGGAACACCTGTGTCGTCATCCCAGGTACCATAGCAATCCCGGTATCGGAGCCGATGACGGCATGGTTTTCGGTGGACTGCCGCATTGCGTCATTTCACTCACCCGTGTCCCGGCAACCTCGTTCCCGAGCCCGTCGAACGCCACATCCCCTCGAAACACGAGAAACCCTTCTCTATCAACCAAATAGTGAATATCCATTCAGGCACGCCGATGGGCTGACTGAGTTGACAACAATGCCGCACCGCGGTACAACATAGTTGTCGATGCGAAACGCCGCGAACCTTCTTGCCTACGGGAGTTGACGATGATCCGTCTGATCAAGAGATATGGGAGCCGAAAGCTCTACGATACCGAGGAGAGCCGCTATGTGGCGCTCGACGAACTCGCCGGCTGGATCCGCACCGGCCAGCAGATCAAGGTGATCGACAACAAGACGGCCGATGACGTCACCGCGCAAACCCTGACCCAAATCATCTCAGAGGAGGGTCGCAAGGGCACGTCGCTCCTCCCCAACGAGGTGCTGCACGATCTGATTCGTGCCGGCGAAAAGGCGGTGTCCAACGGGGTCGAACAGCTCCAGCACCGAATGGACCGACTGGTGCAGGCATCCATGGATCGGATCGGCCCGGTTCGACGTGCCCGAGAGGAAATGGCGCTGCTTCGCGAACGACTCGAAGAGCTCGAGGTTTCGCTGGCCGTATTCGAAGACGAGCGTCGGCAGCCGACCCCGAAATCCGGGGACGAGTGATCGCGGCAGAAGCCCCTCGGGCTCACCCGGGCCTTCTGTCGATCCTGAGAACACGCGGGAGCCAAAGGTGATCGAATCTTCGCGAGCCACCTCCAAGATCGGACTCGCCCTGGCCGGCGGCGGTCCGGAAGGTTCAATCTACGAGATCGGCGCGGTCCGGGCGCTCGACGAAGCTCTCGACGGCATCGATTTCAACGACCTGCACGTCTATGTCGGTGTCAGCGCCGGGGCCTTCATCTCCGCCTGTCTCGCCAACAATCTCTCCACCGCACAGATGTGCCGCGCCATCGTCAAACATGATCCGGGCGAACACCCTTTTGTTCCCGAGACCTTTCTTTCGCCTGCTGTCGGTGAGTTTGTTCGCGGCAGCATGAAGGTGCCTCAGCTCTTTCTGACCGGCCTTCTGGACCTTGCGAAGCACCCCACTGATCGCCGCCTCTTCGAGCCGTTGGCGCGGCTCTCGCGCGCGCTCCCCGTGGGTCTGTTTCGAAGTGAGCCGCTGCGGCGCTATTTGGAGAATATCTTTTCCAGGCCCGGGCGGAGCGACGATTTTCGCAAGCTTCGGAGAAAGCTCGTGGTGGTCGCCACCGATCTCGACTCGGGTCGGCCGGTCCGTTTCGGGGAACCTGGGCTCGATCACATTCCGGTCTCCACCGCGGTCCAGGCCTCGAGCGCACTCCCGGGTCTCTACCCTCCGGTCACCATCGAAGGTCGACACTATGTCGACGGCGTCCTTCTGAAGACCATGCATGCCTCGGTCGCTTTGGAAGACGGCGCCGACCTCGTTCTCTGCGTCAATCCCATCGTCCCGGTCGATACGATCCGCTCAGTCGAGCTCGGCATCATGCGCCGGGGTCGGCTCGCCGATCGTGGCTTGCCGACAGTTCTCTCTCAGACCTTTCGGACCGTCATCCACTCACGAATGGGGGCCGGCCTTTCGGCGTACGAGACCCGTTTCACGGACCGGGACGTACTCGTCTTCGAACCTCGCCGCGACGACTACACAATTTTCTTCTCCAACGTTTTCTCGTTCTCGAAACGAAAGGCCGTGTGCGAGCACGCCTATCAGAGCACCCGCCGCAAGCTGAGGCGGAACCGCCGTCGCCTCGAACCGGTTCTCGCGAGGCACGGGATCACCCTGCGGGCCGACATCCTCGAGGATCCCGATCGCGATCTCTGGGAGTCCGTCGGGCTCCACAAGCGGCGCCGCCCATCCACCTCACACGTCAAGGATCGTCTCGACAAGGCGCTGGCCCGCGTCGAGGACCTCATCGCCACACGGTGATTGCCGGGCCGGGACTCGTCCCCGCCCTCCGCCTCAACTGTCCGGAAATACCCAACGGTGCAGGTCGGCGCCGAGTTTCGGCGCGTGTTTGTTGAGGTAGACGATCTCTTCGACGGCACCGTCCCGGTCTCCGGCGAAGGCGAGCGCCAGCCCGAGCCCATAGTGAGCCCGAACACTGGTCGGATCCCGCTCCAGAACTTCGCGAAACTGACCGATAGCGGCTTCGTTCTCATCCTGGTGAAAGAGCGCGACGGCCAATCCGAGACGTGCCTCGGTGTTCTTCGGGTCCTTCGCAAGCGCTTCCCGACAGACCTTCTCGGCATCGGCGTGCCGTTCGAGGGCACCGTAGGCGATGCCGAGTTCGACAAGTGCCTGGGTGAATTCCGGATCCCGCACGGCCGCTTCGGCAAGATACTCCACCGCGGCGTCCAGCTCGCCTTGGCGCCGACAGGTCACACCGAGAAGGTAGGTCGCACCCACCTCGTCCGGTCTGAGCGTGTGGGCTTCTTCGAAGGCCCGGCGCGCTTCATCGAGCCGGCCGAGCTCGAGAGCGCCGGAACCGAAGCCGAAGGCGGCATTGAATTTCTGTTCGTTTCCCTCGGCTATCTCGCGAGCCCGCCCGTAGTGGCCCATGGCCGATTCGAATTCACCTTCTTCAAGGGCCAGATACCCCATCTGCAGCTCTCGAAAGGCCTCCTTCTTCCTCTGCCCGTCGTTGCTCGCCCAGGCGACCGGAAGCGAGGCCAGCAGTCCCGCCAACAGCAAGCTCGAGGTCAAAGTGTGTGCGCGGCCGACAGCGAATCGGATGGACATCGCCTTCACCTATTCCTTCGTTCAATCGCCCCAGTGTTCCCAATCCGCCCCGACATCCACATCCGCTGCGGACCTGGCGGATTTGAGGCTCGCAACCAGCTTGCCGAATGCCAGATCGAACTCGATCTTGCACGGTCGCTTGGGTTCAGCGCGATCGATCCAAACCACCATGGAACCCGATTTACTGAACATCATCTCGTCGCGCGGTTCGGGAATCACCGCCACGGCGTCACACTTGCCCATCTTGGTCCGGACCTTCTTGTGCTTCGTCGCTCTGGCCACGGTTTCTACGGCGCCTTTGCTGGTCATCAACCCGAGCGTGAACTCTTCGCCGACCGCGGTGTCCATGGTTCGCAATCGATAGATGAAGGCCAAAGGGTCGTTCGCCCGTTCGACCTCGATGGGGAACCTGTTCGTTTCACCATTCTTGGTTCGAACCAACTCGTTCGCCTCGAGATCGACGGTCCAAACATCGTCCTTGCGTTTCTTTTTCTCGAGGGAGTGTTCCTCGTACCGTATCGATGTCATCCGACGGGGGTCGAAATATGAGTCGAGGCGAGATCGCACCCGGTAGATTCCGTCAAAGAACTTTGTGGTTCGGGAAAGCACCACGATACGGTACACAAGGTCGCCGTCGGGGCCGCTGTCGACAAAACTGGTGATCTCCATGTGGCCGCAGTGAATGCCCGCCCAGCTGATTGAGTACGAGAGCGTTTCATCCACCGGAAAGACGGCTTCACCAGCCATCGGCCGTGCATTCTCGATGGTCTCACCGGCAAGAACGGCTCGGCACACGAGGATCGCGGCCACCAGCCAGACCCATGCTCTTCGGTTGATCTTTCGCCGAGTTCTGGGTGCCATCTTGGTTCCGGAAGCTCCCTTCAATCGTCTCCTGACAACGATAGCAGGCCGACTGCGCCGCGGGCGTTCCGGTGTTGAATCTCGGTTCAGTGGACCCGAGTCGGGCTGAACTCGCCTTCTTCGTCAAACCCATGGATGAGGACAAAGAAGTAGGCTGGATAGCGATCGACCTCGGTCTCGACGATGAGTTCGAAGACGAACTCGTTTTCTTGATCACCCTGCACGCCCTGGACGTAGGCGATCTGCTCGGGAGCCAGGAGGAGTTCACCGATGAGGAGCTTCCCCCGAAGGACCTGGACCACGAGAGTCTCGGGCTCCTCCTTGGCGAAGTGCCAGTGCAGGTCCTCATCATCGTAGATCACCGCCTCGGGGGTTCCGGCTCGCAGGATGCAGTTGGGGTGGCCCATGAGCCAGACCCAGAAGACGTCGAAGGGAAGGGTCGGTTGGTCGTCGATGGTCATCATCACGCCGACTCTATCACGAGGTCGTGAGGTGGTGAGGTCTTGAGGTCGTGAGGTCGTGAGGTACTGGAAATCTTGAGTGTTCGACCAGGTCCCCAAGTCCAGGCACCCGGGGCGCCGGCCGGACCCCCAAGCCCTCAAACCCAGGCGCCGAAGGCGCCGGCCATCCCCACACGACCATGATGAAAAAAACGGGGCGCCGTGCGGCGCCCCGTCGTTGCTGTGTCTGATCGGTTTCTACTCGATGCCCGCGAACTCCTCGAGCATTGCGGTGGTGACCGACTTGGGTCGCTCGATGGGATAACCCAGCGCTCGGTCCCAGGTGATGTTGGTCAGCACGCCGAGGGCGCGGCCGATGCCGAAGAGAACCGTATAGAAGTCCCACTCGGTGAGACCGTAGTACCACTGAATCACACCCGACTGTGCATCGACGTTGGGCCACGGGTTCTTGGCCTTGCCGTGCTCCGTGAGCACGCCCGGGGCCACCTTGTAGATCATGGAGATGACCTTGAACAGCGGGTAGTCCGGCAGGTTCTTGAGACAGAACTCACGCTGCGACTCGTAGCGCGGATCGGTCTTTCGGAGCACCGCGTGACCATAGCCCGGGATGACCTGACCCGCGTTGAGGGTGTCCCAGAGCGCCTTCTTGATGACCTCTTCGGTGGGTTCCTGTCCCCCGAGACCTTCCATGAACTTCATTGTCCAGGACAGAACCTCCTGGTTGGCAAGACCGTGGAGCGGGCCGGCGAGACCGTTCATCCCGGCCGAAAGCGAGTAGTAGGCATCCGACAGTGCCGACGCCACCAGGTGGGTGGTGTGGGCGGAGACGTTGCCCGACTCGTGGTCGGAGTGGAGGATGAAGTACATCCGCGCGACGTCATCGTACGGGGCGCCGATTCCCATCTGATGAGCGAAATTTCCACCCATATCGAGGTTCGGATCCTCGTCGATCTGCTCGTCATTCTTGTACTTGAGGCGGTAGATGAAAGCCGCGAGGGTCGGGAGCTTGGCCATGAGGTTGCAGGAGTCCTCGAACATCGGGTCCCAGTACTCCATCTTGTTCATGCCCTCGTTGTACTTCCTGACGAACTCCGACTCACGCTGCATGGCGAGAATACCGGCCGAGAACATGGTCATGGGATGGGTGTCGGCCGGCATCGCCCGCATGATGTCCTTGACATAGTCGGGGAGCTGACGCCGGGTCTTGAAGTCCGCCACGACCTCTTCCGCCTGTTCGGCGGTGGGGATTTCACCGGTCATCAGGTAGTAGAAGAACCCTTCGACCGCGGGGTAATCCTGTCCCTCGACGGCGGGCAACGCTGCAAAGGTCTCGGGGATGGTGCGGCCGCGGAATCTGATCCCCTCGAAGGGATCCAGGTAGGACACGTCGGTGACGAGGCACTTGACGCCGCGGGCGCCACCGATCGCCTGGGAGATGGTGACGTCACTGATCTTGGTGTCGCCGTATTCCTTGAGCAACCGAACCGTCCGCGGGCGGTGCTCGTCGATTTTCTTTTTGAGGTTTTCTTTGAGTGTCGACATGTCCATTCTCCTTTTGTGGCTCCGACGACTGGGACCGTCGTTTTCAGACGATGCGCAGCCGCTCCATTCCGTTTGGTTCTTCGCTCCGAATGGTTGGTTCAAAGGTTGCGCTCACGGCATAGAGTATAGGGCTTGTGAAACAATGTGACAAGCTCTTTCACAATCGCGCGTCTTTCGAAATGCCGCAGTCCGGCAATCCGGCCTTTTCCCCCCGAAACGGTTGACAGAGGCTCCGAACAGGCGACAATGACCGTCAATGCAGAAGACCGCAATCCGCGAGCTGCGCACCAAGATCCTCCTCGCCGGGTCCGATGCTCTGATCCTCATCGGAGCCGGCCTCATCGCCGCCTGGGTCAGATTCGGTGCGACGGGCTTCGATAGCGAGCTCAACCAGCTCCTCCAACACCCCGGCTTCATCCTTTATGCGGTCTCCGTTCAATTCGCCCTCGCCACCACCTTCGATCTCTACCAGCCCTCGAGTTGGCGCACCCCCGACTACCTTCTTGCGCGGAGCGCCGCCATGGCCATCATCATGGCCATCTCCCTGGTTCTCGGTGTCTACCTCGTCGAACCCTGGCGATTCGGTCGCGGTCTCCTCGCGCTGACCCTTTTCATTTCGGTGCCGCTCCAGGTCCTCCTCAGGTTCGTCTGGCTGAGGATAGCGGCTCGCCCGCAGGCGCGATCCGCCATCCTCATCGGTGATGGACCCATTATCGGAGCGCTCCGCAAGGAACTCAAAGACCGGCCGAACCCGCCGTTTCAGATCGCACGACACCTGCCGGCCCCCGCCAACGGCGCCAAGGATCCACTCAATGGGATCGATGTTCACGGGATCGACTTGATCATCGTCGCTCAGCTCGCCGATGGTGACCCCACCATCGACCACCTGGCCGCCCTCAATTTTCACGGCACGACCGTGGTCGACGCGGCCGGAGCCTATGCCTCTCTGACGGGTCGAATCCCGGTCCACCAGGTGGATTCGAGATGGTTCATCGCCACCGGCGACTTCTCGACCATCGCGACCACTCCGTTTCACTATCTCCAGCGCTTCTTCGATCTTTTCACCGCGACGACATTGCTCATCCTGACCTCGCCGGTGCTCTTTGCATCCGCTCTCGCTGTTCTCGTGACCAGCGGCCTGCCGATTCTCTATCGCCAACGACGTCTGGGCCGATACGGCCGGCCGTTCGAACTTCTCAAGCTTCGCACCATGCGCCACGACATCCGCGATCGAGGTCCGACCTTCGCGGAAGAGAACGACGCCCGTGTGATTCCCGTTGGACGGTGGCTCCGGCGCTGGCGTATCGACGAGCTTCCCCAGCTGGTCAACGTGCTTCGCGGCGAGATGAGCCTGGTCGGGCCCCGCCCCGAGCGCCCGGAGGTGGCCGCACGCTTTGAGAAGGAGATCCCGTTCTACGCCTTCCGCTATTCGGTCCGGCCCGGCCTCACGGGTTGGGCACAGATCCACCTCCCCTACTGCGCGCGAACCGAGGATCACATGGTCAAGCTCGAGTTCGATCTCTATGCGGTCCGACACCACGGTCCGGCAATGTACGCGATCGTGCTGCTGAGAACCTTGGGAGCGTTGGTGTTTCAGGCGGGCAGGTAGAGATTCGGGAGTCGCGAGTCGTTGTGATCGAAAAAAATGACCACACAGGTGACACGGCGTCATCGCAATCTCACCGCAAAGACGCAAAGGACGCGAAGGTCATCGCAATCTTGCCCCATCGCATTCGGATCGGGCACGGGCACGGAAAGGACCGAACAACCTTGACAGGAGGTTGACCCGCGCGGATACTCGAGCCGGTTCTTTCACAGATTTTTCTTTCGTTTCCATGGGGGTGTCCCGTCGCGAACGGGGCTGAGATCAAACCCCTCGAACCTGATCCGGATCATGCCGGCGGAGGGAACTGGAGTCGTCGTTTTCCATGCCGTGTTCTCCTCCCCCGGGCTCCGAACCGTCGATCAGCGGAGGACCGGCATGTCTTTGTTTCGTTTGACCGCTCTCACATTCATCGTTGCCGCCTTTTCGGGCCCGGCACAGGCCGTGGAGCTGCGCGGCCGCCTCATCGACAAGCTGAGCAAGGAACCCATCGCCAACGCCCCGGTGCTCGCGACGGCCGAGGGTGTGAGCATCGAGACGTCAACCGATGAGGGCGGAGTCTTCTTTCTCAGAATCCCGGATCCGCCTCCGTTCTCAATGCGACTGCGGGTCAGCCCTGCGGGCTATGAGGGCCTTGACCTCAACCTCACTGATGTCCCCCACGCCCACGAACTCAGCCTCCAGGCCACTCCGGTGGTGTTCCGGGGCGAGGTCCAGGTCACCGGACTCCACGCCACCATCGGTGAGACGCCCGTGACCGTGACCACCATCGGTCCCGAGGAGATCGAGCGCCGCTACTGGGCTCAGGACGTCCCGATCTTCCTCGAGCAGACCCCGGGCTTCTACGCCTACAACGACAGCGGCAACGGCATCGGCTACTCTTACTTTTTCCTCCGCAGTTTCGACATGCGCCGCACCGCCATCAGTCTCAACGGAGTACCGTTGAACGATGCCCACTCGCACGGCGTCTTCTTCATCGATCTCGCGGATTTCCTCTCGACCACCGACGAGATCCAGGTTCAGCGCGGCGTGGGAACAAATCTCTACGGGGGCAGCGCCATCGGCGGGTCCGTCAATATTCAGAGCCGGCAGCCCCTGGCCGAACGCCGCCTCCACCTCTCCATGCTCGGTGGATCCTTCGGCACCAGCCGGCTCACCTTCGAGTTCGACAGCGGCCTCATCAACGACAGGTGGGCAACCACCGCGCGTTACTCCCGGGTCCGATCCGACGGCTACCGGAACCTGAGCTGGTCCGAGATGTGGAACTACTATCTTTCCGTGGTCAGGTATGGCGAAAAAACCAGCCTGCGCATCAATCTCTTCGGCGGCCCGGAGGAGACCCACCTCGCCTATGAGGGAGTCTCCAAGGCCTATCTCAACGGCGAGATCACCGGTGACAAGCGCCACGACCGACGATACAACCCCCTCTCCTATGAGAACGAGATCGACAGCTTCTTCCAACCCCACTATCAGGTCATCCACAGCTGGCAGATCAGTCCCGATCTCGCCTGGCAGAACACCCTTTACCTCTTCGAGGGAGACGGCTACTTTCAGCAATTCAAGGAAGACCGTTGGATGCCCGAGTACGGCCTCGATCCCATCGAACTCCCGGACGGTTCGGTCATCGAAACCACCGACCTGGTCCGCCGGCGCGAGGTGGATGAGTGGGACGCCGGTTGGATTCCCAACCTTGAGTGGCGCCACGGGAACGGCCGCGGGAGCCTCCAGGTAGGAGCCGCCTTTCGGCTCCACAGCGGGCGCCACTGGGGTTTTGTCCAGTGGGCGCAGTTCTACCCCCCCGATCTCGATCCCGATCATCGTTACTACGACTACCGCCTCGACAAACAGACCGTGCAGCCCTTCCTGCAGGAGACCTGGCGTTTCAACGACAAATGGATGCTCATGGCGGGGCTGACCTGGACCAGTCACCACTACCGGATGGACGATGACAAGCTCAAGGGCGTCAAGGTGGACGAGAGCTTCTCCTACCTCCTTCCACGACTCGGCGTCACCTTCCGACCCACCGAACGCCTGAGCTTCTTCGCCAATGTTTCGCGTGGTGGGCGGGAGCCCGCGTTTCGTGACATCTACGACCCCCAGAGCTATTGGTCCCCACCGCCGCTCGGGCTCGATCCCGAAGAGCTCACCGACTACGAGCTCGGCGGGACCTACGCGTGGTCGACCGGTCGGGCGTCGATGAACCTCTACTACCTCGATTTCAGCAACGCCATCGTCTGGGCGGGAGGGCTCGACAACAATGGCGATCCGGTGACCGCAAACGGCGCCGTCACCGAGCACCGTGGCGTGGAGCTCGATCTCGAGTGGGCGCCGATTCCTGCCTTCGGGGGCCGCCTCGATCTCGCCTGGTCAAACAACCGCATCGTCGACTTCACCGAGCACGACTTCGACGGCAACACCGTAGATCACTCGGGAAACACTCTGCCCGTGAGCCCCGAGTGGCTCGTCTCCCTCGAGCTGCACGGCACGGCCGGGCCCGTCGAGGGCGTCCTCACCCTGCGCTATGTCGATGATTTCTACCTCGACAACACCGAGGACATGCGCAAGTTCCCCGAGATCCGTGACGATCCGGACTATATCCACCGGGTCAACGAGGCCTACGCCGCCATCGACCTCGGGCTGGAGGTCGATCTCGGACGCACCGTGGCGAATGCCATCAAGGCGCGGAAGGTCAGAGCGAATTTCCGCGTCAACAATCTCACCGATGCCCTCTTCACCACCTTCGGCTACTTCGACGGCTCCCAGCCGGTGTGGATCCCCGCGGCAACGAGGAATGCTTATGCCGGGCTGGTGTTCGATTGGTAGCGATTCTGCCGAGGCGGCGTAACATTGCCGCGCTGAGACGTGCCCGGCGCGCCCGGTTGAGCTAGATTTATCGACGATCAACGAGGCCCCTGTCAGCCTCCTGACTCGATCCATGCGGTCTATTCTCGTCTTCTTGCTGCTGCTCGGCGTTCGAGCCTTCGCCCGGGTCTTCTACCGCCTTCGGGAAGATTGGATGCCGACCAAGCCCGCCGAGATGGCGGACGATACCCGAATCGTCGCGATCCTGAATCACACCAGCCTGTACGAACCGCTGATCGCCGGATACGCCTCGACCAAGCTGTTGTGGCGTTTCGCGCGGCACGGGGTTCTGCCGGTGGCCGAGAAAACCATGAAGCGCCCCGTGGGGTTGTTCTTTCGTTTTCTGGTTCGCAACACGGTCACGGTGACTCGGCAGCGCGATTCAACCTGGGAGGACGTTCTCAACCGGATCGACAATCGGGCCCTGGTGATCATCCTTCCCGAAGGCCGGATGAAACGCCGGACCGGCCTCGATTCGAAGGGGCGGGAGATGTCCGTCCGAGCCGGAATCGCCGACATCCTCGAGGCGCTGCCGGGCGGTCGCATTCTGACCGTCTACTCGGGAGGGCTCCACCACATCCAGGCCCCCGGAGAACTCCTCCCGCGTCCCTTCAAGACCATTCTCTGTCGGTTCGAGAT
>JARFRM010000140.1 GCA_029287235.1 Thermoanaerobaculales bacterium
ACACTGCCGCCGCTGTGCAGACGATCAAACACAGCCCGAAGAGAACGAGCTGTCCTGTTCGATCGAAGACGGCCCAGAGATCGGCGTTGAGCTGTGACAACTGAGCGCCGAGCATCACCGGCCCGCGTTCTATCAAGGCGGCAGCGAACGCCATCGGCTGCCGGATGGGATCGATGTAGAGATTCGATCCGGTACAACCGTATCCCAGGGCGTTGTAGATGATCCGCCAAGCGACGATCAACGCTGCGTACGGCAGCAGAATGGCAAGCCGTTGCGGCCATGGGGTCCGGTCCATGGTCAGCTGCCAGGCGATGATGTACGCCACAATCACGATCGCGGCCTCTCCCGCCAGCAGCGAGACCGAAAACGCGGTCAGAGCCGCCGCGATCCAAGCCGGCGAACCGCCCCGTCGCCAGCGGATGTGGGCGTTGAGAGCCAGAAGACCCACAACCAGGGCGATCGCGGCATGGCGGTTGGCAAGCCAACCGATGGTCATACTGTGGGCGTCCTCGACCGCAAAGAGCAACACGGCAAGCCCGGCCACGGCCGTCGGTCCGTGGACTCGTCGATAGGTGAATCCAACCAGCACCACGGCTGCCCCGAACCAAAGCAGGGACTGGGCGTGCTGCAGAGCCGGGGTGTCGGGCCACAGGGCGTAGTCAAACAGGTGGGTCGCCGCCGTCAGCGGCCGAAGAAAGCCCAGCTCCAAATCAGGGTGTCCCCACCACGGCACGACACCGACATCGCGTAGATGCTCCGCTCCCGGGCCGGGCGGGACAAAACGAAAGAGATCCATCAGCGGGTCGTCCAACCCGGCCGGTCCCCCTTCACCGAGCAGGATTGTGCGCTGGTAATAGTCATCGGCGACGAATCCGGTGCGAAGGGCGGGCAGACACAGGACCAACATCAGCACGGCCGCAACCCACGGCATGCCACGGTGGGCCATCAACTTCCCGATTTTCCGGGCCATGAATCGAGGCTACACCAGATCGCGGTCGATCGGGGATGGATATCCGGATTCACCCATCGGAGTCACCCAGCCCCTCAGCGGGACATGGGACCATCTCTTTCAAAGATATGCCGGCCTCGGTGCGGGTCGGGTTACCGGCTCTGATCGGTCAATTATTACTTGTGGCACTATCGGAGGGAGCGTATATTGTGAGCAAGACTCGGCTTCAATCAAGGGAGACTCTCATGACTCGTCACCGATCAGTCGTCCTCGTCTCGTTTGTGGTTGTCTTCGCGCTCGCCTTGCCTGCACGCGCAGTCATATTCGAGGTCGATCGCCTTGACGATCCGTTTCCGGCCCAGGTCTGCGACTCGGGCGTTGCCGGGGACTGCTCGTTGCGCGAGGCGGTGATCAACGCCAACGCAACCGCCGGGCCGGATCTCATCATCTTGCCGGCCGGGACCTACAGCCTCACGCGGCCGGGAAGTGGCGAGGATGTCGCCGTTACCGGGGATCTCGATATCACAGAGGCGGTGCGGATCGAGGGTGCCGGCGAGGTGCTCACGATCATCGACGGCGGAGGGCCGGGTGGTCTCGGCGACCGCATCATCGACATCCACGGCGCCGATGTTGAAATCGACAACCTGACGATTCGTGGCGGGTCGGGAGTTCTTGGAGCGGGTGGTCTCTACAATCGGTCCGGTACGAATACACAGATCACCAATACGACGATCACTTCAAACACCGCCGACATTGTCGACGGCTTCGGTGGCGGCATGCAAAACGCGGGAACCTGCACCCTGATCAACTCCACGGTCCATGACAACGAGGCCTCGCGGGCCGGAGGAATCGACGCTGCGGGGGTGACGACTTTCCAGGACAGCCGAATCACGAACAACCGCGCGCTGGCTACCCGCGATTGGGGAGGAGGCGGAATCCTCTCCTTCCAACCGGGTACGACGACGACTCTCATCCGAACCGTGGTTTCCGGCAACACCTCGGCGAAGTTCGGCGGGGGGCTCCATGCGCATGGCCCGACGGTGATCGAGGACTCAATCTTCGAGCTCAACCATGCGACGGAAACGGGCGGCGGGATCAGCGTCGGTCCGTCGAGGACCGTCACCATCGAAAGGTCCTCGTTGATTGGCAACACGTCGGGATCCATTGGAGGCGCCATTTGCGTCGAAGACACGGGCACCCTCGATCTCACCAACTCGACGATCAGCGGCAACCAGGCGACGGTCGTGGGGGGAGGCCTGATGGTCTACGGCGTCGCGACGCTCGTCAACTCCACCATCAGCCGGAATACGGCGCAGCTGGGGACTGCGATGATGAGCTCACCGATCTCAACCGTCATCTATGGAAACACGATCTTCGACGGGAACTGTGCCGCTTCCGGGGATACCGTCACCCTCGGCGGAAACATCGAAAGCCCCGGGAACTTCTGCGGGCTTTCCCCCACACTTGATCAGTTCAATGTAGCCCCGCTCGCATTGCGCCTCGGGCCCCTCGGGTACTACGGTGGTTCGACGCCCACGCACCTCCCGGTTCCGGGCAGTGTCGCAATCGACACCGGGATTGGCTGCCCGCCGCCCCAGGAGGATCAGCGAGGCCTGACCCGGCCGATCGACGGCGACGGCGACAGTTCTGCATTGTGCGATGTGGGGTCGGTGGAGGCCCTTTTGATCGAGTATCCCTGGCTCTTCCTGGATGGATTCGAGACCGGCGACACCCAGGCTTGGCAGTAGAAATTGGAATTGGTGTCGGGTAGACCTGGGCGGGCAACCGCCCAGGCCTACCCGACACTGATGCACCTGACCCTGATGTCAACGATCGTGAACGAGGCACCCATCGCACCCATCAGCTCCACGCCCCGGTGTGACCGGTCTCGAAGCCGTCGTCGAAGATCGCCACCGGCCGCAGTGTCACATTGTCGTAGTGGATGCCGAGTTCTGCTCCGGCGTCGTCCTTGATGTTCCACAACGTCAGCCGGGCGGCTACGGCGGTAGCAGGCGCCGTGGCCGTGGTGCGCACCCTGTTCCAGCCGGTAGCGGACGTCGTCACCGTCGGCGTCGTGGCCGTCCCGCCGACGACCGTCGTGCAGTTCGCGTCCTCCCAAAACCAGATCTGGACGCTGGCGTACCCGGTGGTGACGGTGCCGTCGCCGATCCTCATCGTCGCCCCGAAGATATAGTCGCGGTCGGTCGGGAGCGCGGGGATGCACTGAATGGTCGCGAGATAGACGTCGCTGTTAGGAGAGCTGTTGGTAATCACGGCCGATCCCGACAGCGGGTTGCCGTCGGCGTCGAGGGTGTGGTGCGTGATGTCTCCGA
>JARFRM010000162.1 GCA_029287235.1 Thermoanaerobaculales bacterium
CGAGACCCAGGTTGCTGCGGATGAGGAACACAGCGTCGAATGTGCGGTAGTTGCGCCACGCCCACGGGAGGCATGCGATGACGATGCCCAAAGCGGTGAGAGCCGTCCGCGCCCGCATACGGCGTCCTCCGAACCACACCAGTTCAAAGAGCATCCAGCCCGCAACCACCGCAAGCACGACTGGTTGGACGTGAATTGCGGCTCCACAACCCAGACCCAGCAACAACGCAGCCGACGCACCGGTGCGTTCCGCGCTCCACCGCCTCAGGAACGCCGCCATCAACAGAGCCAGGGCGAGGGCCGTCAGCGAAGTTCCGTGGCTGGGCCATTTTGGAATCAAGGCGCCGACGATGCCGCCCATCACCCCGGCCCGAACACCCAGTCCGACCCGTCCAGCCAGCCACGGCAGCAGTCCCCACAGAGCGGCAAAAAACAGGGCGCTCAGCGTCCGATCCACGTAGCCGGCGGTCAGCGTCAGACCAAGCACTCTGTAGACCACCGAGGAGATCAACGGCGGGATCGGGGCCACGTGGGCGGTGGGGCCGGTGGGGAGTACGTAGGGGTCGGCGAACCGACCCGACTCGGCCAAGGAGACTGCAACCGCCTGGACCTCCCAGCGTGTATGGGGACGGACTGCCTTCGGATTGGCTTTGGCCAGGAAGAAGCTCTGGACGACGAGGGACAAGCAGAAGATCAAGACGAACGCGCCCCCGGGCCCTAGAGCCAGCCGGCCAAGGGATGCGTGGCGGAACCTGGATTCGTCGTTCACTCGACGATCGCCGATACGGTTGCCTTTCTGTGCTGTCGCGCGTGGCCGGTCAACGTCACCGGCGCTTCGCCGCAGGCAATGTCCTGAAGAGTGATCGTGATGTCGTCGCCAGCGAACTCGAACTCCAATTCCACGAGTCGCCACTCCGCCACCTGGTCAAGAATCATTGCGAAGCGGGTGTCATCCAGCCACTGTCCCTTGGCGGCGTAGGGAAGACCGTACAAGCCGGGTGTGATGCGGAGCACGTCATCGAGCCCGACCCACACTGAAACATAATCGGTCGTCCGATACTCGACCAATGCTTCGTCTCCGGGTGGAAACGACAGCGAGAAACACTCCACCTGCGCAGGATTCGCCTCGATCTCGTACACCACTCCAGAGATGCTCGAGGCGATCGCCGGCAGCGGAGGCACCGGCTGCGGCGGTCCGTCGAACGGCTGGGAGGCGGTTGCCACCAACGCCGCAAGACGCGCGACTCCCTGCGGGTTCGGGGCGAGGGGCGATGACGACACGACCGCGCTCCTGAGATAGTCGTACGCAAGGTTGTCGATCACGGCGCCATTCAACCCGCACGCGCCGTAGGCGGGGCCACCCCCGGCGACCGAGACGACCACCAGGTCGTCATCGACCAGCACCCTCATCGTCTGGCCTCCGGAGCCTGCCGTGTCACAAATGTTGAGCACGGAGTTGACGGCCCAGCCAAAGCCCATCGACCAGTCCGGCGACCAGCCTGGAGGGGGCGGACCGGGGTACCCGGTGGTGGCCCGAGTCACCCACTCCGGCGAGACGACCTGCCGGCCGCGCCAGACGCCGTCATCGAGGTAAACGACACCGATCTTGGCCAAATCCGACGGCAGATAAAACTGCCCTCCAAAACCCCATTGGATGCCCTGGGGATCGATCTCCCAAATCGGATCCGGGATACGAAGCGGGCCGAAGAGATACCGGCGGGCGAAATCGAGTGGAGTCATCCCGGTGGCCCGGGTCAGCACCCAGGCGGCGAGGTGGTAGTTGGCGTTCGAGTACGAGTAGTCCCCGCCCGGATCCGTTGCCATGGGAAGGTCGAGAATCCACTGCAGCCAGTCCGGGCTCGCCATCATTTCCCCATACTGGTCGCCCTCGTAGTCGATGCCCGACCGGTGCGCGAGCAGGTGGGCGATGGTGATCGCCTCCTTGCGGGGGCCACGGTTGGCGATCTCGCGGTCGGGGAAAAAGCCCAGGACCAGTTCGTCGACGCTCGCGATGAAGCCTTGGTCGATGGCGATCCCGATCAGGGCAGCGGTGATCATCTTGCCGATCGAGGCGATGTTGTGGGGAAGGCCCCGGCCGAAGGGGTAGAAGGCCGCGTCGAGGACGATCTCGCCGTTGCGCACGACGGTGAACTGGTGGAGCCGGTAGTACTCCCGTTCGGCGAGCAGGGCCTCGAGCATGTCGCCGAGCACCTCCGAGTCCATTCCCTGAGCCTCCGGCGTCGATATCGACAACCTCCGGCCGTCCTCCACCCTGCCGGACGGGTGACGGGACGCCGGCGGCTCAATCGACTCGACGGGCGGCGCCACCCACGTCAACACCGCCGCCACAAGCAACGATCCCGAGAGAAACAAAAAGGAACGTCCTGACATTACCCGAGAATCGCGCATTGTTACGTCGCCTCCTCCCACCGGGTGTCGGTCCGGTCTCCCCATGCCAAGTTGCAGATGCCCTGATCTACGTGGATTCTCCGCCTGGGTTCTTACCCGCGGTCCTTGCGACCTTGAGGTGCTGATGGGTGCTGATGGGTGCTGATGGGTGCTGATGGGTGCTGATGGGTGCTGATGGGTGCTGATG
>JARFRM010000169.1 GCA_029287235.1 Thermoanaerobaculales bacterium
AGATGTGTATAAGAGACAGGAGAACCCCGTCGACGAGACCCTGGAGGCCAAGGAAATCATGATGCCGAACATCGTCTTCTCGCACGCGGCGCATACGGTGTGGAACGGGTGTGAGGTCTGCCACCCGCAGATCTTCGGAGTCAAAAAGGAAGCCAACCAGTACACGATGCAGCAGATCTTCGATGGTCTCTACTGCGGCGCCTGCCACGGCAAGGTCGCTTTCTCGTCCGATGACTGTCAGCGATGTCACACCGAACCGGTGAGCTGATGCGACCCTCCGCACCGAGATTCGCCGCGCTGGTCGCGGTCTTGACCGCTTCGGTCGCCCTGGCGGGGGTCTTTGACCTCCCCCGTCCGGCGCCTCCCGATCGCTACGGAACCGTGCTCATCGACCGGGAGGCGGACTCAGGTTCGTCAAAGGCGGTGGTCTTCTCACACTGGCGTCACCGGGCCCGCCACAGCTGCCGGGTCTGCCACTTCGAGCTTGGTTTCGAGCTTCAGACCAACGCCACGCCGATCACCGAGGAGGACAACCGAAACGGTGAGTTCTGCGGCGCGTGCCATGACGGAAAAGAGGCTTTCTCGGTCAGGGACGAGGCCCGGTGCAATGAATGTCATGCGGGCAGGATCCGGGCGGACAAGGCGGCGTTCTCCGAGTTCGCGAAAAAGCTGCCGAAGGCCCCGTACGGAAACACGATCGACTGGGTTGCGGCTGGGGAAATCCTGGATGAGAAGTATGCGCTCTTCAAGGACGAGAAGCCCATGGACTTCGACAAGGAGCTGCTGCTCGAGGCGCGGTGGTACAACATCTCACCGGCGGTCTTTCCCCACACGGCCCACGTCGAGATCCTCGACTGCGCCAATTGCCACCCCGATGTGTTCAACATCAAGAAGAAGACGACAGAGCACTTCGAGATGCGTTTCATTCTCGAGGGCGCGTTCTGCGGCGCCTGCCATCTGACGGTGGCCTTCCCCCTCGACGACTGCGTGCGCTGCCACCCGGGCATGAAAGAGCGCTGAGCCAAGGGCTTCCGGCGCGATGATCAGAGACCGACGCTCGAGCTTCCGGTCCGCCGTTCTCGGCTCAGTCCGGAATGCTGCGACGGTTTGGCGACGCCGGGTCCGCGCGTTTCATCAGCTCGTTGCGGCGGCCGTCCGGGCCCAGCATCTCGAGCAGGGTTTTCATCGAGCCGTAGGCCTCGGGCCCGTGATCCTCACCGTGGCAGGTCAGATAGCAGGCTCCCGAGCCGGGACCGTCCGAGACGAACTCGAGACGGCCGGTGCTGATCGAGGGTGAGACACCGGCGAGGATGGTCTCTTCGCCGAACCGGATCAGAGCCCGATTGCCCACCGAACCGTGTGCGTTGTGACAGGTCGCGCACGAGGCCCGCTCCGCGTCGATGTGCTCGCCGTGCTCCGGGAAAGGCGACTCGTCGAGCAACCGTCGACGGTCGTGACAGCGGTAGCACATGGCGTAGACGGTCGGTGACTCGGCGGAGCCGTCCGTGGTCGTGTAGTTGGCTCGAAGGAGGTACGGCACGGCCGATCCGTGCGGGCCCCTTGGTCCGGCCTCGTCGGCGTTGCCGTGACAGTCGGTGCAGCTGATCTCGCGGCCGGCGAGGGATGCGATCACCGATGGTGATGTCTCGACCGCCGGCGCGTGAACCGGGTGAAAGGACCGGTTCTCGGGAGTCAGAAGCCGGCTCAAGTCGAGCAGGTCGAGGGTGCTCGCTCCCCGGCTTCCGTGGCAGCTCTCGCAGAGCTCGTACTCGAATCGGGTGGCATCCCTCGGCGACAGTCGCGGCCGTCCGGTCGGGACGTCGGTGACGGGCTCCTGCACGCTCCCCCGGTGAGGGGCGTGGCAGGAGGTGCAGACGACGGAGCTGGGATCCCGGCGGGAAAACGCCTGGTCCGAAACCGGATGAGCCGATGGGAGGTCGAGGACGACATCCATGCGGATCGGTCGGGCGGCGCCCGCAACCAGGCCACGGGCGACCATGGACTGGAGGCGACCGGGCGATCCGTGACACGCGAAGCAGCTCTCCTTCTGAGCTGTCGGCAGCATGGGCGATCCGGATCGGCCGTGGCCCTCATGGCACGAACGGCAGCCGCCGGTGTTCAGGCTCGTGTCGAAATGAGGATCGGGGGTGACCGCGAGGGCGGTGACCGCCATCCCGAGAGCGACTCCGGGCAACCAGTGCTTCAGCGCAATTCGTGACATGTCAGACAAACCTCGTCAAATGAGGGTTTCACCCAGAAATGGGGCACCTCGCCGGGCCGATAGTTGATGTCGGAGTGGGGGTCGTGACAGGTGGTGCACTGCATTTTGCCGCTGGCGTCGAGCCGAACGTCGGGGTCCGCCTCGATGATCGATCGCGCCCGCAGACCCATGTCACGTCCGGTGTCGTCCACCAGGTTCTCGGGCACGATGAAGGAGACCGGGTGGCTGCCGCTGAGATCGGTGCCGATATAGCCCGGGCGGCCCGGATTGAGCCGTTGGGCGCCGATCATGGTGATCGGCGACTTCTCTCCGGCGACGTCGCCCAGAGCCACGGTCCCGTCGTGGCACGAAAGACACAGGCGCGATGCGCCGTCGGGCTGCGGCGAGAGGACCCGTCCACCGCGACCCGAGGCCATCTCAGGCGTTCGATACTGGGCCACCGTGGAGAGCCGGTGGCCCCACAGCGGCTGCGGCGCCGTCGGGTTGTGCGGGATGTGACAGAACTTGCAGACCTCGGTCTCGGTCAGGGACCGAATCTCGCCGGGACCGGTGGCCGAGAGGTTGTGCACCGTGTCGGCGACACTCCCTTGTTGCGCCGGAGCCGGTCCGGTGGCCAGGACAGAGAGCACAACGAACGCGGGAATAGTCCAACTACTCTTCATATCTCAGCGCCCTTCACCATCGGATACGGTGTCATCGTCGATCACCCGGAAAAACTGGATCCGTCGGTTGAGCGAGTCGGCCACCGCCACCCTGCCATCGGGATGGACGGCTATCCCGGCGGGGAAACTGAGCTCGCCGTCGGCCTGACCCGGGCCTCCGAGATCCATCAGAAAGACTCCGCTCGCGTCAAACAGTGCGATGAGGTCAAGGTGGGCGTCCGAGACCCACAGGCGACCCTGGGCGTCGAAAGCCAGCCCCTTGATCCGCGGAGTCTCGCCCGCGGCGTCGCCGAGGGCGCCGAATGAGGCCGAAACCTGCCCCGTCGCGGCGTCGATCTCCTGGATCCGGAAGTTGAGGGTGTCGCCGACCCAGAGGGTGTCGCCGGTGGAGGTGATGGCCGCGGGGAAGTTGAACTCGCCCTCCGCGGTCCCCCGCCTGCCGAGCACCCGCCGCGAGCCGTCCGGGGAGAGCATGACGATGCGGTGGGCCGCGGTCTCGACCACGGCCGCCTCGCCGGCAACGCAGGCGACGCCGGTGGGTCGCTCGAGATCCTCCGCAAGCCAGCGCACGAGGGCGAGCTTGTCGTTCAGGAGACCGACACGGCCACCGCGGCTGTCGGCGACGACGACTCCGTCGAAACAGGCAGCGATACCGGTGGGACCATCGAGAAGCCCGGGCCGGGTCCTGATGACCTTGCCCTTGGCCGTGAGCTCGAGCACTGTCCCGGCCGCGGGGTCGCTGACGAGAAGATCGTCGCCGGACCATGCGACGCCGTAGGGGCGATCGAAGATCGGCGCCGGGGTCTGGCCTGCCAGCCGCTTGAAGAATGGCGACCGTCCGAGATCACGGATGGTCTCCACCGTTCCGTCGAATCGCACTCTGGGCTCTTCCGGCGGCCAGGCCGGCGCCGAGTCGGCATTCACCGTCCCGGGGGGCCGTCCGCTCGAGCATGCCAGCAGGCACACGAGGGCGGCGAGGAGGATCAACGAACGGTGATTCATCGGATCACCCCGCGCCGTTGCGGGCCGGTCACGATAGGCAACCAACCGCCGAACCCCCGTCTCACGGACCAGAAGATCCCGCGGTTGCGCCTGACGGCTCCGTCATCGGGGTACTCGGTGTACTGGAAGGCCTCGCCGCGGATCCACAGCTTGCCCATCTGGAACTCGAGGGTCGCCTGGATGCGGTCGCTGTTGACATCCGGCGACAGGGCGAGCCGGCGAAAGTCCTCGCGGTAGTTTCCGGTGAGGCGAAGCGACCGCCACGGGTTCCAGCCCAGAGCGGCGCCATAGTAGGTCAACTCCTGGTCCGCCGCCCGGAAATCGTCAAACTCGGTGACGCCGCCGTTGAGCATCAGGGAGAATCGACGCCACTGGAGCTGGAAGTTGGCGAGCAGACCTTCGGTGCGGAGCTCGGTGTCGTCGATGAGGCTGTCCGCCATCCGTATCCGCCACTCGGCCCAGGCGCTGACGTTGCCGCCGGCCCAACCGTGGATGAGCGAGAACCGCGCCCTCCCGGCGTCCTGGGTACCGGCGGCGGCGAAGCCGATGCCGAGGTCGGGAAGGTTGGGGTCGCCGTCACCGACGCTGCGGATCTCGTTGCGGTCGGCGCTGATTTCGAGTTCCTTGCGCAGCCCCTCCTGGCGACCGTGACCGACGATCATGGCCGCTGACCCGGACCAGAAGGGCTGGGTCGCCGACTCGTCGGCGACGGAGAATCGACTTTGACCGTAGGCACCCTGGCCCGAAAACGATATGTCCCAGGCGCGGGCGTTCCACGTCCAGGTCGCGGCCAAACCACCCTGAAGGGCGGTGATATTGCGGTCACCGACGTCGCGCCAGGTGAGAGTTGCGAAGGGAGAAAGCTCCCACCCTGATCCCAGACGCCGTTGATAACGGCCGTCGAATTGGTGGTCGAAGGCGCTCGCGCCGCTGCCGGCCGAGGCGTAGCCGAAGCCGTAGCCGAGGTTCAGGGAGCTGCCCTGGCGATTGTCGCGGATAAAGCGGTTTCGCAGCCGGGCGGTGTCCGAGGTCACCGGAGCGAGGGACTCGTACTCGGTCCGGCGGCGAATGCCGACCGCAAAGAGATCCCACCGCCACTTGGGTGCGATGGGCCCGTGCTCATCCCAGGTCAGGGTCGTCGTGTCGAAGGCGTAGGCGACCCGTGAGTATTCGCGCGCGTCGTGGACCATCCGGACGTGGTGCTGGATCTTCTTGCTTGAACGCGACCAGTCGACAAAGGCCCGGTCCATGCGATCCGAACCTCGTTCACTTCCGAGGAAACGCAGCTCGGTGGAGTCGAATCCGAGGAGCAGACCGCGGAGAAAGCTGCGCCGGATCCGCAGCCGCCCACCGTAGGAGTCCGACACATCCGGAAAACCGCCGAGCAATGTAATGGGGTCATCGGTCGCCAGATCGGTGTAGCTGTATTGGGCTCGGCCGTAGTAGAGACGGATGGGGACGGCGCCGCGGTCGAAGAGTCCGAGATCGAAACGGCCGCCGAAGCGGTAGTTGTCCGTGGCGTCGCCCTCGGGGAACCGGGTGTACCAGGTGTCGAGCCCGATGCGGAACCGCGCCACCGCCGGGTGGGCGATGAAGCCGTTGAGACCGAGCCCGAGGAACAGTGACTGGCTCTCGTACCTCGAGATGGCTTCGTCGGCGAGGAAATTGTCGGTCGATCGGCCCTCGGCACCGACGATTCCGTCCCAGCTCCAGCGGCCGTACTCTTGGCATTCGGAGATGGCCGGGAGAAGCATCAGTCCGACGAATATCAGGGGCAGGGTGGGGCGTCTGATCGGAATCAACCTCACTCCATCTCCGGGGCCAGATCCGGGTCGAGGATCACCACCGGGTGCGCCCGGCGAAGCGGTCCGAACCAGGCTTCCTCGGTGACCTCGAGCTTCGACGTCTCGAGCCTTTCACGGAGCAGGGGCTCGACCTCGGGCCACTCCATGGGCCTCGCCGGCCGCCGGCCGAGCACCTTCGCCAGGTGGTAGCCCTCGCTGGATCGAACGGGACCGACCACACCGCCGATATCCGCCGCCCACACCGGCTCTTCGAGCTCCGCCACCAGGCGGCCGCGGTGGACCCATCCCAGGTCGCCGCCCTTGATGCGGTACATATCCTGGGAGAACTCGGCCGCGAGGCCCCGAAAATCTTCGCCCCCCCGGGCCCTGTCCGCCAGCTCGGCCACCTGCCGTTCAACCCCGGCGGTCGCGGTCGCGTCCGCGTCGGGCCGAACCGTGAGCAGGATGTGCAGGACGTGTGAGCTCTCCGGCATTTTCCAGTGATCGGGTGAGGCGCCGAAGGCCTCCCGGACCTCGTTGTCGCCGACCTCGGCCGGTCGCAGGACGAACTCATCGTAAGCGCGCTGCGCGAGCAGGGTCTCGGCGATGGTGCGGGTGTGGTCCTCGCGGGTCATTCCGACCGAGGCCAGCGCTTCTTCGTAGGCCGCAGTTCCGAGCCGGACCTCGATCCCGGCCCGCGACGCCTCTGCTTCGGCGAGGGGCGGCTCGAGTCCCCGGTCGAGGGCGCCGGCCAAGTTGAGCTCGCGGCGAATGAGCTCGTCGATCTTCACCCGCTCGAGCTCACGCCGCCGATCTCCCGTGATTTGACCGTGGTGGTAGGAGGCGTTGAGAGCCTGGCTGACGGCATCTTCGAGCATCGCTCGCGAAATCGCGCGTTCGCCGACCCGTGCCACCGGGTCCGGGGCCGATGCTTCCAAGAACCCGGAGGTTCCCGGAAACAAGGCCAGCACCACGACAGCCAGGGCCGGATTGACGGGCAACGCAGTTCCTCCAAAAAGGGCGGGAGCGCGATCGCTCCCGCCCGACCATACCAGATGAGACGATATCTTACTTATCTTACTTGATGTGGCAGGTGGTGCAAAGCGCGCTGTTGGTGTTGGCCATCACCAGGAACGGGGAGTTGGTGTCGTTGTGCGGGTCGTGGCACGAGCCGCACTGGACCATGCCGCCGTTGAGCAGCGCCGCCGCAGCCGGGGAGCTGGCCGGATCGACGAGACCGCCGTCGGCGACGGCCAGGGCGGTGTCATAGGTGAAGTTGACGGGGTGGTCGTCGGTGAGGTCAATGCCCACGTTGGGTGTCCCGGTCATGAAACCGGTGGCGTTGACGTTGCTGCCGTTGGAGGAGATGGTGATCGTACCCACCTCGTTGGGCGGGTTGTAGAGCGAGTGCACTGCGACCGAACCGTCGTGGCAGGACATGCACAGGTTCGAAGGTGCGGCGGTTCCGACGGTGGCGCCGCCGATGTCGACCGGGGTCGCGTTCAGGGTCGTACTGCTGTAGACACCGTAGGACGCCTGCGAGGACAGGGTGTGATTCCAGAGCGGATCCTGGCCGTTGGCGGCAGTCGCCTGGTGGGGTGTGTGGCAGAAGACGCAGACCCGGTTCACGTTGGTGGTGGCGCCGGGGCCGCTCGAGCTCAGGTCGTGGTCGGTTCCGACGACGGTTTGGGCCGAGGCCATCCCGGCAGTGGCAATGATCGCAGCTGCGATGATCAGTCCTTTTTTCATTATTCCCTCCTGTGCTGTCACGGCCGATGAGGGCGGCCGTCCCGGGATCATTATGCAACAGTCGAGCCAGTTTGATCTCGAGCTCGCCGGTTCGCAAACAAGTTTGTGCCCTGGGTCATTTTTCCCGGCGAAAACGAAACCATGTTGGTCATCCCCAGGAGGCCAACAGCGAGGTGGACGATCGCGTTGGCAGCGGAGACGCGAGCCAAGGGTGACATTCGAGCAAGTTTCGCGGATGTTGCCGATCGCTATGAGGGATAGTCCGCAGCCTTGGCCGGAGGGTGGGGACTATTCCCCGGTTGCGGGACCCGCACAGAACAGGGACTCACGAGACCGACCTGGCAGCGCCGATCGTCTACAAGCTCCTAGGGCAGGAATCGGAAGAGCTGAACCCGCCGGTTGAGCTGGTCGACCACCGCGAAGTCCGGCCCGCGGACCGCGATTCCGGTGGCAATCTGAAATTGGCCGGGGCCGTGCCCGCCCGACCCGACGAAGGTCAGGAGGCGGAAGTCGATGTCGAAGATCTGGATGTTGCTGAAGGCGGCGTCGGTGACCATGATCAGCCCGTCGGCGGTGACGGCCACGTCCTTGGGACGGACAAAGCGGCCGAAGCCGACACCGAGATCGCCGAAGGTGTCGAGGAACTCGCCCTCGTCGCTCAAGAGCTGGACCCGCGAGTTGAGCTGGTCGACGACGAGGAGATTGCCTTCCGGGTCGAAAACCAACGCGGTCGGGTAGTTGAACTCACCCTCGCCCTCGCCGCGCCGGCCGAAGGCGAAGGAGCGCTCACCGGTGGCCAGGTCGTAGACGACGATCTCGTGCGCCTTGGAGTCGGCGACGTAGAGGGACTTGCCGTCCGGGTGGACGGTCGCGTCGGTAGGGTTGGTCAGCCCGTCGCCGCGGCCGAAGACTCCCACCACCTTGCCGTCCCCGTCAAAGGCGACGACCTCCTGATTTGCGCTCGAGGCGACGAAGATGCGGCCGTCGGGACCGACCTCGACACCCAGGGGAATTCCGAGCCGGGTGGGGCCGGTGGTGCCGAAGACATCCATCCGCCGGCCCTCGCGGTCGAAGCGGAGCAGTGCCTGGAGCTCGGTGTCGGTGACCAGGATCCGACCCTCTCCGTCGATGGCGACCCCGAAGGGCTTTCTCAGGTAGTCGTAGGGATTCTGCGGTCCGGCTCCGGTGAGGGCCTTGGCCAGCTTGGACTCGGCCTCGACGTCGGCCCGACGGTAGAGGATGTCCATCAACTGGATCCGTGCCGTGTCCGGCGGCGGAGGCCAGACGTACTCGGCGTAGGGGTTCTCCGCATGCTGCGGCTTCTGGTTCTTTTTCTTTTTCTTCTTCGCCTCGGCGTCGGCGGCCGGGAAACCGAGGGCGAGCACGATTGCCAGGGCCGTGAGAATGGTCTTGCGGATCATCATCATCTCCTTCACTCTCATTTCTCGTGGCACGTGCCGCACAGCTCCAAGGGTGAGCCCGCGCCGCCCGCGAAGAGATGTTGTGACCGGCCCTTGTGAGGATCGTGGCAACTGAGGCAGGTCAGCTCGCCCGCGAAGTCCACGTCGATCCGGCCGCGCTCCTCCTCGGTCGGCGCACCGAGCACCCGGTGGTCCCGCATGGGGTGGCCGTGCTCGCCGTCGGCCGACAGTTTGAGAGTGGCGGCGCCGGCGGCCGTCGCGGCGGTGACCTCGAAACCCTCGAGCCAGTTCACCCTCGAACCGTCGGCGGGGATCTTCACCCGAGCCGAGTCGTGGCAACCGAGGCAGAGCTGGCTGCCGGTGACGCGCAGCAGCTTGGCGTTGGCGCCGCCATGAGGTTCGTGGCAGGCCTGGCAGCCGAGCAGAGTGATGACGCTGTGTGCGACCTCGTCGGACCGGGCGGCCTGGTCGTCGTGGCAGGTGGTGCACACCTCGCCCGCCGGGGCCCTGACCAGCCGGGTCTGGGCCGATGCGTGGGGGTTGTGGCATTCGACGCAACGAATCATGTTCATCGCGCCGTGCGGGACGGCCGCCGCGGTCGCGGCCTTGCCGACATCGTCGTGGCAGCCAAGGCAGAGCTCCGACCCGCCATCCGCCACGATCTTGTCGAATGCGCCCACGTGACAGGTGTCGCAGCCTTCGGCGATGGCGGCGTGGACGTTTCGTGCGAGCAGCTTGTCGTTGCCGTCGCCGTGTGGCGAGTGACAGCCGGTGCAGTCGAGGCGATCCATGGCGGCGCCGAGATGGGCCGCGCCGAGGCCCTCGTCGCCGGCGTCGTGGCACGTCAGGCACAGCGTCGGCGATGCCGCGATCAACAGCTTCCGCTGTTCCGATGCGTGGGGAAGGTGGCAGTTGGCGCAGTCCTCGGCGGCGGGAGCGTGGCCGGTGTCGGCGGTCGCCCCAGCCAGTACGTCCGTGTGGCACTTGCCGCAAAGCATCGGTCCGGAATCGGTCAGGAGGGCGACATTGGGGCTCATGTGGGGGTCGTGACACGACAGACACCCGGCCCGGGTCCGCGTCCCCTCGAGGGCGGCGTGGACCGAGCCGTGCCCTTCGGCGGCGTTGCGGAAGTCGCCGTGGCAGGCGATGCAGATCTTTTCGCCGCGGACCCGCAGCCGGATCCGGCCGGCAAAGGGCGCGCGGTGACAGCTGTCGCAGGCGCCGTCGGCGAACGGCGCGTGCCGGTGCGATCCGACGAGGAGCTTGGCGTTGGCGCCGCCGTGCGGAAGATGGCACGAGGTGCAGTCGACCATTCCGGTGATCTGACCCCGGTGAATCTCGGCCAGATCGACGGTGTCGTGGCAGGCGGCACAGGTCTCGGTACGCGGGACCTTCAAAAGGGCTTCGTGTTCGCCGGCGTGCGGGGTGTGACACGTGAGGCACGAGTCGGCGACGGGGGCGTGAGGCGCTTCAAGCTCGCCGTAGGCCGCCGCTTCGAGGCGATCGTGGCACATGGCGCAGAGATCGGGCTCGGGGAGAATCAGATTGACCGTAGTTCCCTCGTCTTCGATCGACAGGGCGTGGCAGGCGGTGCAGTTGTCCTCGACCGACGGGTGGATCACGGTCGCCCCGCGGAGCAGCTTGCCGTGGCAGGTCGAGCACGAGGTCGAGTCGAGGCTGACCAACCGGGGGTGGTCGGCCGCGGAGACGAGGACACATCCCAAGACCAAGAGAGCGGCCACCATCGCGAGTGATTCCCCAAATCGGTGGGCGTTGTGCGGGATTCTCCCCATCGTACCTCCTGTATGCGCAGCCGCGCCGCGGTCACGGCCGCGGGCGATCGGTCACGATTATACGAAGTTGACGATCGTTGGCGCGAGTCCGGTACGGTAATTGCCGAACTGTGTTCAGATCTTCCGGGCGTGGTCCTTCCGCCGTTCGGGGGTCGTGTCGGCCCAGGGTTCGCGGCCGCGCCGAAACTGCAGCGGTTTGTCGGATTCGCTCTCTGCGATCAGCGAGCCGATACGGTCCGTGAACTGCGCGGGGATGGCGTTGATCGGCATGAAGTCCTCTATTCTGCAGGGCAGGTCGCAGCCGCAGGCGTCGAAATGCCCGGGCTCGCCGGTACACACGAAGGGGATGACCCGCGGGTTTTCGAGACAGCAGGCGATCAGTGTCCGCCAGCTGGCGTGGCACCGTTCGAGGTGGAAGACCGCGGCGTCCGGCGGGTCGTTGACCAGGGCTCGTTTCGCGTCCGCGAAGCTCGAGGCCCGTTCGATCACGACATCGGGCGGCGACAGCCGCTCGACCACCCACGCCAGAAGCTCCGACCTGTCGACGACGAGAATTCGAGTCATCCTGTCCTCTTCCCCTCAGAACAGGACTGCAATTGCTATGCCCGCTCAACTCAGGACTCGATGCCGAACTTCTTGAGCCGGTAGCGGAGCTGGTCCCGGCTGACACCGAGGAGTTCGGCGGCTCGGGTTTGATTGCCGGCGGCGGCGTCCATCGCCCGCCTGACCATCTCCTGTTCGACCATTTCGAGGGGCACGATTCCCGGTGGAACGCCCGCCGGTCGGGGCGGTACCGATTGTTGGGGTGCATCCGAAATCGTATGTACGCGGTCGAGAATCAGTGAAGGGACTCCGATCTGACGACCCTGCTCGAGGATGACCGAGCGTTCGACGACATTCCGGAGCTCGCGCACATTCCCCGGCCAGGCGTAGCTGATGAGGACGTTTTCGCCCTCACGGGTGAAACCCTCGAATGTCCGGCCGAGCTTCTTTCCGAGCTGGTCGAGGAAGAGGCGTGCCAGGGGCAGGATGTCGTCGCGGCGATCGCGTAGGGCCGGTATCTCGATGGGAAACACGCTGAGACGGTAGTAGAGATCGTCCCGGAACTGCTTGTCGGCGAGCATCTGCCCCAGATCCCGGTTGGTCGCGGCGATGACCCGCACATCAACCTGGATCTGTCGCGATCCGCCGACCCGACGGAAGTTCCGGTCCTCGAGCAGATGCAGCAGCTTGGCCTGGAGGTCGAACTTGATCTCACCGATCTCATCGAGGAGAACGGTCCCGCCGTCGGCGAGCTCGAAGGAGCCCTTGCGGCTGCTCTTGGCGTCGGTGAAGGCACCCTTCTCGTGGCCGAAGAGCTCACTCTCCATGAGGTGGTCGGGTATTGCGGCGCAGTTGACCTCGAGAAAGGGCCCGTCGCTGCGCGACGAGACCTCATGCACATGGCGGGCGATGACGTTCTTGCCCGAGCCGCTCTCGCCGAGCAGCAGCAGAGTGTCCACCTTCGATCTCGCGACGTCCTCGGCGATGGCGACGATCCGTCTGAAGCTCTCGGAGTGGGCGATGAGGTCGAAGTCTCTCGCCTGCTCGCGGGTGCGCCGGGCGATTCCCGCGTCCCGTTTGGTCGACTGGACCTCGATGCTGCGGTTGACCTGTTCTACCAGGGCGCGGTGATCGATGGGCTTGGTGAGAAAGTCGAGTGCGCCGATTTTCATCGCCCGCACGGCGTCCTCGACCTGGCCGACCGCGGTCATGACGAGGACCACCGATTCCTCGAGGGCCTCCTGGTGTCTTTCGTAGAAATCGAGACCGTGGCCGTCGGGCAGCCCCAGGTCGAGCAGAACGAGGTCCGGTCGGTGATTCTCAACGTGGAGCGATGCCTCGGCGAGATTCTCCGCCGGGTGGACCTGGTGCCCCTCCTTCTCCAACCGTTGCTGCAGGGACCAGCGGAGGAGCTGTTCGTCTTCAACGAGGAGAATCAGTGCCATGAGTCAGTCTTCCCGTGGTTCCGGCCCGTTCGGTGAAACGCCGATGGTGCCGTCATCCTTCTCGGGGAGGATCACAAAAAAGGTCGTGCCGCGTCCGACCTCCGACTCGACCTCGATCCGACCATCGTGTTGATCGATCTGGCTGCGAACCACCGCCAGGCCGAGCCCGGTGCCGGAGAACTTGGTCGTAAAGAACGGTTCGAAGATCCTGTTGAGATGATCGGCCGGAATCCCGGGCCCATCGTCCTCCACCGAGATGATCAGCCCCGGGCCGTCGGGAAAGGTGGATGCGCGAACGATGATGTGTCCATCGGAGCCGATGGCGTCGGCGGCGTTGGCGACCAGATTCGTCATCACCTGGCGCATCTGTTGCTGATCCAGGGAGAAGAGACCGACGGTTTGAGCGACTTCGACCGAAAGCCGGATGTTCTTCGTTGTCAGCGATGGTCGAATGAGGCCCACCGAATCTTCGATGAAACACCGCACATCGACGATGTCGAGCTTCGGCGGGGTGGGCGTGGCGAAGCGAAGGAGGGCGTGGATCGTCTCGTTGACGCGGTCGAGCTCGTTGATGACCTGTCCGAAGAGCTTCGTGCTCTCGTCCTCGTCGGCGTCGTCCCGCATGAGCTCCATGACGCCGCGAATTCCGGCCAACGGGTTCTTGACCTCGTGCGCGAGACCTGCCGCGAGCCGGCCGAGGGACGCCAGTCGATGGGTGTGGTGGAGTTGATCGGTGAGCGAGTCTCGCTGTTCCCGTTGGCGTTGAAGAACGACGGTCAGGGAGCGATAGAGCTCGGCGGCGACCGGATCGAGCAGGACACCGGGCATCTGAGGGTCCGCGACAACCCGGGAGGCGGCGGAATCGTCCTCCATGCTTGTCAGATGGGCAATCGACCGGCGGGTCCATTTTCGAACGCTGAAGTTGATCACCCCCACCATCAGCACCCACCCGGCGACCAGAAAGACTGCATTTCGTCCCAGTCGGCCGTGTGCGGCAGTGACCTCGGGGGTGAGGTTGAGGTCGATCGTCACCACCCCGAGCAGCTCATCCCTAGGGTGGCACTCGACGCAGGAACCCACCGAACGGATTTTGCTGATACCGATCAGGGCGGTGATCTCTCCCCGCTTCTCGAAGTGAAATCGCTCCTCTCGGGAGTCCTCGATGAAAGCCTTGACATCGGGGAACGGCTGGTCGGGATGTCCGATGAGGCTGCTGTCAGGGCCGAAGATCCGCAAGTCGAGCAATTCGTGGGAATCGGCGAACTCGATCAGATCGACCGGGATTGTTGCGCGGTCGGGTGCGCTCATGAGCGGGTGAAGCGAGTTGATCGCGTCGGCGACCATGATGCGGGCGCCCTCGCTGTGGGTGCTCAAGACCTCGGCGCGGATCAACCTGGTCATCCCCCAGTAGAGCGCCGCAAAGGCCACAAGGTGCACCGGGACGAGGATCAAGGCCGTTCGGCTGGCGATGATCGAACGAAAAAACGCGGTCACCCGCGTTCTTGGCGTCGAAACGGCGGCGTCGGACCCACTCATCTCGAGTATGATACGCAGGCTTGAGCAATCCGGACAGTGATCCAGACGGTGATGTCGGGTTGCTTCCGGTGGACATCGAGCATCAGTACGGCACGGATCCGGGACGGCGCGGTTGGGCCGATGAACGGCGGCCTTCGCCGATCTCGCTATCTGTCGGGCCGAAGGCGCTGCGCGAAGTCCCACGACTGCGCTTCGATCCGCTCCTGATCGAGGGTGTTCAGCGTCCGATTGCCGACGACCAGCTGACCGCGGACAAGCACGTGACGAACATCGGAAGCGCGGGCCGCAAAGACGAGGTGGGACCACGGCTCGAAGGCCGGAACAGCGTGCGGGCTGTCGAGGCCGAGGCACACGACGTCGGCCTGTTTGCCCTCGGTGAGGGTGCCGATCTCGGCGTCGAGCCCGAGGACCCTCGCTCCACCGATGGTGGCCATCTCGACCATGGTCCGGGCGGGGAGAACCGTGGGATCGCCGGTCACACCCTTGTGCAGGAGGGCGGCGAGCTGCGTATCGCGCAGCAGATCGAGGGTGTTGTTGGAGGCGGCGCCGTCGGTGCCGATGCCGAGCTTGACTCCAGCCTCGATCATGGCGGGAACCGGGGACACCCCGGAAGCCAGCTTGAGATTGGACACGGGGTTGTGGGAGACGCCGACCTCGAAATCCACGAGGATGTCGATGTCCTCGGGCGAAACGTGGACGCAGTGGGCGGCGACGGTGCGATCGGAGAGCACCCCGAGATCGGCGAGGTAGGCCACCGGTGACCGCCCCTTTTCCTCGAGCAGCTTCTCGACCTCCCAACGAGTCTCGGAGAGGTGAATCTGCATGGTCACACCGAGGTCCTCGGCTAACTCGGCCTCCTTGACGAGATTGGCGGCGGACACGCTGTAAGGCGAGTGTGCGGCTACGGAGGGAGTGATCAAGGGGTGGTCACGGTATTCCTCGGCGAGTTCGCGCTGTTTGTCCATCATTTCTTCGGGGGTCTTACACCGCGGGGTGGCGAAGTCGATGAGCGATTCGGCGATGACACCGCGCATTCCGGCTTCTGCCAGTACCGCTGCCACCTCGTTTCCGAAGAAGTACATGTCGGTGGTGGTGGTGACTCCGGCCAGAAGCTGCTCGGCCACCGCGAGTTCGGTGCCGAAGCGGACAGCTTCTCGGTTGATGTGGGTCTTCTCAGCGGGCCAGATGTGGTTTTTCAACCACTCCATCAACGGAAGGTCATCGCCCAGACCACGGAGCAGGGTCATGGCCAGGTGCGAGTGGGTGTTGACGAATCCCGGCAGGATCAGGCACCCGCCCGCGTTGACGACCTCGCCGGTGGGGGCGATCTCGAGCAGATCTTCGGCCAGACCGACGGCGGCGATCTTCCCGTCCGCCACCGCGACGGCCCCATCGGGGATGGGTTCGCTGTCGGGCTCCATGGTCAGGACGGTGCCGCCGACGACGAGGGTGTCCCAGTTTGTTGTATCCATACAATCCTCCAGACCCGAGCCGCTGGGCTCGGGTCTGGAGGATTGTAGCTAATCGGGTTCGGCGCCGCGTCGATTTATGATTCTTCGCCCTCTTTCAGCCTCCGCAAGCGCCTCCGCTCTTGCTTCTTGGGCGCGCCCATCCCACGGCTGCGGCGCGGCGGCATGGACAGTCGCTGCATTTTCCTCAGCTCGATCTCCTCCGCGGTCGGTGGCGGCGTGTGATCGATGTAGAGCTCCCGAGCGCGAGCCTTGGGGACATTGGTGGTCTCGAGCTCGACGATCTCGATTGTCCGTTTGCGGCCGCCGGGCAGGGAGATCCTGATCGTGTCGCCGGGGCGAACCGCACGGTGCGGTTTGCCCGAAACCCCGTTGACCTCGATCCTGCCTTTTTTACAGGCTGCCTGAGCCTGCGACCTGGTCTTGAAGATGCAGGCGACATCGAGCCAGATATCCAGCCGCACGGTCGGGACTTCGTTCATACTGCGGAGTGTAGCGGTTTCCGGTCTGACGAGGGGAGGATGAAGCGATCGTGAAGTCGACAGTAGACAGTCAGCAGTCAGCAGTGCGATGCGACTCTCGACCGTCAACTGTGAAATGTCGACCCCTCCCGGGTCAGTCCGCGATCAGCTCAGCGTTTTCGAGCAAGACTGCGTAGGTGTAGCCGGCTCCGAAATCCTTGTCGGTGACCAGGGTACCTTTCGCGGTGATCACGTCGCCGACCGAGGCCGTGCCGAGGGTCGTCACGGTGAGATCGTGAGTGCCGTCGATCGCCGAACCGGTGCCGTCCTGGAGGTGGATCCAGTTGGTGCCGAGAATGCCGCCGTTGAACTTGACCACTCGTCCGCGTACGGTGATCGAGGTATCCGCGAGCTTGGCGGTCTCGGACCAGATCTGGCCCACCGTCACACCACCCTCGGCCGGTTCGACCGGCTCCGGCGCCTGTGCGGACGAATCGTGGGCGGGGATGGTTTCGCCGGTCACCGGCGGGTGGCCGGCGGGCATGGCGGACGGGTCGGTTTCGCCTTCCCGCAGGATCCGCGAAGTGAAGTAGACCACGGGGAAGGTCCGGTCCAAGCTTTCGCTGTAGAAGTCCTGCATGGGCATTTCTAGAGGGACCACCACGGTGTCTCCCACGGCCACGTCGAAGCGGGTGGCCGCGGCCCAGATCTCTTCTTTTCCCGTGTCGACACGCACATAGGTGTAGTTGCCTGCGTTCATGGTCTCCACAACGGAACCGGTGGCGGTGGAACCGGCGAGAGACTGGGTTTGGGGCGCTGTCTCGGCCTGGGGCTCGGGGGTCTCTTCTGCGTGGTGTTCTGCGGAACATGCGCCGACAACGCCGATCGAGGCGGCTATGCACAGGGACATCATCAATCTCAGAGTCATAATTTCTTCTCCTCTGTCTTTGCTTCCGGGGCGAGATCGGCGGCCGGGTTCGTTTGAAACCCCGGCCGCGGGAAGGCGTCACCTTAACACGAACGTGGAGCGATCAACGCACCACGGTGGCGGTGGGTGTCTTGGAAGATCTGGTGTATATCATGACTCGCCGGGCTCGATGCTCCTGTTGATGATCACCACTTGAGCCGCTGGCGACCCCAAAGCGCGACGAATTCAGAACACGACATACCGATCCACCTCCGCCAGCATCTCGGCGTTTCGTCCCTGAGTGGCGAAGCTCTTGTAGTCAACGCCGGGCACGTCATCTTCCCGACCGTGGAGACCGTTGGTGCGAAAGCTGACGTCACACACCCACAGCTTGGCCTTCCCCTCGAGCTTTGCAAAAGCCGGCTCGAGGGTCAGGAAGACCGCCGATCCGGTGAAGAAAACCTGAGTTTCTTTTCCCCGTGCGTGGGCGGCTGTCACCAAGTCGACAACGGCGTCGAGATGGTTCGTCGAGCTGACCAGAATTCCCAGAGTGTCGGCCATGGTTCTTTTCCTCGTCTGCCGTCGAATGTCGTTCAATCGACGACGGTCCGGATTTTGTCGAAGATCAACTCGCGGGTCCGTTTGTCCTCGGCATACTTGAGGAAGAGCAGATAGATGCCCTCGCGTACGAGCTCGGCGCTGCTCTTGCTTTCGTTCCCCTCGATTCGCTTGAGCGCCTCGAGGATCTCGTGGACGTCCTCGTTGACCTGTGTGGTCACGGTGATCGTATCGGGTCCGAGATCGGTGAAGACCGAAGGCGGACTCTCCGGTTCCGGGCAGACCTCCACCCCCAGTGCCGATGGATCGATCTCCGGCGGCCGGTGCTCGACCAACAGCTGGTAGCACTCCATGGCCTTGTCCATGAACCGCTGGCTCACAAATGTCTCGCCCAGCGACTTGATGATCCGCCGAGCCCACATCACTTCGTTGATGTCGACGTCTTCTTTGTCGAGCACCTTTCGGGCGGACGCCAGCGATTTGTTGTAGCACTGGCAACGTTCGAGCAGGATGGCGGAAGCGAGGTCCTTGTCCATGTCACTCTCCCTGATCCGCGATGCGATCGGCGGCGACCCGCCCGGACGCGGTCGTCCACCGCAGGCCTACCACCAGCAGATCACCTTGTCCGCGGCGAAGATTTCGTCCACGAGGCCGGTCCAATCCACGTCCCCTTCGAACAGGGGCACCGTTTTCGCCTCCTCGTCGGCAGTCGCCTCCATGAGTTCTCTTACGGTTTCGTCGGGCTCGGTCTTGAGAATGTGCAGGATTTTCATGTCGTTGAGCCCTCCCTTTAGAACGGGATCACGTGGTCGGCATCCCGGAGCATCGCCGCGATTTCATCCGGACCGGCGTGCTTGAAATCCCACTCGTCCACGTTTCGTTGGTTGTTCGAGTAGCGCTCGCCCTCCATCTCATCGATGAACTCCATATTGTCGAGGTAGGCCTCATACGCGTGCTCGTCCTCGTTCTTGCCGGCGAGCGCGGCGATTTCGTGGTGGAGCACGATCATCTTGACCTCCACCGACTCGAGGAGCAGACCGAGGCTGGTCCGCAGACCTTCGTACTGCTGCTCCTGATCCCTGATCAGAACCACGGCTTTTTTCATTGCGCCTCCTGTGCCGCTGGTCATCCTTTGCGGATGAAGTACCGGGTGTAACCCTCGTCGTCATCGACAAAACCGAGGAAGGCGTTGCCCTTCTTGCCGCCGAAGTGGGGGATGTCGTTCTTCGAACCGGGGTCGGTGCCCCAGATCTCGAGGATCTCCCCGGTCGGCACGTCCTTGAGGGTCTTCTTGGTTTTCAGAAGCGGCATCGGACAGGTCAGTCCGCGCGCGTCAAGGATGGAATAGGGCTCGATGCTTTGCAGGTCCATTTTGGATTCCTCCCTAGAACACAACGAATTTTTCGGACTTCTCGTTCCAGATGGCGACAAAGGCCCAAAAGACGAAGAAGAGCAAGAACGACGGCACGGTCACGTACCACGTGAGCTTATCGGGGATGAAGAGGCCCTGGCCCATTTTGTCGTAGAGGTCTTGGTTCTTGAGCAATGAAGCCAGCGCCGAGTTGGTGATGGCGAATGCGAGAAGGGTGACGACCATCTTGGTCTGGCCCTCACCGATCCGCCACAAGGTGCTGCTGGCGCAACCGCCGGCAAGCAGCATTCCTATGCCGAAGATCACGCCGCCGAAGAGGCTGCCGATCCAGAAGTTGTGGGTGACCCCCATCGAGGGTTCCTGGATCCAAGCCCACTTGATCACCGCCGTTCCCATGCCGTAAATCATCAGGCTCATAGCGACGACCTTGACCATTTCCGCGTCGCCGGTCATGAAGGGACAGCGGAAGGCGCGGACAAAGCAGAAACGCGAGCGGTGCATGATGAGACCGATGAGGAGCCCGAAGAAGAGGAGCCCGCCGAGATCGGTCTTGTCGACCCAGGAAAAGCCGTAGAACGCCGCGATGACCAGGATCAGGACGGTTCCCCCGAGGTAGGGCTGGATCTTGACCCACACATCGCTGGAGGGACGTTGTTCGACCCCCTTCTGTTGCAGATGCTCCATCTCCCACAGGAGATAGCGCAGACCGATCCAGGCGCCGGCGATGAGCCCCGCCATCATGGCCAATCCGCCCATGTCGAACATGGCCGCCGCAGTGTAGAAACCACCGACGTTGCAGCCCGCGGCGAGGACGGCGCCGGCGCCCATGAAGACCCCGCCGATCAGCGATTTGGCGTACTCCAGCGGGGGTGCGCGGTGGATCTTGAACTGGCGGCTCAACATGGCCGACGCCAGGGCACCGACAACCAGACCGGTGTTGGTCAGAGTGATGGGGTGGAGCCACGGAGAGAAGGGTCTGTCCCCGCCGGCCCCGGCGCCGTAAACGATCCAGTCACCGAGGTTGCGGTAGCCCGCGGCCACCCCCCAGGGGCCCTGCCACAGAAAGATCAGCAGAGCGACGATGGCAAGGAAGATCCCGGCCAGCCACGTCGGCCACTCCTGCTCGAAAACGGCGATGTAGTTCCGTCGCGCCTCTTCCTTCAGGCTGCTCCAAAATGATGTTGATGCCACCTTACGCGACCTTCCTGCGAGAGGTTTCTCGAAAAAGAAAAAAATCGGGCGTGCGCCGAGCTCTGTCTACGGCGCAGACATTGAATTTTCTCGTATCGCCACGGCCGGCGACATGACCCCGGCGGAACGGTGCTGCGATCATATTCATCGATCTCGACCTTGACTTGCTCGCAGTATTCTACACTTGGATGAGTACTTTCTCAATCGCTCATGTATGTTTCGGACCGATCGGTTTCGCTGTATCCTGGTCGGGTCAACCAGATAGGAACGCCAGAAGGAGGATGGTATGTGGACCAAGACCGTGATCCGTCTATTTTGTATCGCGTTGGCGGGCGTATGGATCGCCGTGATTGCGAGTGCCGCCTCAGCGCCCAATGCACGCAAGGGCAAGGCGTACTTCAAGAAGAACTGCCGGGTGTGTCACGACGGGAAGACCGAGGGGATTCCGGCCCTCCAACCGTCGGATCTGATCATGGATCAGTGGGACAAGGCGTTCGAGGATGAAGAGGACGTCGCCGAGTGTGTACCGCGAGTCAAGGAGAAGACCGGTGTCGAGCTCACCGAGCAGGATCTGCTCGACATCCAGAAATACCTTGTCGATGGCGCCGCGGATGGCGAGAGGCCCATGACCTGCGGCTGAAGCACGCCTCTTCCGACGCCGCTGACCGTGTGATGGGACTGTGACTGTCGACTGTGAACTGTCGACTTCGTCTACTCCGGCAGATCGATCACCGCGCGTCCGACGCCGTAGTAGTCGAAACCGTGGTCGGCCATACGGTCCGGACTGCAGACGTTTCGCAGATCGACGACGACGTTTCCCGTGAGCGCTGACTTGATCCGTTCCAGGTCCAGAGAACGGAACTGGTTCCATTCGGTGACGATGACCAGGGCGTCGGCGGCGGAAACCGCGTCGTAGGAATCCTCACAGTAGACGACCTCGGTGGGAAGCATGGTCTTCGCGTTGTCCATGGCCACCGGGTCGAAGGCGCGCACTTTGGCGCCCTCGGCAACGAGAGTCTCGGCGATGGGAACCGAGGCCGATTCGCGCATGTCGTCGGTCTCCGGTTTGAACGAGAGGCCCAGCAGGGCGACCGTCTTGCCGGCGAGATCGTTGTTCAATGCCGCGCGGACCTTGTCCACCGCCCGCACCTTCATGCGTTCGTTGACAGCGACCACCGTTTCGATGATGTCGAAGGGTCGACCGGCTTCGCGGGCGATCTCGGTGAGGGCGTGGGTGTCCTTGGGGAAGCACGAGCCGCCGTAACCGGGGCCGGGGTGGAGAAACTTCGGTCCGATGCGGTTGTCGAGACCCATCCCCTTGGCCACGTGGTGGACATCGGCGCCGATGAGCTCGCAGAGCTCGGCGACCTCGTTGATGAAGGTGATTTTGGTGGCGAGAAAGGCGTTCGAGGCGTACTTGATGAGTTCGGACGACTCGACGTTGGTGATCACAAACGGCGTGTCGCGAAGGAAGAGCGGCGAGTAAATGTCCTTCATGATGGCAATGGCCTGCGGGTCGCGGGCGCCGATGACCACGCGGTCCGGGCGCATGAAATCCCCGATCGCTGACCCCTCGCGAAGAAACTCGGGGTTGGAGACCACCGAGAACGGGTGTCTGCTGGTGGTTCGCTGAGAGATGGTCTTCTCGATGAGCTGGCCAGTGCCCGTGGGCACCGTGGACTTGGTGATCACAACCTTGTAACCGTCGAGATTGTCGGCGATGGACTCGGCGACCTGGATGACGTATGACAGATCAGCCGAGCCGTCTTCCTTGGGCGGGGTGCCGACGGCGATGAAGATCGCGAGGGCACTCCGGATCGCCGGATCGAGGTCGGTGGTGAAGTGGAGCCGGCCGGCCTTGAAGTTCTTGTCCACCAGTGCGTCGAGGCCCGGTTCGTAGATGGGCATCTCACCGCGCAGGAGCATGTCGATCTTGCGCTCATCCTTGTCGACGCAGGTGACGTTGATGCCGAAGTCGGCGAGACACGCTCCGGTCACCAGTCCGACGTAGCCCGTACCCACCACGCAAATATGCATCCCAGACCTCCGGCCGTGCTGAGGCGCGATTCTAACAGAGCGACGGCTGACGAGGTTTCGTGTAACCTGTCCGAGTCGTCCGGATGGGACGGCTGACCTGCAGTCCCCACAAGGGTTTCCCGACGGGAGCAGGCTAAGATTGACCGAGAATTTCACACCGGGAGTTCCGACATGTCCGTGCCCTTGCTCGATCTCAAGCGTCAATACGAACCCCTGCGAGACGACATGGAGAAGGTCCTCGCCGAAGTCGCCGCCGGTCAGTACTTCATCCTCGGGCCCCAGGTCGAGAATTTCGAGCGTGCCGCCGCAACCTGGCTCGGGGTCGATCACGCCGTGGGAGTGGCGTCGGGAACCGATGCCTTGTTGGTCGCCCTGATGGCCCTCGACGTGGGTCCCGGTGACGAGATCATTCTGCCGACCTTCAGCTTCTTCGCCACCGCCGGAGTTGTGGCGCGTCTCGGAGCGACGCCGGTCTTCGCCGATATCGACTCGGTTGACTTCAACATGGATCCAGCGGGCCTCCGCGATCGGATCTCGGACCGGACCAAGGCCGTCCTCCCGGTCCACCTCTTCGGCCAGTCGGCCGATCTCACGGCCCTCGCAGACGCCGCGGGGGAGGTGCCGGGCCTCGCAGACTGCGCCCAGGCCTGGGGCGCCGACTTCGGGGGGAAATACGTCGGTGGCCACGGTGTGATGGGGGCCTTCTCGTTCTTCCCCTCGAAGAACCTCGGCGGGTTCGGCGATGGCGGTCTGGTGACCACCAACGACGGCGACACGGCTGCCGCGCTGCGCGAGCTCAGGGTCCACGGCCAGTCCGGGCCCTATCTTCATCCGAGGGTGGGCGGGAACTTCCGGCTCGACGCCATCCAGGCCGCCGTGCTCCGCGTGAAGTTGCCTCATGTGCAGGGCTGGATCCAGGGACGGCGTGCCAACGCCATGCGTCTGGTGGATCTCTTCACGCAAAAGGGTCTGGACGAGGTCATCGGTCTGCCGGTCGCCCTTTCGGGTCGCGGTCACACCTTCAACCAATTCGTCATCCGCGCGCCAGAGCGAGACGATCTCCGGCAGTTCCTCAACGATCGTGGGATCGGATGCGCCGTCTACTATCCCCTCCCGCTGCACCTACAGCCGTGCTTCAGCGGGCTCGGTTACTCCGAAGGGGATCTGCCGGTGGCGGAGCAGGCGAGCCGAGAGGTGCTCGCGCTGCCGGTCTTCCCGGAGCTCACCGAGGACGAGATCGGGGAAATCGTGGGCGCCATCGCGGAGTTCTACGCGGTCTGAGTGAAGAATGCGGGTCTTGTTGGTCTCGAGCCGATATCCCTGGCCACCGTGGCGGGGAAACCAGCTGCGAACCCTCCAGTGGCTCGACGCGCTTGTCGATGACCAACGTCTCCTGATCTGCCCGGCCTCGAGCGCCGATGATCCTCCGCTCGAAACCGGGGTCGAGTTTCGCCGTCTGCCGATGGGCAGAATGGCCTCGACGATGGGTCTGGCAGCGGCCGTTCTGAAAGGGCGACCGGCGCAGGAGGGCCTTTACGCAACGGCTTCAGCGCGGCGAGATCTCATCGAGGCCGTTGATGATTGGCGACCCGATGTGGCCGTGATCCAGATGGTGCGGTGCGGCTGGGCGGCGGATGCCATCCGCGAGTTCATGCCCGATCTGCCCCTGGTCTTCGACGCGATCGATTGTATGGCCCTTCACTACGGGAGAGGGGCTGCCTCGGCCCATCCTCTCGCCAGGTGGATGGTCCGTTCTGAAGCCGAGAGGTGTCGTCTTCGGGAAGACCGGCTTGTACGGAGCGCCGCGGTGACCACCGCCGTGAGTGGACGAGATCTGCGGGCACTGGGTGCGGGATCTCGGGGGGTTGTCATCCCGGTGACGGGGGGCACCCTGGTGCTGGGCAGCGCCGGATCAGCCGATCGACCGACCGTCCTCTTGTCCGGGAATCTGGGCTACAGACCCACCGTTCGAGCCGCGCTCTGGTTCGCCGACCGGGTATGGCCGAAGGTGCGTGATCGCTCGCCCTCGGCGACCTGGGTCCTCGCCGGAGCCCGCCCCGCCAAGGGAGTTCAACGGCTCGCACGGCGCCCGGGGATCGAGGTCCACGGTGATGTGGATGATCTCGGATGCTTCCTGGGTCGGGCGACCGTGGCCGTCGCTCCCATGGCGAGTGGGTCGGGCGTCCCCATCAAAATCCTCGAAGCCCTGGCGGCCGGCGTGCCGGTCGTGGCGGATCCGTGGTCGGCCGACGGGCTCGAGGACCCGGGTGCCGTGATGGTGGCCGATGGGGAGACCGCGTGGATTGACGGTCTCAGCCGCATGCTCGGGGATCCGGCAGCGGCGCGCGAACAGGCAGCGCGCGGAACCAGCGCCTGGCGAACCCACTATGAGCCGGATCGGATCAGAATCGGTATCCGCAATGCCGTGGAGTCTGCCGTGTCGCGGATCGGGGAGCCCCCCGAGTTGATCTCGGAAACCCCCGGCGATGATTGAGTTTCTCAGCCTCTTTGTCGGTCTGGTCGTCGGTGTCCACGATGTCGAGGTGACGGTTTCCGGGCCGGTGGCGCGGGTCGAGATCCGCCTTGACCACGAGGTGTTGGCCGAGATCCATGGGGCGCCCTGGGTGACGCAGTGCGACTTCGGTCATGAGCTGGCGCCGGCGGAGCTCGAGGCGGTGGCCTTCGACGCGGATGGTCTCGAGCTCGGTCGCGACCGTCAACAGCTCAATCTTCCCGGCAAGCGGGCGGAGGCCGAGATTGTCGCCCTCCGGGACGCATCAGGAGCGGTGACGGCGGCGCGGCTCACCTGGTCGAGCCCCGAGTTCGACCGGCCCAAGAAGATCCTCGTCGAGCTCGACGGCGAGCAGCTCAGTGTGAAGAGACCGTTTCGAGTCGACTTGACCGAGATCCCCGAGCGCCGACTCCACGTGCTCACCGCCGAGTTCCAGTTCGCGCCCGGGGTCGTTGTTCGACGCGAACTCGTCTTCGGCTCGGAGTTCGAGGGTGCGCACGACTCGGGACTCACCGCGGTCGCAGTTGTGCTTGATGACCTGGATGAGCTGCCGCCGGTGGATGCCATGGCCGGGTGGTTTGAGAAGGGCGGGGCCGAGTTGCGGGTCGCGGCGGTGGAGAAGCCGGACGCGCGGGTGATCCTGGTGCGGGATCCTACCGTTGTCCACGCCCTGGCAGCCATGGATCCCGAGCTCGAGCGCCGCCGTAAGATGGCGCGCAGAGATCCTGAGAGGAGCCGCCCGCTCGACACCTTCGGCGATGATGTGGAGCTCTTGACCCTGTCGCCGGAACCGGTTCGCCCCGACGACAGACCCTCATCGGCGCTGTTGTTTCCGCTTTCCGACAAGCCGACTCCCGGCTCCAGGGGGATCGTCACCGGGGCCGTGGGGACCTCGCCGGCGTCCCTCCTCGCGGGACCGTTGATGATGTCCGACGCGGTGGCGGTGGCCGGAATGCGATCGGCCGAAGGGAACGGCCGGCGGGCGGTGATTCTCCTGCTCGGTGAAACGAGGGAGGACGGGAGTCGATTCTCGGTCGAGGCGGCGAGGCGGTTTCTCGGTGATCTCATGGTTCCGCTCTTTGTCTGGGATCTCTCGGGGCGGGCGTCGGAGGTGCCGCCGGGGTGGGGCGACTCGCGCCCGGTGGATAACGTGGATGATCTCGTGCGGGCCGTGCGACGGGTGCGCTATCAGCTCGATCAGCAGAGGATCGTCTGGGTCAACGGTCGCCACCTGCCGCAGGAAATCGGATTGTCGGCAAAGGCCGGGGGGATCCGCCTGGCGAACTGAATCGACCGGGCGGTGCCGATTCTTGATGCTGGATGCTGAATCTATCGCATTTGCCACGTGCGATGGATCTGTCTGAGGTGATCTGCGCTATCTGCGGTTACTCAGTGCGATGGTGCGATGCGTTTTTCCAGCATCGAGCATCGAGCATCGAGCATCCAGCTAGCCGAAAAGTTCCAGCGCGTCGACATTGCCCTTGCCCTCTCGCACGAGGACGGGTTCGCTCCCCGAGAGGTCGACCACGGTGGAGGGCTGGGCGACCAAAGGACCACCATCCACCACCACGTCGACCCGGTCGTCGAGGGTCGATTCGACCTCGACGGGCTCGATGACCCACTGGTCGTCGGGGGTGCGGACCGAGGTGGTCAGCAGGGGTTCTTGGAGCTGCTCGAGGAGGGCCAGCGTGATGGGGTTGTCCGGCATCCGCACACCGATGGTGCGACGTTTGCGAAGCATGATCTTGGGCACTTCGGAGGTCGCCTCGAAAATGAAGGTGTAGGGCCCCGGCAAGACACGTTTCAGCAGCCGGTAGTAGGGGGTCGTCACCCCTCGGGCGTACTGCCCGACGGTGGTCATGTCACCGACCAGAATGGCCAGGGGTTTTTTGGGGTCCATGTCCTTGAGGGCATAGATCCGCTTGATCGCCTTGGCGTGGCTGATGCCGCAGGCAAGTCCGTAGACGGTGTCGGTGGGGATGATCGCGACGCCACCCTTTCGCAGCACGCCGGCGGCGCGGGCGATGAGCCAGGGCTCGGGTGAGATGGGGTCGATCTCAACGATCACGGTGACACTCCTCCCAGTGTGTATAGCCGGGGATGGCGTCGGCGTCAACAGTCAGCCCGGAGGTCTCATCGGGTGTCTGGTCCCGGCGGCCGAACGCGGCGTCCCGTTGCGCAGGGTGCAAATGAGCTCCTGAACAGAGCCGGGGGGGACGGAGTACAATCCCCGTGCGCTGCCGCGATGCGGCGAAGCGGCGACATCGAACGCGACGGAGGCAAGGCATGAGCGAGAGCGGACTCAAGAAAATCGGTGTGATCGGGATCGGCACCATGGGCAACGGCATCGCCCAGGTCGCCGCCCAGAGCGGATTCGAAACGGTGGTGATGGATGTGGACGCCGGCGTCCTCGAAAAGGGCCTCGACTCCATCTCCCGAAGCCTGGACCGGTTGGTCAAGGCCTTCGAAAAATCGGGTGGGGAAAAGGGCATCGACCCAGCGGCCAAGGACGAGGCGGTGAACCGTCTGTCCACCACCACCCTGAGCGAAGACCTCCTCGACTGCGACCTCATCATCGAGGCCGTGCCCGAGAGGCCGGAACTCAAGGAGAAGATCAACCGCAAGCTGGCCGAGCTCGGCTACGACAATCTCCTTGTCTCCAACACCTCTGGGATCTCCATCACCCGGCTCGGCGCCGCCTACGGCAGGCCCGAGAAGTTCATGGGCATGCATTTCATGAACCCGGTCCCGATGCAGAAGGGCGTCGAGATCATCCGCGGACTCGCGACCTCGGATGAAACTTATGCGACCGTGGTCGCCCTCTGCCATGACCTGGGCAAGATCGAGATCGCGGCCGAAGACAAGGCCGGCTTCGCGATCAACCGGATGTTTGTACCTTTTTGCAACGAGGCCGTTCGAATTATCGAAGAGGGTATCGCGTCGGTGGAGGACGTCGACAAGTGCACCTACTGCCTCGGGCACAAGATGGGCCCGCTCATGACCTCCGACTATGTCGGGCTCGACACCATGCTCTTCATCTGCGAGGTCCTCGAAGAGGAGCTCGGCAGCTTCTACAAGCCGAGCCCGCTGCTCAAGCGGTTGGTCGAGTCGGGTCAGCTCGGCGCCAAGACCGGTTCGGGCTTCTACACCTGGGAGAAGTACAAAGCCTCGGGCGTCAACCCCGACGTCGCGCGCTACCGCATCGGCTGAGAAAGAGGAAACCGCAAGGACGCAAGGAACGCGAGGCATCGCAACAGTTCGATTCAAGAGAAACCCGGACACCTGTGTCCGGGTTTCTCTTGATTGATTTCTTTGCGAACCTTGCGTCCTTGCGGTTTATTCTCTCATCCCGCGAGGGCGGGGTGGGTGGTCTGCCAGGCCGGGAGTTCTTCGATGGCGGCGTACCAGCGTTGGACGTTCGGGAACTCGTCCATGGGCAGATCGGTGGCCTCGGCGTAGGTGAGATTCGCCGCGACGGCGAGGTCGGCGAGGGTCATGGCGTCGCCCACCAGCCACTCCCTTCCCTTCAAGTGGTCGTCGAGGGCCTGGGCGTGGCGGCGGAACTTCGCCACTGCCTCGGTGACCCGAGCCTCATCCGGCTCCTGCCCGAGCAGCGGTTTGAGGAGCTTCTGGAAGAAGACCATCCCGGTGGCGTACATGAAATGGGACTGCTCCCAGAACATCCACTGCAGGATCTCGAGCCTCATCTCCTCCGACCAGAGCTCCGAACCGGCCTTCTCGGCCAGGTAAATGATGATGCAGTTGGACTCGAGCACGGTGGTCTCGCCGTCGACCAGGGCCGGTACCATCCCATTGGGGTTGATGGCCAGAAACCCGGGCTGCGCCTGCTTGCCCTTGGGCAGATCGACGAACTCATAGGTCGCATCGACCCCGAGCATCTCGATGACGGCGCTCACCTTGCGGCAGTTGGGCGATCCGGGGTGGTAGTAGTACTTCATGTTCCGCTCCTTTGGT
>JARFRM010000179.1 GCA_029287235.1 Thermoanaerobaculales bacterium
CTCAATTTCTCCTTGACTCCTCCTCCATTGTACGGCTTCTCTGGTCGGGTTGTTACGCCGCGAGGATCGCGTTCTAACACGAAGGATGGTAGGACGCGATTGCTCATGTCTTCCCGAGATTCTGGATTGTGTCGACTGGACCGGCGATGCCCTTGCCGCCGCTCATGTTGAAAACGTGGGTGTTGATCATTTTCGTTTTGACATCCTTGTGGCCCAGGATTTCCTGGATGGTTCGCATGCCGTACCCGGCCATGAGCAAGTGAGTGGCGAGGGAGTGGCAAAGGGTGTGACAGCTGGCCCCCTTCGCGATACCCGCATCTCGAACCGCTCGCTTGACGGCCATTTGAATGATCGACTGGTGGAGATGGTGGCGGCGGATGGTATTGGTCCTCGGATCGGACCCTCGGGCGGCGGTGGGGTGGGCGATTACGGTCATGGTGTAAAGAAAACATAAATGATCAGATCCATGAAGTCAAGACGGCCATCAAGGGAACTCTTCACACCCGCTCCCGCTCCAGAGGTGGAAGGTATCTGGAACCGCAGCGCTGGAGTTTCCGCATCGGTCGATCCCCTTCGGGGCGGTGAGGGGAGGCTCGCGACAAACGGCTCGCGAGGGTCGGGAGATCATTCGACTTGGTCGCAGGTTCGCTCACTCAGGGTTACAGGGATTGTTCGGGAACGGGAGGGGGAGCGGGAGCGACCGGGTTTGATGCGGCGGCCGCACCGTGCCTACTTCGGTCTCTTTGCGCTCGTGGCGTCTTGGCGGTCCCATTCGTCCGAACGCGGACGCGGACTCAAGGTGCGGGGGAGGCAAGCTATACTCTTGACCGGACATGCCGCGGCACATCGAGCCTGATCGTCCGCAGTCGTCAGCACTGCTCGCCAACCTCGAGGAAACTCGCCGCGAGGTTGTGGTTCCCGAAGAGTACCTCGCGATTGTCGAGACGGTGTCGCGATTCTTTGGGGTTCGGCAGGCCATGGAGAAGCTCCTCAACGAGTTCTTCCACCCGCTGCGCAACGTCAAAGCGGTCATCAACCAGCTTCGGAGTCTGTGCGGCGGGATGTTCCACTACTTCGAGCGCAGCGAGGATCGGGTGGTGTCGGCGGCGTTGCTCAACGACCTTTTTTGTGCTCTTTATGAAACCGAGCTCGATGCCGAGCAGCTGAGCAATCTGGTCGGAACCCACCTCCAGTTCATCGACACCATGAGCCGATCGCGCTACGGCAGCGACTACACGGCAGTGATGCTCCACGCCCTCGAGCGGCTGACCGTGGTCCAGGCGGCCGATGGCAACAGTTTCCTACCGTTCTCGGGTCTGGCGAAGAGGCTCGGCGGCAGGCTCATCAACGAGGAGATGCTCGGCGCCCGGTTCGGCGCTCTTTACGCCGGAACCGTGCGCTATGGAGTGGGGGTCTTCGATGAGAAGATCTCCCTTGGAGAGTGGTGCTCCAGCCAGCCTGAGGGTGCGCCGTGTCAGTGCAGCGACAAGGTGGTGAAACCCCTCGAACAGGCCATCGCGGATGCTGTCGCCGTCCTCGGCCGGGCGACCCCGGAAGAGGTCTTGGAGCTACCCAACCTCGACGATCTCCTCAACCTGACCATGGCGGGTTCGCGGAGGCTGACCAGCCCCATCGAGCGCATCGGGCTCTATGTCTACCTCGCGGGCGTCCCCGAGCTCGAACATCGCAACATGGAGATTCTCCGCGCCCTGTACTACTCCATCGACACGGTCTGCGCCGACGGCACGGACGAAGACGTGGTCCGCGCGGTGGACCTCATCACCGGCCACCTCATCGACTGCGAGAGCTCGCACAAGACGCTGCTCTACAAGTGTCTCGAGCAGCTCGGCCGGGGCATCGCCAAACGCGGCGGGGATGTGCTGGTTCGGCACTTCGTCGAACGCACCATCGCCACCGGTTTCGAGGGCCCGGAGATCAGCGGCGTGTCGGAGGAGTGGGAAACCCACGTCAACCCCCACCACCTGACCTGTCTGCGAACCTGGCTCGCCATCATCATGTCGGACCCGTTCCGCTTCGAGCAGCTGTTGTCGGCCCTGGTGATCAATATCCACTTCAAGGGGGTTTTCGTCTCCGACACCGACCTGTTCCAGCGCGACGTCTCGGCGCTCTTCAACTCGGACATCGCCGATGCCTTCGCGCTCATCATGCAGGTGGTGACCCACGTTCCGGTCTTCTTCAACGAGGTCGGTTCGGAAGGTGAACTCCGCGATGTCTCGACCCGGGTCGACCAGATCTCCCACCGTCGCGATCCGGTGATCCACTATCTGCGCAAACAGTGTCACGCCGAGTCCAACAACAGGCTGGTCGGCTTTGCAGCCAATGTCTACGACTACTGGGTGACCGGCGATCCCAAGGGGCTCGAGCCCTATTTGCCGGAGAGTGTCTACGCCGCTCTCAACCCCGAAGCCGACTGGTTCGTCGGTCCGCACTCGGTGACCGCAAAGCTGGCGAGGAGGGGCTCGCGCCTCGCCGAACTCGAGAAACGTGACGTTGACGATCTCAACGCCGAGCTCGAAAAACTCGATGTCGGCAGTCGCTCCGACCGCGAGCGGGTGCTGCTGCTGATCAGGCTCTACCGGCTGCTCAAGACCAAGTACTCCAATTCGCCCGAGGGCATCTTCGAGGCTCTCGAGCATTCGCCGCTGGTCGAGACCGACACGGTCCTCACCTTCGCCGAGGCGTGCGAAGGACCGGACCCCCTCAAGGTAGTCGCAGCGGGCAATCGGGTGCTCGAGGAGCTCAAGGCGCAGATCGTCTCTTCCGAGGTCACCGAGGCCTTCGAGAACATCTACCACAAGCGCCACATCGCAGCCGGGATCCCGTCCATGTACGGAACCTACCGCGAACCCAAGTTCGACGCAATGGGTCTGATGCTGCGGGTCATGAACTTCCTCAAGCCGCGGCTCGAGACCTGTGTCGCTGAGTTCAACTACCGCTATATGACCCGCGAATCCATCGCCGAGGCCTACGGGATTCTGCACGAGATGCTCGAGGGGCTCAAGATCGCCGGGCTGCGCATCCAACACCTCTCGACCAAGCTCGAGATCCTGGGCCGGGTCATCGAGCACGACAGCCTGTCGGCGGGTCAGTACCTCAACATTTTCGACTTCATGTCCGAGGCCCTCAACGACGTGATCGAGACCAACTACATCGCTCTCCACAACCGCAACCTCGAGCGACTGCCGGTGACCCACGAGGGCGCCGCCGGCTCGGGAGACAAGACCGCGGGCCGGCGGTCGGAGATTTTCCTGCGCTCCATCATCGCCTCGACCTACGCGATCCAGGAGCTCGACCTCTTCCTCCGCCGGATCGGCGAGAGTCTGCGTCGGATGACCGAGACCCTGTCGGACGAGGCCTGCGGCGTGGTCCTCGGCTTCAGCCCGACCCGGCTCATCTGCTTCCTCCACGGCTCGCCGGACGAGCAGGAGGATCAGCTCGCCCTCGGTTACAAGGGATACTCGCTCAAGCGACTGTGCTCGCTCGGGCTGCCCGTGCCGCCGGGCTTCGTTGTTTCCACCGAGCTCTTCGACATCCAGGGAGCGCTGGGCTTTCAGGATCTCGAGCGGGACACGAGGGAACGCATCACCGGCGCGCTGGAGCGGCTCGAGGAGGTCTCGGGGCTGGAGCGCAACAATCCGGAGCGGCCGCTGGTGCTCTCGGTGCGCTCCGGCTCGGCCTTCTCCATGCCGGGAATGATGGACACCATCCTCAACGTCGGTCTCAACGTGCCCATGCTCGAAGCCATGGATGACGGCGGTGAACGCGCATGGGGCGCATGGGACTGCTATCGGCGGTACCTCCAGAATGTTGCCATGTCGTTCGGCGCCGACCGTGACCTCTTCGATGAGGTCATGATCCGGCACAAGGAGTTGCGCGGGGTCGACATCAAGCTCCAATTCACCGCGGCCCAGATGAAAGAGATGGCGCTGGAGTACCGCGAGGTCGGCGAGCGTCAGGGGGTCCACTTCGTCGATGACCCGGTCGAACAGCTCATGCAGGCGATCTTCCTGGTCCTCGACTCGTGGGACTCGAAACCGGCTCGGCTCTATCGACGCCAGCTCGGGCTCGCCGATGGTTGGGGGACCGCAGTCATCGTTCAGCGCATGGTTTTCGGGAATATGAATCGAGAGTCGGGTTCAGGGGTGGTCTTCACCACCAACCCGCGATCGTCGACCACTGTCATCGGTCTCTTCGGCGATTTCACCCGCTGCTCGCAGGGCGAGGATGTGGTGGCGGGGTTGGTCTCGCCTTCGCCGATCAGCGAGCGCCAGCGCAAGGAGTACTCCCCCGGCGTCGAGGGCTCGCTGGAGACCGAGTTCCCCGAGATCTACGGGGCGGTCAAGAAGATCGCTTTCGAGCTCATCAACGAGCACGGCTACGAGCACCAGGAAATGGAGTTCACCTTCGAGTCGGGGGAGGCCGAAGCGTTCTATCTCCTGCAGACCCGCCCGCTGCGCCACACCCGCACCGGCGATCTCGAGATCTTCGCTCACCCGGAGAGGCTCGATGAGCACCTGCTCGGGTCCGGGATCGGGGTCAGCGGCGGAGCCATGTCGGGGCGGGTGGCGTTCGCCGAGGGTGACGTCGAACGGTTACGCAGGAACCACCCGGATGAGCGGGTGATTTTGCTGCGTCCGGACACGGTGCCCGAAGACATCGGCGTCGTTCTTTCTGTGGACGGTCTGCTGACCGCCCGCGGCGGTTTCACTTCGCACGCGGCGGTGACCGCCAAGCGCCTCGGCAAGTGCTGTGTGGTCAACTGCAAGGGATTGACGGTGGACACGGCAAACAACCTGGCTAGAATCGGTGATCGGCCGATCTTGGCCGGTGATGAGATCTCGATTGACGGCTACTCGGGTCAGGTCTGGGCGGGCGAGCACGAGATCGCGGGCGCGCGCGATCCGGTTCGACTGATCTAGCGAAGAGGAGAAGAACGATGGAATCGAACGGTGCAGACGGAGTTCTCGGGATCAACGGTCTTGGTCGGATCGGCAAGCTGACCCTGTGGCATGAGGCCGGGAACCAGCGATTCAAACGCCTGGTCGTCAACACCGGTCGTGAGGTCGGCAGGGGGATCGACGGGGTCGTCCGTTATCTGTCGTCGGACAGCACCTATGGCAGCCTCGGTCGTTTCCTCTTCGGCCACAACGGACCCTGGCGCTGCATCGAGATCCTCGATCGGGACGAGCAGCTGCTGTCCATCAACGGGGTCGAGATCAAGATGCTGACCGAGAGCCGCAACCCCAAGGACATCGGCTGGGCCGAACACGGGGTCAAGATCGTCATCGACACGACCGGGCGCTTTCGCGATCCGACTCTGCCTGCCAGTGAGCCGGGCGGCAGCATCCAGGGCCACCTGGAAGCCGGCGCCCAGTTGGTGCTGATCAGCTCTGCGTTCAGGATGAAGGACAAGAGCGCACGGATCCCGGATGACGCCGGGATGTTGATCTACGGCATCAATCACGACGCTTTCGAGCCCCGCAAACACTGCATCGTCTCGGCCGCGTCGTGTACCACCACCGCGTTGGCGCACATGATGCTTCCGCTGCTCGACCACGAGCTGACCCACACCATGCTCACCGCTTCGATGTCGACGGTGCATGCCTCGACGAACTCCCAGAGTGTGCTCGATTCGGTGCCCAAGGCGGGCGCCAGTGACCTGCGGAAGAACCGTTCGATCTTCAACAACATCATCCTGACATCGACCAACGCCGCCGCCGCTCTCGAGCACGTCATGCCCGAAATCGCCACCATCGGATTCCTTGCCGACTCGGTGCGGGTGCCGCTCAACACGACATCGTTGATCATCCTCAACTGCACCTTCCAGTCCAAGCTCGACGAGTACGGCAATGCGCTCATCAACCGCCGGTCGGTCAACACCATCTTTGCCGAGTACGCCAACGCGCCGGACTCGGGGGTGCTCTTCACCGAGGAACAGAGCGTTTCATCCGACATGATCGGCGAGCCCTTCGGCGTGATTATCGAGGGCTCCGAGACCCATGCCCGAACCGGGTTCACGAGGGTCAACCTCGCCGAGCTCGGTCTCACCGAGCTCGCCCCCGAACACCGCGAGGTCGAGGTCCCGGTGACTCACCTCAAGCTCTTCGGCTGGTACGACAACGAGCTCGGTTCCTACACCAGGCGGATGTGCCAGCTCTGTCACTACATGGCGGATCGGCTGGGTTAAAGCCCGTTTCCGTTTCCGAGTCCGTTCCTCTATCCGTTCCCTGAAACCGGAAACCTCCCGGGGTTGTGTTTCATTCGGGCACGGAAGCCGATACGGATACGTTGACCCAGGTCAGCCGAACAGCAACTCCCACCCAACCGCGAAGACCGCGACATCGGCGATGATGTGGCTCACCCACCCCGGCCAGATCGAGCGATAGCGGGCGTAGAGCACGGCCCACAACACGCCGCCGAGGAAGACCCCCAGCGAGGCGAGCGCCGTGAGGTGCCACGGGAGATAGGTGCTCAAGGCGATCACGTGATGGGTGGTGAAGACCGTTGCCGAGGCGAGCACGGCGGCGAATCGGGGCATGAGTCGTTCGCACTGGCTGAAGACGAACCAACGGTAGACGTACTCCTCCATGAGCGAATTGGCGAAGGTCCAGCCGAGCGCGCCGAGGAGATAGGCTCGCGGTGTGGCGAGACCCATCTCGTCGACCTCGCCGGCGAGCTGACCCATATCCATGTCGAAGATGCCGAAGAACAGCGCCGCGAGGCCGATGACGGCGCCCGCCACCAAGCCGGTAAGCAGCCCGACTCCCATGCCGCCGTCGATTGGGGGAGACCAGCTCAATCGGCCGCGTTCCACGACCAGGTACCAAAACGCGGGGAAGACCAGCAACCAGATCTTGGCGGCCATGAAGAGCGCCTGTCCCACCGGGCCGGGGACAAGGATCATGGCGGCGGCGGTACCGAGGCTCGGCACCGGGGCCAGCAGGGCGAGGGCGATGAGTGCGCGCCGGCGCTCGTCCGGCGACGTCATCGTTGTGGCCCCGGCAGGCAGCCCGAGAGCAGGCTGGAAGCCTGCTCCACAATCAGCCCACGGCCTTTGTGGAGCAGGCTTCCAGCCATTCCCTTGCACTCTCGTGTCTGTCCGTTGTGGAGCAGGCTTCCAGGCTTCTTCCTGCAATCTCGTGTCCGTCCGTTGTGGAGCAGGCTTCCAGCATTTTCCCTGCAATCTCGTGTCTGCCCGTTGTGGAGCGGGCTTCCAGGCTTCTCCCTGCATTCTTGTATCTGTCCGTTGTGGAGCAGGCTTCCAGGCTTCTTCCTGCAATCTCGTGTCTGCCCGTTGTGGAGCGGGCTTCCAGCCTGCTTTTCCGTGAGCGTCGAACCACGGTCCGTCACGCCCGACATCAACCGTCGGCGTCGGCGTCCGAGAGACCTGGAATGCCGAGGATCAGGTTCGGGTCGGGGCAGATACCGAGCCAGCGTTTGAGCTCCGACGGCGCCGCAACCCCAGGGAAGTCACCGGAATGACCCTGAAGGTCGGCCATGAGCTGAAAGTGGAGATGGGGCGGCCAGCTGCCGTTCTCCGAGAGATCGCCGACCACAGCGAACTCTTCGCCGGCGTCGACGGTCTGCCCCATTTCGAGGCGGACCACGGAATGCCGACCGAGGTGACCGTAGAGGGTCCAGAAGCGGATTCCGTCGAGTTCGTGCTCGAGGATGACCGTGGGGCCGTAGTTGCCGAGGCCTTGGTTGTCCGCCGCTGAGTGAACATGACTCGCCAGCGGCGCCATCACCTCGGTGCCTTCCATGACGAAAAGATCGATGCCGAGGTGGACGCTGCGTCGTTCAGCATCGCCGTCGAAGAGGGGTGAGTGGCGGTAGAGGACCCGGTCTTCGTTGTAGCGCCCGATTCCCACGGGAAGCTCGGCGTCGGCAATCCGATTGAAGAGACGTTCGGTGAACCCCGTCACGTCGTTGATGTCGATCTGAGCGAAATCGGTGCTCTCGGCGGTGAAGTCGAA
>JARFRM010000212.1 GCA_029287235.1 Thermoanaerobaculales bacterium
GACCGTCTCCTCGAGCTGCTGCCAAGCGATGAGGTCGTCAAAGTCGACCGCGGCTGAAGAACACATCACAGTTTCACCGCAAGGACGCAAGGAACGCCAGGAGCATCGCATTCTTGACCCATCGCGGGATCTCATCGAGGGTTGAGCGCACAGAATCGACGCAGACATCACAGTCAAACCAGGATCTCGGGCTGCCTGCCTCCAACGGCCGAAGATCGATGAGCTTTTGCGATGGACCTTGCGTCCCTTGCGCCCTCGCGGTTCAACTCTGCGATGGCCGCAGTCGGCTATGATCATCGCAGCATGAACAAATCGAAGAGCTCTTGCGATGAACCTTGCGTCCCTTGCGCCCTCGTGGTTCAACTCTGCGATGGCCGCAGTCGGCTATGATCGTCGCAGCATGAACAAATCGATGAGCTCTTGCGATGGACCTTGCGTCCCTTGCGCCCTCGCGGTTCAACTCTGCGATGGCCGCAGTCGGCTATGATCATCGCAGCATGAACAAATCGAAGATTGATGATCAGACGGCGGTGTGGCTTGCCCTTGTCGAGATGGTTCGGCAGAACCCCTCGATCAGCTTTGACGAGCAATGGGCACGATTCCTCGAGCTGAGCGAGGCTCGCGATCCCTCGTTGGGCCCGTTGCCGACGTGGGTGCCCTCGAACGAGCGGATCGAGGAATCGAATGTCGGCCGGCTCATGGCCGAGCTTGGTTTCGACTCGTATGACGACCTCCGTCAGTGGTCGGTGGAGCACCGCGCCGACTTCTGGCGAACGGTGATCGACCGGCTCGGGATTGTCTTCGAATCTTCTCCATCCCGAATCCTAGATCTACGGAACGGTCCCACCGACCCGCGCTGGCTCCCGGGCGCGCAGCTCAATATCAGCGACTCCTGCTTTCAGCCGGAGGAATGTGTCCTCGCCATCGTCCAGGGAAACGAAGGCGGTAAGCGTGACACCTATGTCACCTATGGCGAGCTCGAGGCCCTGGTCAACCGAGTCGCCAACGGACTGCTCGAGCACGGCTTCTCCCCGGGCGAAACCATCGCCCTCTACATGCCCATGACCATCGAGTGCGTCGCCGCCTACCTTGGCATCATCCGTGCCGGGTGCGCGGTCATCTCCATCGCCGACAGCTTCGCCCCGCAGGAGGTCGGCCGCCGGCTCGAGATCGCAGAGGCGAACGGCATCATCACCGTGGACGAGTTTTCTCGCGGCGGCCGCTCGATCCCGATGTTTGACAAGGTCTGCGCCGCCGGAGCGCCACGAGCCATCGTGATCACCCGGAGCGATGTCACCGCGCCGATGCTCCGTCGAGGCGATCTCTACTGGTCCGACATTCTCGGCGAGGCCGACAGCTTCGAGTCGTTCACAGCCGAACCCTATGCTCTGACCAACGTTCTTTTTTCTTCCGGTACCACAGGCGATCCGAAGGCCATCCCGTGGACCCACCTGACCCCCATCAAGTGCGGGATGGACGGACACCTCCACCAGGACATCGGTCCCGGCAGCGTGGTCTGTTGGCCGACCAACATCGGATGGATGATGGGGCCGTGGCTGATCTTCGCCACCCTGCTCAACCGGGGCTGCATCGCCCTCTACGAGGGACTGCCCGCTGGACCCGACTTCGCCCACTTCATCGAGCGCGCCGGCGTCAGCATGCTCGGGGTGGTCCCATCGCTGGTCCGCGCGTGGCGGGAGTCCGGCGCCTGCGATGACGCCGACTGGTCGCAGATCAAAGTCTTCAGCTCCACCGGAGAGCCATCCAATCGCCACGATTATCTCTGGCTCACCAGTCTCACCGGTCATCGTGCACCGGTCATCGAGTACTGCGGCGGAACCGAGATCGGCGGCGGCTATGTCACCGGAACGGTGGTCCAACCCGCATCGCCCTCTGCCTTCACCACCCCGGCTCTCGGGCTCGACCTGGTCATCCTCGATGACACCGGTGAACCCGTGGCCGATGGGGAGGAGGGTGAGGTCTTCCTCGTACCTCCCTCCATCGGTCTGTCCCAGACCCTGCTCAACCGCGATCACGAAACCGTCTATCACACCGGCTGCCCGGTGGGTCCAGAAGGCCGGATCCTCCGCCGCCACGGCGACCAACTCGCACGCCTCCCCGGAGGCTTCTACCGCGCCCAGGGGCGAGCCGACGACACCATGAATCTCGGCGGCATCAAGGTCTCGTCCCTCGAGCTCGAGCGGGTGATTGACCACCACTCTGCGGTCTCCGAGTCGGCAGCGGTGGCGGTTCAACCCGGGGGAGAGGGCGCCGAGAAACTGGTGGTCTTCGCCATTGCGAGGAAGGATGCCGATCCGGATCAACTCCTTACCGAACTCCGGCGATTGATCTCCAAAGAAATCAACCCGCTCTTCAAGATCCACGACCTGGTGCTGGTGGATTCCCTTCCGAGAACCGCCTCGAACAAACTCATGCGGCGGAATTTGCGGGATCGCTACCAAGCCTGAAGGGAACCGAAACCGTGGCGGCGGCAGCGGCAGCGGCAGCGGCAGCGGCAGCGGCAGCGGCAGCGAACAGTATGCCGCCGCGGCCTGCTCCCGCCTCGATCTTGCGCGTGAAGGGTGCCTGGCTCTCTCTTTTTCCGACAAAAAGGTGCTTGGCATCCCCTCCCATCGCGCCTGCACGGGCTTCGGAACACTGTCTGGCATCTGGCTCCCTTCCCGCGACGCCACAACAGACGTGCGCCCACGCAAAACACCGCCCCCATCTCGTTTCCGGTGCCTTACGATCGGCTATTCTTCCCCTGTGAAGATCAACAACCTCGGCACACCCAGCGCGCTGGTCGATCTCGATCGTCTCGAACGCAATGCCACCCGAATGGCCGATCACACCCGCCAACTCGGCGTCCGACTCCGGCCCCACGTCAAAACCCACAAGTGCGTCGAGGCGGCGCGGATCCAGACTCGGGGCCATTTCGGTGGGATCACCGTCTCAACGCTCGCGGAAGCCAAGGGCTTCGCCGAGGCCGGTTTCAGGGACATCATCTACGCCGTCCCCATCGCACCGCAGAAACTGACCGGTGCTCTCGAGATCGGTTTGAGGATCGACCGTCTGGCCGTGTTGGTCGATCACATGGAGACCATCACCGCCATCGAGGGCATTGCCGGAGCCCACGCCACCATCTTCCCGGTCTGGCTCAAGATCGACTGCGGGCTCCACCGGGCCGGGGTCGATCCCGAAACGGAGCGCGCCGTCGCGCTGGCAAAGCGGCTGCAAAATTCAATCCACATCGATTTCCGCGGGGTCCTGACCCACGCCGGCCAATCCTATGACGCCGTCAACAGGGCAGAGGCGCTGGCCGTCGCCCAAGAGGAGGTCACCGTGACACTGGGCTTTGTCGATCGCCTGGCCAAAGAGGAGATCGGTGTCCCCGAGGTCAGTATCGGGTCGACCCCGACCATCTCATCCGCCGAGAGCCTCGAAGGTATCGACGAGGTTCGCCCCGGCAACTACGCCTTCTTCGATGTCTTCCAATCGGCCATCGGCAGCTGCAGCCTCGACGACGTGGCATTCTCGGTCCTCGCCACCGTCGTCAGCGTCCACCCCGAAGAAAATCGCGCCGTGATCGACGCCGGCGCCCTCGCCCTGAGCAAGGACCCCGGCCCGACCCACGTGGATCCCGGCTGCGGCTTCGGCCGCATCGTCGCGGTTGAAGACCAGCACCCACTCCCGGGTCTCCGACTCAGCTCGGTCTCACAGGAGCACGGCGAGATCTCTGGCCCCGGCACCGCCGCGCTCCGACCGGGGACCCTTCTCCGAATCCTGCCCAACCACAGCTGTCTCGCCGCGGCCTGTTTCGACAGCTACAAAATCGTCCGCGACACCGAGATCATCGACCAGTGGCGGCCGTTCCGCGGATGGTGAAATTATTAAAAAATAATAGACATAACTTCTATTATCATGTATGATAATAACCATGAGATCGACACTCGCAATTTCGCGCCAACTTCGGAACCGACGACAGCAACTCGGCCTTTCGCTGACCCAGCTCGCTCGACGGGCCGACACATCGGTGCCGACTCTGTCGAGGTACGAAAACGGGTGGTCCCGTTTTGAGGTCGCCACTCTTCAAAAGCTGGCCACTGCGCTGAACTGTGATCTCGTCGTCCGACTCGAACCCAGGGAATCCCAACGCGATCGGCCGAGCAGCGCCGAGGTGGTCGAGCAGCTCAGTCGATTGTTCTGGGACACCCGGCTCGAGGCTTCTCACCTTGCAGAGAACACACTCTGGGTGGTGGAGAGGGTCCTCGAATTCGGCAGTCTCGACGATGTGCGGATTCTGATTGCCCTCCTGGGTCGTGCCGAGTTCTTGAGCCTCGTCGGCGATGCCCGAATCGAATCGGCCAGGACTCGTGCGTTCTGGCAACAGATGCTCGACAAGGAGGGAGTTGCATGCACGAGAAAGTTCTCCCGCGAGGAAGCCGCGAGCTCCTGGCGAAACTCGAGTCGCTGAAAGCCCCCGAACTCGATGGTTGGACGCTCGCAGGCGGCACGGGACTCGCGCTGCAGCTCGGCCACCGGGTTTCCATTGATTTTGACTTCTTCAGAACCGACCCGTTTTCACCGGACCGTTTGTTTCGTTGCCTCCGCAAAATCGGCCCCGTCGAGTTGCTTCAGGAGGAGGACCACACTTTGACCGCCATCGTCGCGGATGTGAAAGTCTCCTTTTTCACAGTGACTGATGATTTTCTCTTCCCGACAGTTCCCTACTCCTTCTTCGAGATCGCGGGTCAACGTGATATCGCACTGATGAAACTGGCCGCAATTTCGGGCCGGGGCAGCCGCAAGGACTTCATTGATCTCTACACGATTCTTCGAGGGGATCTCTCGCTCGAGGACTGCTTCGGTTGGCTGCCGGAGAAGTACGGTCAGGGACGGTTCAACACCTACCACATTCTCAAGAGCCTCACGTACTTCGATGACGCCGAACGCGAGCCCATGCCGCAGATGCTCGAGCCGTTTCATTGGGACAAATGCAAGGCGTACTTTGTGCGCGAGGCGCACGCGATCGTACTGCGATAGTTTGACCGAGAAGGAACCTCGGGCTCGAAATTCAACCGGTCTGAGTCACCGAACCGATTGTGCGCACGACAGGACCAACCGACCTGACTCCCTGCGGCACAAGATGGGTCTGCTCTCCCTATGGAATGATCCGCTCTTCCTCGAGATTCTCTCTTGATGAAAACTCGACCCCGAGCATGAAACGCTTCTCCCCACCAGCACCAGAAGGAACACCATGGAGTCTGCAGATGCAAGTATCTATGCGCTTCGCTTCATTCCTCGTTCTCAGCGCCGTCGCTTTCGTCACGGCCATCCCCACCACCGCCGCCGAGCCCGACCTCACGGCGCTCGAGTGGCGCAACATCGGCCCCTTCAACGGCGGCCGGGGCACCACCGTTGTCGGCCATCCCACCGACCGCAACGTCTTCTTCTTCGGCCATGGTTCGGGCGGTCTCTGGAAGACCGAGGACGCCGGCACCTACTGGATCCTGGTCGGTGCGGGCCAGTTCAACTACGCCTCGGTCGGCGCCATGGCCATCTATGAGAAGAACCCCGACATCATGTACGTGGGTCTCGGCGAGCCCCAGCTCCGCCAGAGCGTTTCCTGGGGTGACGGCATGTACAAGTCCGTCGACGGCGGCGACACCTGGGACCACATCGGCCTTGAGGATTCACTGCACATCGCCAGGGTCCGGATCCGTCCCGAGGATCCCGATGTGGTCTACGTCGCCTCCATGGGTCACGCCTTCGGCCCCACCGAGGAGCGCGGACGAGCTGTGGTCGCCGGGCAACAA
>JARFRM010000249.1 GCA_029287235.1 Thermoanaerobaculales bacterium
CGGCTTGCAAGTGCTGCAGACATGACAACCTCCGATTCCGGCAACACCACACTCCGATCGTTGACCGACGCGTGGTCGCCTCAACCTGAATCTACTGTCTGTCAATGACTATGTCAATACTTTTGTCTATTAACTCGTCAATGACCTCAGTAGAACCTCAATCAACGGAGCATTCCCGATCCTGCCGACACCGCGTAAACTGAAGGATGCTTGCTTCTACAATGCCCGTCGACTCACCGCAAGCAAGGATGCTTGCACCTACAACGAACCCCTGGGATCGGTGCCACGTACACACTTCCACACTTGTTGAATTGGTGCCACCCATCAGGGGCGTGAACCTGGCACCCGTCGCACCCGTCTTGGTTTCGATCAGGGCCAAACCGTTGGATCACGCGGCCACTGGTAGAGCCACCCGGTCCGGCTCACGATGTCGCGGGCTAAATCGTCCGAGTCGCCGCCTGTTCTTTCTCCGGGGCGGCGGTCCTTGCCAAAGGACACGATCTCATACGAGTCTCCGGTGTCGGAGGAGTGAACCACGAACCGTGTGCCCCACGCGTCGTGTTCCGGGAGACTCTCCACGTAGCGGGGAACCAGGATCGCCTCGAGCTCGCTCCAGGTCGAGATCGCGATCGGATAGCGCAGGTTTTCGACGGCATACACCTCCAAGGCTTTCTCGATGGTCCAGATGTCGTCGATGGTCTGATCGGCCATTTCCCAGTCTCGCATCAAGAGCGCTTCCGAAACAGCACACCAACCGATGCAGAGAACCAACGGAAGTCCCACGATGATCGCCGTGATTCTCATCAGAACCCGGAAATCGGAGGACGGGACGGACTCTTCCCGCTCACAGATCATCTTCTGTAGGCCGCAAGAAGTTCAATCCCATCGTCTCTCGTCCCTCTTCTATACGACGCCAAGGGGCGGTCACGTTTGGATCGGTGCGATCGGTGCCACGCGATCCGACGAGGCCGTCTCACGGCGGGCGTGACTGCCAACAAGTGTGGACGTGTGTACGTGGCGCCGTTTCCGTGGCGCCGTTTCTGGCGCCGTTTCCGTGGCGCCGTTTCGCGTGGCGCCGTTTCGTGGCGCCGTTTCGTGGCGCCGTTTCGCACGTGGCGCCGTTTCCGCAGCGTGGGTCGCTGGTGATCGGTGCTTCCCGGCCACGGAAACTGCGAGATTCGATTCCTCTCGTAGCAAGCTTCCAGCTTGAGGCCGTCGAGCGTTGTAGTAGCAAGCTTCCAGCTTGCGGCCCTCGATTGACCTCCGAACCATCGCACCGCAAGCAGGGATGCTTGCTACTACAATGCGTGTCGCCCATCCGCAATGGGCGAAGAAAATGAAAGCTATGATGGGTCCATGCTGCCGGCCAGGGCCTTGTGGAAACCCATCCTCCAGAAGTGGATCACCGGCCGGGGGCGTCGCTTCCGCATGCGGCCCGAGACCCCACCCATCGCCCCCGGATTGCAGCACCTGGGCCTCTACCTCCACGTGCCCTTCTGCACCAGCCTGTGCCCCTTCTGCCCCTACAACCGCTGTCGCTATGAAGTCGACCTCTTCGCCCGCTACAGGCGCGCGGTCAGCCAGGAGATCTCACTCTGCGCGTCAGAGCTGGGCACGCCGACGATCGACTCGCTGTACGTCGGCGGCGGCACACCGACCGTCAACCGCGAAGGGCTGGTGGACATCCTCAGCGAGCTCGACGAGACCTTCGGCCTCGACTGCGACATCTGCGTCGAGCTCCACCCCTCGCACATGGCCGATGACGACCTGAAGGCGCTGAAGCACGCCGGGGTCACGCTGCTTTCGGTGGGCGTCGAGTCAACGGACGACGAGATCCTCGGCCACATCGGTCGAAGCCACAGCGGCGGCGAGGCGTTGGGCGCCCTCGAGCGCGCCCGCAGGATCGGCTTCTCCACCATCAACGCCGACCTCATGTTCGCGCTGCCAAGACAACGGCTCGAGCACTGGCGTCGCGACGTCGATCGGGTCCTCGCCACCGGGGTGGACCAGCTCAGCACCTACCCCATGTTCACCTTCCCGTACTCGGACCGTGGGCTTGAACGGGGCACGCGAGTCGTGGAGCGGCCGAGCGGCCGCACCATCCGCGCCATGCTCGCCTACACCGACGAAGCCTGCCGGGCCCGGGGTCTGGAACGCTGCGCCGTCTGGAGTTGGAAGCGGCCGCAGCACAGCAAGTTCAGCTCCATCACCCGCCATCACTACCTCGGCTTCGGCCCCAGTGCCGCCTCCATGGACGGCGCCCACTTTTGGGTCAACACCTTCGACGTGGAGGCCTACGTCGAAACCCTGCCCGAGCGGCGCCCGGTGGCGCTGGCCATGCCCGTGAACCGCCGCCTGGAAATGGCGTACTGGCTGTACTGGCGGGTCTACGAGCTCGCCGCAGAGGACAATGATTTTCGCCGCCTCTTCGGCGAAAACGACGGTCTCCGGAGCCGATTCGGCACCCTCTTCACCCCGGTCCGGGCCGCCGGGTTGGCCGCACGAACGAGCACCGGTTACGCCATCACCACGGCCGGCGCCTATTGGATCCACCGCCTGCAGAACGAGTACAGCCTGAGCTACATCAATCGCCTGTGGGGCACCTGCCGCCGCAACGCCTGGCCCGAAGAGGCGGTCCTGTGACATGAAAAAGTGGCTCGAGCACACCCGCTACGCCTTTCGCACCTACGTCCTCCGACAGGAGCTGCCCTACCTCTTCGGCCTCGTCATCACCGATCTCTGCAACCTCGACTGCTTCTACTGCGAAAGCAAGAACTCCGGCGGCTACCACTTCAGTCTCGAACAGGCGCTGCACACCCTCGAGGAAGCCTACGGCCGAGGCCACCGTTCGCTCTACTTCACCGGCGGCGAGCCCATGCTGTGGGAGGACGGCGGCAGGGGCCTCGCCTTCCTAGTGGACCACGCTCGGAGTCTCGGCTTTGCCGACATCTACATCTTCACCAACGGTACGGTGCCGTTGGACATCGCCGGCTGCAGCTACATCGTCACCATCGACGGACCCAAAGAGGTCCACGACCGCATCCGGGGCGGGACCTACGAGCGCGTCGTTCAAAACGTCCGCGAGGCGGTGACCCCGGCGATCTTCGCCTCCATCACCTTCAACCGCGACAATGTGGAGTTCTGCGAGCGATTCGTGCGAGAGATCTCCGAGCTGCACCTCTTCCGCGGCATCTCCTTCAATCTGCTCACCCACTGGCCGGAGATCGTCGCCTCCCACGGCATCGCCGGGGACGAGCGCGTCGAGCTTCTGGACCGCCTCTGGCGCCTCAAGCGCGAAGGCTACCCCATCGCGGTGTCGCGCGCCGCCTACCGGGCGCTGCGCTCAAACCGCTGGAAGCGGCCCATCCCCCAGATCGAGCTCGGCACCCGCGACCGGATCTTCACGTGCTGCCGGGACGTGGACAACCCCGAGGTCTGCGCCACGTGCGGCTACGCCAGCTGCGTGGAGGTCGCCCAGATTCTGGCCCTGAAACCCTCCGCCCTGTGGCAGGTGCTCCGCCTGACCACCTGACCCGGCACGCATGTGCGTCACCCCAGCGGCCCACCGCCGGGCCGCACCACCACCTCCGGAGCCCGCAGAATGTGCCGGCGACCGACCGCATCGAATCGAAAGACCTCCGGGTCCTCCCAGTCCCAGTCCTCCCACCGCCACGGGTAGCTCATCAGGGACCTGGTGTTGCCGTACACCTCCCACGGGTGGGGCAGGTTGAGCAAATGCCCGATCTCGTGCCCGACCGCGTGCAGCGTCCCGGCCTCATCTTCGGGATCGACAAACGCCACGGCCCCTGTGCGCCGCTTTGGATCGATGACGAGCGACAGCTCCCGCTCGGCCTCTGTCTTTCGTCCGAGCAACAGATAGAAGTGCCACTGACCCTCCCGCACCGGAACGTCCCGATAGCGGGTCATCAGGTCGCGGAGCTGCGTTTCCCCCGGCCACGGCACATCGACCAGCTCGCCCTCGGCCAGCCGATCGCTCCAGACGATGTCGACCGCGATGCCGACCTCGGCCAGGATCGACCGAAGATCCGCCACGCCGCTCCGAGTCCGCACGGCCAGTGCGAGCTCAGGCACATCGTGTGCGCGGTCAATCTCCAGGATCGCGCTCACCGACCGGTCACTCTCGAGCTCCTCGAGGTCTTCGCGAAGTCGAACACCTGTCACATCGACGCCCGACCCCAGTGACTTCTCATACGCCAGGTACTCGGCCGCCGAGCCACCCACCTGCTCAGACCCACCGCTGCACCCCAAAGCGTTCGCGACGGCTACGATCAAAGTCAACAATTGACTCCATCTCATCCCATCATTGTCCTCCACCGTTCGGATTTGCGCAGGCGAATCGTCCGTTGACGGCCCCGACGTTCGCCCGAGACCCTTGTCGCCCTGCAAATGGTATAAATATGGCGTAAAATATTCCAAGGAACATTACGTGAAAATTCTCTTGATCAGCGACACGCACGGTAAGCTCGACATCATCAAAGTCGATCTGGCCTCGTCGAGGAGAAAGTTGGAGGGTTGCTGACTCATGGGTTTGGGTCAGGATTTTCGCAGCTTGGACTTCCAAATATGGAAATGCGGGTCCGACATCAATGGAATAACGCATCAGGTTATTTATCTAAAAAATAATTTTAACAGTTATTATTGCAAAAAATAGCCAAAGAGGTTATATTTAACTCATGTTATCCCGCTCGATAGATCAAAACGGAGCCGTCGCGGCGGTCATCGGCGACCTCGTTCGATCCCGTCAGCACCGCGACCAGTCAGCCCTGTTTGCAACGGTGAAGCGTACCCTCGAAGACGTCAACCGCCGCATTCAAGCGATTCAACCGCTCCAGATGACCATCGGCGATGAGTTTCAAGCGGTCTACGGTTCCGTC
>JARFRM010000282.1 GCA_029287235.1 Thermoanaerobaculales bacterium
GCCCCCAGGATGTGGCGAACACGGTGAACTATCTCTGCACCGAATACGCCTCCATGATCCAAGGACAGACCATCATCTTCGACGGAGGCTACTCCATACTCGCCTGACCCGCTGCATTCTGGAGCGCCAACCGGCAGCGGCAGAGACAGCGGCAGCGGCAGCTGCAGCGGCAGCGGCAGCGGCAGCGGCAGCGGCAGCGGCACCGAACAGTCGCCCACCTCGCTCCAGCTGTCAACCCCGGTCGGCAAAGCGCCCAAGTACACGAAGAGAACGCGTGCGGCGGACGTGCCGGGTCCGTATTTGTGCAGGCACGACCTCCCGGCGCCGATTCGCGTCGCGCACAAATGGGGACCGGGCACTCTCGGGAAGCGCGCTGAAAGAACTGTGTTCCGGCTCAGAGGGAGGCCGCCGCTCGCTCAATCAGCGTGGTCAACAACCTACCCGCTACCACCGATTGACCACGCTGATTGGGCGACGCTGGGCCGCCGCGGCCCAGAAGGCCGGGGCTCACAGAATCAATCGCTGCGTTCCGCTTCGGACAACCCTCACCCCAGAAGCGGCTTGAGATATCTCCCGGTATGCGATGCGGTGCACGCCGCGACCTGCTCCGGTGTCCCCTCAACGACCACCCTGCCTCCTCCGTCACCGCCCTCGGGTCCGAGGTCGACGATCCAGTCGGCGGTCTTGATCACGTCGAGGTTGTGCTCGATGACGATGATCGTATTCCCCCGATTCACCAACGCGTGCAGCACGGCGAGGAGTCTTCTGACGTCGTCGAAGTGGAGACCGGTGGTGGGTTCGTCAAGAAGATAGAGCGTCTTTCCGGTGGCGCGCTTGGCCAGTTCTCGCGAGAGCTTGATTCGTTGAGCCTCGCCACCGGAGAGGGTCGTGGCCGGTTGGCCGAGGTGGAGGTAGTCGAGACCGACGGAGACGAGGGTGTCGAGCACCCGGACGATCTTCGGCACCGAGGCGAAGAGCTCCTGCGCCTGGCGGACGGTGAGGTCGAGGATCTGGGCAATATCGAGGCCTTTGTAGTGGACTTCGAGGGTCTCCCGATTGTAGCGTCGGCCCTCACAGACATCGCAGGTGACGAAGACATCGGGAAGGAAGTGCATCTCGATGCGGATCTGTCCGGCCCCCTGACAGGCCTCACAACGACCACCCTTGACGTTGAAGCTGAACCGCCCCGGCTTGTACCCCCGCGCCCGAGCGTCGGTGGTGGCGGCAAAGAGCGATCGAATGGGGTCGAAGACCTTGGTGTAGGTGGCGGGGTTGGAACGTGGTGTCCGGCCGATGGGCGACTGATCGATGGCGATCACCTTGTCCAGGTGTTCGCATCCGTCGACCGCGCGATGCCGGCCCGGCCGGTTCAGGGTGCCGAGGACCTGGCGCGCCACAGCCTTGTGCAGAACCTCGTTGACGAGCGTCGACTTCCCCGAGCCGGAGACCCCGGTCACGCAGATGAGTCGACCGAGGGGAAAGTGGACGTCGATCTCCTTCAGGTTGTGCGCGGCGGCTCCGTGAACAAGGAGGCGGGCTCCGTTGCCGTTGGCTCGCGCGGCAGGAACCGGAATGCTGAGCCGACCCGAGAGATAGGCCCCGGTCAGAGAAGACTCAGCCTCGACGATGCTCTCCGGGGTTCCCGCCGCGACCACCTGACCACCGAGCCGTCCGGCGCCCGGACCCAGATCGATGACCCAGTCGGCATCGCGGATGGTCTCCTCGTCGTGCTCCACCACCACCACGGTGTTGCCGAGATCACGCATCCCCTTGAGGGTGTCGAGCAGCCGCCGGTTGTCACGCTGGTGGAGCCCGATGGAGGGCTCGTCGAGTACGTAGAGAACCCCCATGAGCTTCGATCCGACCTGGGTGGCGAGCCGGATGCGCTGGCTTTCACCACCCGACAAGGTCCCGGCCATCCGATCGAGGGACAGATAGTCGAGACCCACCGAAACCAGAAAACCGAGACGGTCCCGCACCTCACGGAGCACCTTGGCCGCGATTTGGGCATCACGTTCATTGAGGTTGAGGCCGTCGAACCAGTCCATCGCGCGCCGCACCGACAGCGCCGCAATCTCGGCCAGACTCGCATTGGCCACCTTGACCGCGAGACTCTCGGGTCTCAGGCGGGCGCCGTGGCAGGTGTGGCAGGGTGCGAACGACATGTAGCGTTCGAGCTCCCGCCTGATCTGGTCGGAGGACGTCTCCTTGTAGCGACGCTCCAACCGGGGGACGACACCCTCGAAGCGATCGCGAAAGCGATAGGCGCCCTTGCGCCCTTCCCACACGAACTCGTGCTCCTGGGTCGACCCGTACATGATGAGCTCACGGATCGCCTCGGGCAGCTGCCTCCACTTGGTGTCCAGGTCGAAACCGAGATGGGTCCCGAGCTGCGCGAGCTGACGACCGACCCACGAACCCGGCCCCTGTCCCACGGTTGCCAGGCATCCCGCGGCAAGACCCCGGTCGGGATCGAGGAGGAGCTTCTCGGGGTCGACCTCGCGCAGGAAGCCGAGACCCGAACAGGCCGGGCAGGCGCCCTGCGGCGAGTTGAAGCTGAAGAGCCGCGGCGAGATCTCACTCAGTGAGTAACCGCAACTCGGGCACGAATGGCGCGACGACAGGACGAGCTCGTCTCCATCGGTCACCGCGGCCCGAACCAGACCCTCGCCGACCCTGAGTGCGGTTTCCAGGGAATCGGCGAGACGCGAGGAGACCCCGTCACGAATGGACAGCCGATCGATCACCACCTCAATGGAATGGCGGCGGTTCTTGTCGAGATCCGGAGGCGACGCGGCATCGACAAGCTCGCCATCGACCCGGGCGCGAACAAACCCCTCGCGCACCATCTGCGAGAAGAGCTTGCGGTGCTCCCCTTTGCGGCCCTCGACCAACGGCGCAAGCAGCATGAATCGGGTTCCGTCTCCGAGGGCGAGGAGTTGGTCCACCATCTGCTCCACGGTCTGCGGTTGGATGGGGATCTCACAGTCGGGACAGAGCGGCACCCCGACGGACGCCCACAGGAGCCGGAGATAGTCGTGGATCTCGGTCACGGTTCCGACCGTCGATCGCGGGTTGCGCGAGGTGGTTTTCTGCTCGATGGAGATCGCCGGCGAGAGCCCCTCGATGGTGTCGACGTCGGGTTTCTCCATCTGATCGAGGAATTGGCGCGCATATGCCGACAGCGACTCCACGTATCGCCGTTGGCCCTCGGCGAAGAGGGTGTCGAAGGCCAACGACGACTTGCCCGATCCGGAGACGCCGGTGACGACAACCAGCCGATCTCGCGGGATTCTGACATCGATGTTGTCGAGGTTGTGCTCGCGTGCGCCACGGATGACGATGTCGTCCCGCATCAGCGCATCGCCAATACTGTGTTCACTGCTTTGATCATGAAATCCTCATCGAACCGGACACCCATGAGAACACGCAGGCGGCCCCCTTCGTTCCCGATCCCGATCCCGATCCCGATCCCGAGGGAAACCCATCAGAGGAGGGACGGGCAGTATCGATTTACGGCGTGATTATACCTGCGCCCGCGTCGAAATCCACCCTAGTTTCGGCCTTCTTTGACCGCCTGCTCGGCCTCGCGGTCCATGGTTCGCCGCCGCAGCGTCTCACGCTTGTCGTGGAGCTGTTTGCCCCGGGCGAGGGCGATCTCCACCTTGATCCAGTTCCCGATCAGGACCACTGCGGTCGGAATCACCGTCAGACCGGTTTCCCGGACCTTGGAGGCGAGGCGCTCGATCTGTCGCTTGTGCATCAGCAGTCGCCGGGGGCGGCGGGGCTCATGGCTCGCGTACCCACCGTGCTCATAGGGGCCGATGTGGCAACCCATGAGTACGGCTTCGCCGCCTGTAAAGTGGACGTGGGCGTCGGTGAGGTTGATTCGGCCGTCCCGGATCGCCTTGACCTCGGTGCCGCGCAACTCGATACCGGCAACCTCGTGTTCGAGGAAGTGGTACAGATGACGAGCCTTGCGGTTCTGGGCGATCACCCGACGTTCTTGGTTCATGCAACGACCTCGGCGATGGCTTCGACGACTTCGGGATCGAACTGATGGCCCGCCGCCCGCTGGAGGATGACGAGAGCCCGTGCCCGGCTGACCGCCGGACGGTAGCTGTTGGCGGCGGTGAAGAGATCGAAGACTTCAGCCACGTGCACAATGCGTGCGAGCAGAGGAATGGCGTCGCCCGCCAGCCGGTCGGGGTAGCCGTTGCCATCCCACCTTTCATGATGGTGGCGGACCGCGTCGGCAATCTCGTCGAATCCGTCAACCCGAACGATGCGGTCGCCGACCTCGACGTGCATGCGATAGGTGCGGCGGTCTTCCGGGCCCGGGGTCGGATGCATATAGAGTCGATCATAGTCAAGCTCCCGCATTCCGACGTCATGGAGCAGACCCGCCAGCGCCGCTTTCTCGGCGGTCGATTCGTCGAACTCGAAGACCCTGGCGATGGACCAGCACAGACGCGACACGCCGAGAGAATGAGCGACCAACTCCGGATAGCGGCGGTTGCCCGGCTGGAGCAATCGCCGGGCCAACCCCCGCCGAGCAATGCGAAGGCAGAAGCCGTCCCGTGCGGCAACCGCTCGATCGCCGAAACGCTCGAGCGTCCGCCGGGCCACGGCCGGCTCGGCATCGGCGACCACCGAAACCACCAGGCAACCACCACCGACAACGAGCACTACCGACGTCGCGATGACCGGATTGCGGGCGGACATTGCGGAATCCGACGTGCGGCGAACTTCGGTCTTCCACTTCTCGGACTTGGGGATGGGCACCGACGCCCGACTCATCGCGTCGATCTGGTGCGCGAGGAGAGGATCCATATCGATCACCGGGATGCCGACCCGCTGATGGACCAACGTCGCACCGGATCGGTCAGTGGCGACGGTGACCGCGATCGCCACCACGCGCGGGTCGGCGAGCCCGTCGGCCGCGGCGGCATTGATTTCATCAAAACCGGGTTCGTCGAACAGCGCCCGCGGACCTTCGTTCGGCCGGGAGGGGATCTCGACCGGCCGGGCCGAGCCCGTCGGTGGATCCTCGGGCTCGATCTCCGACGCTCCCTCCACGACATCGGCACCCTCGACCAACCGCGACAACTCCGAGGCGATGGTGCGGGCGAGATCGCGGTCCTTCGGAACGAATGGGCGCTGTCCCCCCTTGTCACGAACATCGACAAAGCCGATCAAACCGCTCTGCCCGATGAGAGGAACCAACATCAGGCGGGATGTCCCGGAATCGGCGAGATAGCCGGCCACTTCACCGACCTCGCTCGGATCATTGTAGAACCTGGGTTCATTCCCAAACGCCCGCACCATCCGCACCAGCGTGTGGTCGTCGGCGAATGTCTCCACGAGCCGATCTCGCCGTCCGAAGCCGTATTGGGTGGCGAGCAACCACAGGGAGTCCGGCGATTCCAGATAGAGTGCGGCCTTGGTGGCATAGACATCGCCCATGAATCGGTAGAGAACCTCCTTGAAGGCTCGCTCCTTTTCCGAAGGCCTGGGTCGTTCGTGCGCCATCGTCTCCTCTCCTCGGTGGGCTCCGATCCACTACTTTATCGCAGATCTTCAGCCCGCATGATCACCGCCGATCAATGATCTCCCCCCGGTGGTAGAATCGGCCCAGCATGCCAATTGTGCTCGCCCTCGTTCTTGCCGCGGGAATCGCCCTGCCGGATCCTCTGACCCTCGAGGTCACGCGGGATTCTGCGGCGGTCGAGATCAGCTTTCGTCTCGCGACCGCGCTGCCCGAGGACCTTGCCTCGGCCCTCGGGTCGGGGGCCGAGGTCAGACTCAGCTACCCCCTTCGGGTCAAGGCCAAACGGCGAGGATGGTGGGATCGTCGCCTGTGGTCCGGCGAGCTCGTCACCATTGCCGCCTTCGACGCCGTGACGGGCCGTTTTCGATGCGAGGTCGTCCTCGACGGCGTGATCACCGGATCAGAAGAGGCCGAATCCGCCGAAGACGCCATCAGTTGGCTGACCACACCGCCACCGGTCCGTATTCAGCTGCCGGAGGCACGCCGGCACGCCATCCTCAAGATCCGCGTCCGAGCTGTTTTCTCATCGGGCACCACCTGGCTCATTTTCCCGACGCAGGACGCGACCCCCTGGACCGAGACCACTCTGGAACGCCCACCCGAGCTCGCGGACGCCGACTAGTGCGTCCCGCCGTCATTGGCGTGCCATTTCGAAGGGACCACGGCGCCTCGCCGAGCAGGCATCACGAGGGATGGACACCCGTGGCATGTTGAAAAAACGAAGCGCAGGTGTGACGGGTACATCGGTGACCGAGTCCGACTCCGGCCGCGGTGGAAAGGGCTCTGCGATGGGGGCGCTTCACCGCGCCTGGAATCGCCATCGCCGCGAGAACCGTTTCCTCTTGGCCGCATTCATCTTTCTGATGACGCTGACAACCGGAGCCTACTATCTGCTCCAGCGCGCTCAGAGCGTGTCCCCCGATGAGCTCACGAACCGACTGTTGCTCTTCATCCTCTGGTATCTCGATATCTCACTGATTCTGATCCTGTCCTTTGTCATTGTCCGCAACGTGATGCGGCTCGTGGTCGAATGGCGGAGCGGAGTCCTCGGCGGCCGTTTTCGCACAAAGCTCGTTCTCACCTATGTCGCCCTGACCTTTGTTCCGGTCATCTTCATTTTCCTCATCGCCACGAATCTCCTGCAGCGCTCCATCGATCGCTGGTTCTCATCGCCGGTGGAGGAGATCCTCCTCGTCGGTTCGGAGATCACCGTGGAGATCCGAGAGGCGATTGAAGACCGGTTGCTCGAGCAGGCCGCCGTCGCCGGCTCCGAGCTTCGGTCGAACCCGGACTCCCAGAGCCTCGCGCGGCTTCGAACACTGCTCGGTGTCGATCTGGTGGCGTTCTATGACGGACCCGATCTGGTCCAGGCGGTGACCGATCCCCGGCGGCTCCCCGCGGCGTTGCCACCCCTGAACCTCGACGACCTGCCGGAATCCGGTGTTCGCGCCGTCCGTTGGCGCAGCGTGCTCCTGGTTCGCGCATGGCGACCCATGGATGATGGTTACTCGACCATCGTGGTCGGCTCGGTCTTGCCCCGCCAACTCCTTCAACACCTCGATCGCGCCACTGCCGCCCATGTTGAGTTTCAGGAAATGAAGGTGGCCCGTGGGATGGTCACTTCGACCACCATTCTCGTCTTCCTCGCCATCACGCTCCTGCTCCTCTTCGGAACCGTGTGGATCGGTCTTTTTCTTTCTCGCCGCTTCACCGAGCCGTTACTCGCCGTCGCCGATGCGACCCGAAGGGTTGCCGGGGGTGACGAGCTTGCCGAGGTCGAGGTCCCGGCCACGGATGAAATGGCGGTGCTGGTTGACTCCTTCAATGCAATGGTCCGCCGGGTCCGGGCCACCGAGGCGGATATCCGGAAGTCCGCCAATGAAATGGCCACCCTTCTGGCAACCATTCCCACCGGTGTTCTGACCGTCGACGCCGATGGCCGCACCTTCCGGCCCAATCCGGCTGCGGCCACGATGCTCGGTCATCACGAGTGGGCCGGTGAGTGGCTCGGCCTCGACCGGCTCGAGGAGCCCGGTCTCGAGATGCTCCACCAACACCTCACCACCAACCCCTTGCGCGAGTCCCGTTTCGAGGCCGATCTCGAAACCGGCGGCTCGCTGCTCCATGTCGAAGTGACGATCACCAAGCTGGCCGGAGGCGGGAGCGTGGTGGCCATGGATGATCTCACCCTGTTGGTCCGCGCCCAGCGGCAAGCCGCCTGGAGCGAGGTCGCCCAGCGCATCGCCCACGAGATCAAGAATCCCCTGACTCCGATCCAGCTCGCTGTGGAACGGATCCATCGGCGTGCAGGTGATCTCGATCCGAAGCTCGGCGAGGTGGTTTCCTCCGGGTGTGAAGCCATCGTCACACAGGTCTCCGGTCTCAAGCAGCTGGTGGAGTCGTTTCGCGAGTACGCCCGGATGCCCTCGGTCGAGCCACGCCCGGCCTCGGTCAATCACATACTCCGCGAGGTCTGTTCACTGTATGACGGCGTTCGTGACGGACTGATCATCGAGCTCGTCCTTCCTGAGCAAGACCTGGTCGGCATGGTCGATCCGGTCCTTCTCAACCAGGCCATGGTCAACCTCCTCGACAACGCTGTGGCGGCCACCAAGGGTCCCGGAATGATCAGCGTATCCGCCCGGTCCGAGCTCCACGATCTCATCATCGCGGTCGCCGACACCGGGGTCGGTCTTCCCACCGACGACACCGACATGCTGCTGCAGCCCTTCTACTCCACCAAGGGAAGGGGCTCGGGGATCGGCCTCGCCGTCGTCCACCGCGTTGTGACCGAGCACGGAGGGACGCTGAAAATCGCCGGCCGGCCGAGCGGCGGCGCCGTCATCACGATCATCCTCTCGGGAGCGCTCATCGACGAATCTCGATGAAAAGTACGCCCCCTTGGTGATCAATATCGCAGCGTCTTCGTTGACCGCTCGTCAGGCTGCTTGATACCATCGATGGGATATGTCGTATCCAGGCAACTCCGGCCTTTCCGTACAAGCACAAGAGCGGGTCATGACGGCCTTCAAACAAGTGCTGACCAATCTCCAATCCGGACAACGCGAAGAGGCGATGATCGGCCTCGAGTTCGTCCTTCGGCTCGATCCGAGCTTCGGCCCTGCCACGAACTTGAAGCGACAGCTCGCCTCGAGCCACAACGAAATCGATCTCGGCGATATCATCGCCCAGCTCCAGGCGCCGACCACCGACACCATCAACGGCCTCTTGATCGAGGCGGTGGACGACTTCAACTCGAGGGAGTTCTTAGCCGCCAAGGAAAAGGTCGAGAAGGTCCTCATCGATCTCCCCGGACACCAGGAGGCGCGAGATCTCAGAGACCAGATCGAAAAGGCGCTCAAGATCGAGAGCCAGGTCGGCCAGTTCCTGATCCAGGCACGCGAAGCGCTCGCCGGCGGCGATCCCCAGGAGGCGGCCAACTTCGTCATGATGGCCCAGGCGCTGGATCCGCACCACACCGGGATTGCGTCCACCCTCAAAGAAATCGACCAAACCGGAGGTTTGGCGCTGTCCCAGGACGCGCCACAACCCTCTCCGATCGGCGCCGCCGATGTTTCACCGCCATCCCGACCAGCCACCCCAGGAGAGACATCCGTACCACAGGCATTCACCGAGGCGCCCGCGCCGCCCACGGACCAGCCCGGGATGGCCGACGAAGATGCCGCATTCGCCGTCGAGTTCGACACCCAGGATCCCTTTTCAGACCTCATCGAACCCGTCCCGGACCAATCCCCCGAGGAATCAATGCCCGAGTTCGGCGCCGGCGCCGTTGACGATGTTCCCTTTCAGCCCATGGGCGACACCGCCGACCTCTTCACCGCCCCCTACGAAACGCCGGATGTCGGCGACCCGGCCCCCTCAGCGGACGGAACAGTTTCCGTCGCCGACAGTTACGACTCGGTAAATCTCGATGATGCCGCGGATGAAGAATCCCTCGCGGTGTCGATCCAGGAGCTCATCGGGAAGGGTCAGGCAGCTCTCAACGGTGGCGACCAAGCCCTCGCGATCTCCATCTGGTCACGGATCTTCCTCGTCAAACCGACCCACCCCGAAGCGGAACACCTCATCGAGAAGGCAAAGAAATCCCTCGCGGCGGCCGAGTCCGAGGTCGAAGATCTGCTCGCCAAGGCTCGGGACACCTTCGACCAGGGCGAACACGACGCCGCCCGCCTTCTCATCAACAAGGCCCTCGCCCGTCGCCCGAACCACATCGAGGTTTCCATCCTGAAGGAGGAGCTCGATCGCGAGCAGGGGATCTCAACCGAAGCAGCACAGCCCAAGGTTCAGCCGGGCGAGACAGCGGCGTCGACCGCTCCCTCGCTTCCCGAGCTCGACGATGATCTTTTCGGCGATGTGGTGGATGAGACCCCGGCGGATTTTTCTGCCACCGATACGACGGCCGATGGTGACGATCCGGATGACGATCTCTTCCGCGTCGGCGGGGCGATCGACGATTTCGATGATTATCAGGATCTCTCTCCCGTCGAGCGGCTTCGTTCCAAGTTCCCCACACGGATGGTCGCCCTTGCGGTAGTCGCTCTCGTGGTCGTTCTCGCCGGCGTATGGCTCGGGGGCAAGATGCTCAGGCCCGAGCCCGAGGCCGATGATTCGGCCGCTGCCGTGAGCGAGGTCTTGATCGAGGCGGATCGCCTCTTCAAACAGAACAAGGTGGAGGAGGCGCTCCACTTGCTCCGCGAGTTCCCGGCGGCGGGTCTTTCGCAACAGCGGATTGAGATGCGGATCGCCAAGTACGAGCAGGATCTCGCGCCGCCGACCCCGACCCCGGTTCCCGAACAAGCATCGCGCGCCGAGGACCTGCTCGAACAGGGTCTCTGGTGGTCGGCCTTCGCGGCCGCCGGTGAGGGTCTGGTCAACCACTCCGAGGATCCGGGGCTTGCCGAGCTTCGAAAGGTGATCGTCGAGATCGAGCCCGAGGCTCCGGTCTTGGAGAACGCGCTCAAGACCCGCAACTATCGGGCCTCCGTCAGCATCACCGAAGACCTCCTCCTCGAGTACCCCGAGCAGGGAGATCTCAAGCTGGTCCTCGAGCGCAGCCTCTTCAACGCGGCGCTTGCCGAGTCCCGCGCCTACAACCTCACCGGGGCCGAGAATCACCTCGTGCGGCTCCTCGAGCTCAAGCCCGACGACGATGAAGCCGTGCGGTTCCTCGAGTTCGTCCAGAAGTACAAGGTCCGCGCTGCCGATATGCGGCTCGAGATCTTCATCCGGAGCATGAACGAGCGATGAAGGGCGACGAGGAGTCCCCGGGGCAGCGCCCGTTCCCGAAGAACTGGGACGTGCTCCAGGATTCCGATGACTCTGCCGCGGTCATGGATAATCCCACTCCGGTCTCCGTCGCGGTGAGCTCACCTCCGACCATCAATGTGCTCGCCGCGTCGTGGGCCGACGCCGTGGCTGCACTCGGGGTCTGTACCGCGGCGCTTGTCGGTCTCACCACCCTCGGGCACAACGGTTCGCTCGCCGCCCTTCCGTGGGCCGCAGCCCTCGGTTTGGCGTGGTGGATCGCTGCGGCCGCCATCTTGGTGGTGATCCGCCAGGGCACCCCGGGCATGCTGCTGGCCGGCATCGTCTTTGCTGATCCTGTTCCTCCGCGGCGATTGGCGCTGGTCATCGGGGCGGCGGCCGTCAGCGGTCTTCTCATCGGTCTTCCGGGGCTCTTCGGAGCCCGCCGGTCACCGTTGGCTCTCGCCGCAGCCTCCACGATCGAGTCGATTCCGGCTTCCTGAGCAACCGGGATCTCCCCATCATCTCCGCAGAGGCGCCCGCATCCGAGATCCGAAACGGTATGATCGAAGCTGGAGCACAACCATCCGTCTGAGTGTCGTCATCCCGGCCTTCAACGAGGCTCTCCGACTGCCATCAACCCTGGAGACGATCGTTCGATACCTCGGCGATCACCCGCGGTGGCTGCCGGCGGAGGTCGTGGTCGTGGACGACGGGTCAGCCGACGAAACCGCGGAGATCGTGAAGGCGGTCCCCACCGACGGTGTTTCCCTAAAAACTCTGGTGCACGCACGAAACCGGGGCAAGGGGGCGGCCGTGCGGACCGGCTTCGGCGCCACCGAAGGAGAGAGCATCTTGCTGTGCGACGCCGATCTTTCGACCCCCATCGAGGAGCTCGAGGAGCTCGACCGGTCGCTCGCGGGCGGGGTTGCGATCGGCTCCCGAGCCGTCGACCGGAGTCTCATCGAGAAGGCACAACCGCGGTACCGCGATCTCATGGGTCGGGTCTTCAACCTGGCGGTGCAGATCCTGGCGGTCAGAGGAATCCGGGATACCCAGTGTGGCTTCAAGCTCTTCGACGGCGTGCTCGGACGAAGCCTGGCGGCTCATCAACGGATCGACGGCTTTGCCTTCGACGTCGAGCTCCTGGCCCTCGCGCAAGCCGGGGGTCACGAGATTCGCGAGGTTCCGGTGCGTTGGCGGCACGTCGACGAGTCCCGCGTTCAACCCGTGATCCACTCTGCGGACATGTTCCTCGATCTGCTCCGGATCGGCTGGTGGCGGTGCACCGGTCGGATCGGCCGAGAGACATTGCTCGAACCATGACTCACCCATGCTTTCCAACCGGTTTCCTGATCGGGCGAGCACGGTGCCCCATCGCCTCCGCCGCCGGAGACATCCGGTGAGATATGGCGGTTGATGCACCGGGCCGAAGCTCCTGGCTCGAAGAGCCATTCCTCGAACACCTCGAGTTCGAGCGCAATCTTTCGCCGGCGACGCTCAAGGCCTACCGGCGCGAGCTGAGCCGTTTCATCGACCACACCGGGTCGGTTCGCAGCAGCCCGGCGGAGGTCACGGCCTCCGATATCCGCGGATGGATCGCTCATCTGTGGCAGCGGCGGCTCCAGCCGCGTTCACTGGAGCGGGCCCTCTCCGCCATCCGCACCTATTTCGCCTTCCTCGTGGCCGAGGGAATCACCGCTGCCAACCCGGCCGTCAGCGTCCCCCTCCCACGCAAACAGCAGAATCAGCCCGAGGTGGTGGACCGGTTCGCCATTGAGAGTCTGCTGGAGAGCTTTCCGGCCACCCCTGCCGGTCGTCGCGACCTGGCCTTGATGGAGCTGCTCTACGGTGCGGGAGTTCGGGTCGGTGAGCTGGTGGCGCTGGACATGGGTGATATCTCGCTCGGTGACCGCCTGCTGCGGGTGCGGGGAAAGGGCCGGAAGGAACGTATCGTCCCCTTCGGACGGCACGCAGCCGAAGCCCTACGGACCTACCTTTCCTATCGCTCACGGTGGCGGCGCGATCTGGGTTCTCAGGACGATCCGCTCTTCGTCAACCAGCGCGGGGGGCGGCTGTCCGATCGATCGGTACGCCGGATCCTCGACCAGGCGGTGAGGCGAACCGCGGATCTCCACCGACTCCACCCACACGCCCTGCGCCACGCCTATGCCACCCATCTCCTCGAGGCCGGAATGGATCTGCGGGCGATCCAGGAACTCCTCGGCCACAGCTCTTTGGCGACGACTCAGATCTACGCAGGGGTCGATCTCGCTCATTTGATGTCGGTGTACAAGAAGAGCCATCCCCGGGCGGGTGGTGGGGAGGATTGACCGTCGAGCAGTGAGTGGAGGAGAGAGGGTCGCGAGCGACCCCAGCCCGGATGACGGCGCTGACCCGACATACCCAGGTACCGGCAGCAGCAACTTTCCGTATCCCGTCCCCGAACGTTGAAGAAAAACTGGAACCTACTGACTGTCAACTGCTGACCACTCGCTCACGAGATCGATACGGCTCCGCCTTCTGCTCCCGGGGCTTTACTGGCGGATCGTCGTGAACGGCTCGGCCACGAGCACCCTGCTGTGATGCCTCTGGCCCCGAATGATCCACCGACGGCCCAGGTGATCGAAGGACGAGCCCGGCGCCGCGGGATGCGTCACGTCGAGCAGGACCACGCTGGCTTTGATCCCGTCGTCGGCTATCACTACGGTCTTCCGCCGGGTCGGACTCGGCAGGCGCGCCTCTTTCGATCCGGTCTGTTTGTCGTGGCGCATGGTCGGTGGCCTCCCGGCGTCCCCTCGTCGTAGGAGTAGACGTTCGCTAAGGCCAAAAGGTTCGGATCCGGCGGGTGACCGAGGTCACACCAAGGACGCGCCCCAGGCGGCAATCGCTTCCTGGGCTCTTTCCGTCTGGGCCTCTCTCCGCCGTCTCTTGTTGCGGAGGACACGCAGATCGGGCGGGCACGCGATGAGGCCCCAGGTGATGTTGGCGGGCTGGAAACCGGCGCTGGACCGTGCGCTGAGGTGCCGGACCAGGCCCCCGAACGCGGTGTCCGGCGGCGGCGGCCGGACATCGGAACCGCGGAGCTCCGCAGCGAGCGTTCGCGCGGCCATCAGACCGGTGGCGGCCGACTCCACATAGCCCTCCACGCCGGTCATCTGCCCAGCCAACCTGAGCTGCGGACGCACTCGGAGCCGGAGCAGCCCGTCGAGGTGGGCCGGCGCATTCACGAATGTGTTGCGGTGGATCATGCCGAGCCGGACGAAGCGCGCCTCCGCCAACCCGGGCAGAGTTCGGAAGAGCCGTTTCTGTTCGGCATGGTTGAGTTTGGTTTGAAAGCCGACCATGTTCCAGTGTTCGGCGGCGAGGTCGTCCTGCCGAAGCTGGACCACGGCCCAGGGCTGCCGACCGGTGGACGGATCCACGAGCCCGACGGGTTTCATCGGTCCATGGCGGAGGGTGTCCAGCCCGCGCTCGGCCATGACCTCGATGGGCAGACAGCCCTCGAAATAGCGGAGCTCGTCGGTCTCGAAGTCCTTGAAGGCCACCCTCTCCGCCGCCAACAGACCCGCGACGAACAGCTCGTAGTTTTCTCGGTCAAGTGGAATATTGAGGTAATCGTCACCACCCTTGTCATAGCGGGAGGCGCGAAAGACTCTCTCGCGATTGATGGAGTCCCGAGCCACGATGGGGGCGACAGCATCGAAGAAGGCAAGCGAGCCCTCACCCAGGAGATCCTCGAGCTCCTGGTGAAGGGCGCGACTGGTGAGGGGTCCGGTGGCGAGGATCGCCGGTCCCGGCGGCAACTCGGTCACCTCTCGGCGCTCGATGGTGATCCCCGGATGTGCCTCGATGGCGTCGGTTACAGCGCCCGCGAAGAGATCACGGTCGACCGCCAGCGCTCCGCCGGCCGGTACAGCCGCGTTTCTGGCGGCCCGGATGATGAGGGAGTCGAGGACGGCCATTTCCCGTTTGAGCAGACCGACCGCGTTGCTCGGCGCGTCGCCGCGGAGCGAGTTAGAACACACCAGCTCGGCGAGGCGATCGGTGGTGTGGACCGGGGTCGGCCGAGATGGTCGCATCTCGACCAACCGGACCGTGACACCGGCCTCGGCGAGCTGCCAGGCCGCCTCACTTCCGGCGAGGCCTCCCCCGACCACAAAAACATCGTGGCTCTTCACGGGTATGGAACCCTTCAACTCGTTCATCATTGCTTTTTCAACCCACGCGGAGACGGACTATTCCTGCGGCAGCTTCGGGCGGCGTTGCTGGTAGCACCCATCCCGGAGCCGTTCCACCACTCCGCCGAGCTCGAGATCGAGCAGCGCGGTGTGAACCTCCGACACCGAGAGTCCCGAGCGGGTGACCAACTCGTCGGTGGTGGCGCGCTCTCCCGCGGGAAGGTGGTCCAACAAGGGGTGGGCGGCGGTTTTCGTTTCCTTCGTTGCCAAATCGCTGAAACCGACGGCCTCGAGCACATCCCTTGGGGTGAGCATGGGACGCGCTCCGAGACGCAGGAGAGTGTTCGGCCCGACGGAGACCTCCGACAGGATGCTTCCGGGAACAGCCAGGACCTCGCGTCCCTCGTCGATGGCAAGCCTGGCTGTGATCAGGGCGCCGGAACGGGCGGCGGCCTCGACCACCACGACGGCCTGAGCCAGGCCCGCGAGCACCCGGTTTCGCTCAGGGAAATGGTGCTTTCGAGGCGGGGTTCCAGGGAGGTATTCGGTGATCAGCGCACCCCTCGTGGAGATCGCCGCAGCCAGCTTCCGGTGCTCGGGTGGGTAGATGTGGTCGGGCCCTGTGCCGAACACCGCCCAGGTCGGTCCACCGACCGCTAGGGAGCCTTCATGGGCCGCGGCATCGACCCCGCGCGCCATTCCCGAGGCCACCACAACACCCGCTCGGGAGAGCTCCTCTCCCAGCGTCCGTGCCACCTGGAGGCCATAGGTTGTCGCGCGTCGCGAGCCCACGATCGCCACCACCGGCGTCCGGCGCAGCTCGCCGCGGACAAAGAGCCCGAGGGGCGGGTCTGCGGAATGATCGAGGGCGCCGGGATAGTCGGCATCACCGGGAACGATCCATCGCCACCCCTCTCGTTTGGCCCACGCCAGGACCCGGGGCACCTCGTCGTCGAGGAGACGGGCGACCTCGGTCTTGAGGGCGGCCGGCGCCTTCGCCCAGAGTTTTCCCTCTTTGCCGTCATCGCCGGCGACGAGCCGGCGTGTCGTGCGACCACCCCCGGCGAGGAGCAGGGCGAGGCGGAGGCGGGGTTGGTGACCCGTGTTCGGCATCTCTTTATGGTACCGCTGTCAACAAGTTCATGTCAGGTATACTCGCGACATGGACTTCAGGGTTCTGGGGAGCTTTGGCGGGGACAGCCCGGTCTGCCGCATGACTTCGTTTCTCATCGATGGCGCGGTGGTCGTCGATGCTGGTGCCATCACCCGCGCTCTGAGCATCGACGAACAGCGGAAAATCCGCCACGTGCTCATCAGCCACACCCACATGGATCACACGGCGACACTGCCGTTCCTCATCGAGAACATCTTCGGAACCCACCCTGAGCCGGTCTCCATCTACTGTGCCAAACGGGCCCTCGGTGCAGTACGACGCCATCTCTTCAACAACGACACCTGGCCAGACTTCACCCGGATCCCGGACCATGTTGAACCATCGGTTCGGTTTCACGAAATCGTGGCGGAGGAACCTTTCACCATCACCGGCCTGCCGGGGGGCGACTTGGAGATCACGGCGATTCCGGTGGACCACATCGTCCCGACAACGGCGTTTCTGCTCCGCCAAGGATCGTCGAGCGTCATCTTCACCTCGGACACCGGGCCCACCGACCGAATATGGCAAGTGGCCAACCAGACCACGGATCTCAAAGCCCTGATCACCGAGTGCTCGTTTCCAAACCGCATGCAGGCGGTGGCGGACATCAGCCTCCACCTCACTCCGAAGACCCTCGCCGCGGAGCTCGCCAAGCTCGACTGCGATGTTCCGGTGCTCGTCTATCACTTCAAACCACCTTATGTCGATGAGCTTCGTAAGGAACTCTTCTCGGAGACGGCTCTCCCCTGTTCCGTCGAGGAGTTGGTCCAGGACCGGACCTACCAGTTCTGACCGCCGACGGCGACGGCTTCAGCTGCCGAGACCCGCAACCGTCCCCTTGATCCGCTCCTGGGTTTCCGGCGAGAACCAGCACTCGAGAAACGCTTCATCGTCGGCCGTGCCCTGCTGAGACATCCGTCGCCAGCTGTCGCCAAGGAGAAATCTCTTGGTCGCGGCAAACGCCCGCGCCGGTTTGGCGGCGAGCCGGGTGAGCTCGCGCTCGGTCTTGGCAGCCACCAGGCCCGGTTCGGCGATTCGATGCACCACGCCCTGATTCCTCGCCCGATCGGCGTTGCACCCATCACCACCCACCACGAGCTCTTCGACGACGTTGGCCGCGAGCCGTTCACGCAGCATGATCAGGCTCGACGCCGGCACCGGAACCCCAAGATTGAGCTCGGACAGCCCGATCCTCGGCCGACCGGTGGCCATGATCCGGAGATCGCAACACAGGGCGAGGAGACAACCCCCCGCCACCGCGTGGCCCTGGATCGCGACGCCGGTGGGGCCCGGATAACTGAAAAGATCAAAGATCAACTGATTGAAACGAGCGAGCGCGTCGGCCACCTCGTCGCGTTGGGCGCCCTCGAGGTGTTTGAGGTCCCACCCCGGACAGAACAGCGCCGGGTGCGACGATCCTAAGAGCACCGGCGGGGCTCCATCTTCGCGGAGCTCAGAAAGAGCGCCGGACAACGCGTCCATGAGGATCGGGTTGAGGGCGTTGGGTCCGTCATTCATCACCAGGTGGTGGATGCCCTTGATATCTTTTCGGTGCAGCTTTTCATCGGCCATGGCCGGCTCCCTCACCCACCAGAAGGCGGTGGATCCGATGGTCATCGGTCAGTTCGGGGTGGAAGGTGGCGGCAATGATACCACCCTGGCGAATGAGCACCGGATCGGCGTCGAGCCGGCCAAATACGATCACATCGGCCCCGGTCCGTGTGATCTTTGGTGCTCGAATAAAGACTCCTTCGATCTCGTCGGTCGCGCCAAGCTCGTCGACGAGCTCGACGGCCGCGACCCGCGAGTGCACCTGACGGCCATAGGCGTTGCGCTCGACATCGATGTCGAGTAGGCCCAGACTCGGTTGCGGCGGGTGGATATTGCCCGCAAGTAGGATAACCCCCGCACAGGTGGCGAGCACCGGGAGACCACCACGGACGCGGTCGGCGAGCCGCGCTGCCAACCCCTCTTCCTCCATCAGGCGGAGCATGGCGGTTGACTCGCCGCCCGGGAGGATCAGGGCGTCGACCTCATCGAGTTCTCTCGCGGTTCGCACATAGGCGAACTCAACCTCCAGGCTGCGCAAAACGGCGGCGTGGGCCGCCCAATCTCCCTGGAGAGCCAGCACCCCGCAGAGCATCACCACCCTCGACGCGAGAGCATTTCCTCCGATGTGAGCTTGCTGGCCTCGAGGCCGGACATGGGCTCACGCAGGCCGCGTGAAATCTCCACCAGCCGGGCGGGATCCTGCCAGTGGGTCACGGCTTCGACGATGGCGCGGGCACGCTGTGGAGGATCTTCCGACTTGAAGACACCGGAACCGACAAAGACCGCCTCGGCACCGAGCGTCATGCACAGACCGGCATCGGCGGGAGTGGCGATCCCCCCGGCAGCGAAATTCGGCACCGGCAGACGATCGTTCTGCGCCACCCATCGCACCAGATCAAATGGGGCTTCAAGCTGCTTGGCCTCGGCCATGAGCTCATGGTCGTCGAGAATGGTGAGGGTCTTGATGCCACGGTTCACCGCCCGCAGGTGGCGCACCGCCTCGACGATGTCGCCCGAGCCCGCCTCACCCTTGGTCCGGATCATGGCCGCTCCCTCACCGATCCGCCGAAGGGCCTCACCGATGTTGCGGCAGCCGCAGACAAAGGGAACCGTGAAGTCGTGTTTGTAGACGTGGTTCTCCTCGTCGGCCGGGGTCAGGACCTCGCTCTCGTCGATGAAGTCCACCTCGAGCGCCTGGAGCATCTGCGCCTCGACGATGTGACCGATTCTGATCTTCGCCATCACCGGGATGGACACACACTCCTGAATCTCGACAATCTTCTCGATGGCGGCCATTCGGGCGACACCGCCCTGGACACGGATGTCCGCTGGCACACGCTCGAGGGCCATGACGGCGGCGGCGCCGGCATCCTCGGCGATCTTGGCCTGCTCGGCGGTGGTGACATCGAGAATCACCCCACCCTTGAGCATCTCCGCCAGGCCGACCTTGACTCGAAACCGGTCTTCACCATTGCCCATCATTACCTCCGAAACCGCAAGCGCGGTCATTGTACACCTGCGGGCGTGCGGGCCGATCCGGAGTCACTCCCCTTCCGGCAGTCGAAGGCGGAGAAGCGCGACGAGATTGATCAGAACATGAGCGGTGGCGGCGGCGGGAAAACCGTGAAACTCAAAGAGGACACCGAGCAGGACTCCGCTCGCGAGAGCGAAGAGGGGCCAGATCCAGAGCTCCCGATCGGGGACGATGTGGAGAATCGCGAAGAGCACGGCGGCCGGCGCCAGGCCGATCACCGGCTGCAGAAAGGCCCGCAGCAGGGCCTCCTCGGCGATCCCGGAGATCAGAGCCACCGACACCGCATCGGCGGTGGTCCAATCAGCCACGACCCCCCTTTGCCAGCGCTCGAGACGCTCGAGCGGCGGCACCGCTCGGAGCAGCCACAACACGCCCACGCAGGCCGCGGCGGCGGCCGCACCCATCACGAGGGACCAGAGCAATGGACCCCTCGGCGACAGCGCGTCGAGGATCGGCCCCGCGCTGAAGGACAAACCGATGACCGCAACCAGTGCGAGCACGCCTTCTTGGTGGACCAGGGCCACGGCTCGGATGGCCGGAGGATCGTTCACGGTCGTGACCAGCCTCCGTGGGTTCAGATCTCGCTGTCGGTGTCGTCGGGTACGGGCTCTTCCTCGCCGGACTCCTCCGAGCCCCGGACCTCGTCACCGGGATCCTCGGTGGCTTCGGCCGCCTGGCCATCCCGGACGGGGTCCTCTTCGTCATTCCCGTCGGCACCGGTGACCGCCACCGAAACCACGCGGTCTCCCTCGTCGAGGCGAATCAAACGCACGCCCTGAGTCGATCGGCCGATGCGGCGGATTTCGGCGACGTTCATCCGGATGAGAATGCCGCCCTCGGTCACCATCAGAAGCTGATCATCCTCGGCGACGTTGTGCATCCCCACGACATTGCCGTTCTTCTTGGTGAGCTTGATCAGAGCCACACCGTATCCACCCCTGCCCTGAAGCCGGAATTCGGAGACGGCCGTCCGTTTGCCGAATCCGAGATCGGTGACGACGAGAATATCGTGGTCGTCATCGGGGTCGATGGTCGCCACCTCTTCAACGAAATCGTTCTTGCGAAGATTGATCCCACGGACACCGGCGGTGACCCGGCCCATGGATCGCACGTCACTCTCGGAGAATCGAATCCCCATGCCCTGGTGGGTCCCCATGAAGACCTGGCGAGATCCATCGGTCAGCTGCACCGCCAAGAGATCGTCGCCCTCGTTGATGACCACCGCGCGTAGACCGTTGGACCTGATGTTTGCGTAGTCCTTGAGCGGCGTTCGTTTGACCCTGCCCGTTCGGGTGGCGAAGAAGAGATAGGCCCCCTCGTGGTCGGAGAAATCGCGGATGGCGAGCAGCGCGGCGACGCGTTCTTGCTTGTCGAGTTGGAGCAGATTGACGAGAGCCCGCCCCCGAGCTGCCGGACCGATGTCGGGCAGTTCATGGACCTTGCGGACAAAGACCCGTCCCGATGAGGTGAAGAAAAGCATGGTGGCGTGGGTCGAGGCGACAAAGAGCTTCCAAACCTCGTCCTCCGCTTTGGTGACCATTCCCCGGCGACCGCGGCCGCCGCGACGTTGGGCACGGTAGACAGCCACCGCCGACCGTTTGATGTAGCCGTCTCGGGACACCGTGATGACCATGTCCTCTTCGGCGATGAGGTCCTCGATGGAGAGATCACCGAGATCAGCGACGATCTCGGTCCGGCGCTCGTCGCCGTATCTGTTGCGGATCTCCTCGAGCTCTTCGACCACGATGTCCGCGACCATGGCCTCCGAACCCAGGACCGCCTCGAGGTGGCCGATGGTCTTCTTGAGTTCGGCGTACTCGTCCACGATCTTGTCGCGCTCGAGACCGGTGAGCCGCTGCAACCGCATCTCGAGAATCGCCTGGGCCTGACGCTCGGAGAGACCGAAGTTCTCCATGAGGCCGCGCTTGGCGGTCGCCGGGTCGGCGGCCGCACGGATCAGTTTGATGACTTCGTCGAGGTGGTCGAGGGCGATCACGAGACCTTCGAGGATATGAGCTCGTTCGCGGGCACGGGCGAGATCGAACTCGGTGCGACGGACGACCACTTCCTTGTGGTGCTCGATGAAGTTCTGCAGCAGCTCTCTGAGGTTGAAGATCTTTGGTTGGTTGTTCAGGACACCCAGGAGAATGATCCCGAAGGTGGTCTGCATCTGGGTGAGCTTGTAAAGGTTGTTGAGAACGACCTCGGGGATGGCGTCGCGTTTGAGCTCGACCACCATTCGTATCCCATCCCGGTCCGATTCGTCACGGAGGTCGGCGATCCCTTCGAGCCTCTTGGCCTGGACCAGGTTGGCGATCTGCTCGACGAGTCTCGCTTTGTTGATCTGGTAGGGCAGCTCGTTGACGATGATGGCTGCCCGTTTGCCCTTCTCCGCTTCCCTGATTCTGGCTCTGGCGCGCAGCTGGATGATGCCGCGGCCGGTGTGGTAGGCGTCGTGGATCCCCTTCCGTCCATGGATGAATGCGGCGGTCGGGAAGTCGGGACCTGGAACGATCTCGATCAACTCGTCGATCCCGAGGTCCGGGTCTTGGACCAGGGCAATGGTCGCGTCAATGACCTCCGAGAGATTGTGGGGCGGGATGTTGGTCGCCATCCCCACCGCGATCCCGGCCGAACCATTGACCAGTAAGTTGGGAAATCGCGCCGGCAGGACTAGCGGCTCGGTCAGGGAGCCGTCGTAGTTGGGGGCCCAGTCGACGGTGTTCTTGGAGATGTCGTCGCCGAGCAACTCCTCCGCCAGCCGGGTGAGCCTGACCTCGGTGTAGCGCATGGCCGCCGCCGAGTCGCCGTCCACCGAGCCGAAGTTGCCCTGGCCATCGACCAGTGTGTAACGCATGGAAAAATCCTGCGCCATACGAACCGCGGTATCGTAAATGGCCTGGTCACCGTGGGGGTGGTACTTACCCATGACATCGCCGACGATCCGCGCCGATTTCCGATAGGCCTTCGAGGCGGTGCTTCCACCCTCCAACATGCCGTAGAGGATCCGCCGATGAACCGGTTTGAGACCGTCTCGGACATCGGGCAGAGCGCGGCCGATGATCACCGACATGGCGTAGTCGAGATATGAGCTGCGCAGCTCCTCCTCGATCGTGATCGGGAGGCGATCTTCCTGGGGGGCTTTGTTCTCGGTCATCTATATGTCCAGGTTGCGTGCTTCGAGGGCGTTGTCCTCGATGAATTTTCGACGTGGTTCCACCGCATCACCCATCAAAATGGTGAAGAGTTCATCCGCCTTGGCTGCGTCCTCGACGTTCACCACGAGCAGGCGCCGAACCTCGGGATTCATGGTGGTTTGCCACAGCTGGGTCGGGTTCATCTCGCCGAGACCCTTGTAGCGTTGAATGTTGAAGCCCTTCTTGGCCACTTCATAAAGGTGGCTCACAAGTTCCGGGAGGCTCTCGACGGTCGTGCGTTCGCCGTTTCGCTCGAGATGATACGGCCCGATTCTCAGTGGAGCGATGCGCTCGAGCATCCGCTTGGCCCGGCGGAAGTGTCCGCTCTTGGTCAGCGACCACCCAAGCCGGCTTTCGCGGCTGAGGCCGTTGTTTCCAACTCGACAGACCACCTCGGACGCGCCGTGTTCTTCATCGATCTCCACCCGCACGCCGTCATAGCCCAGGTCTTTGAGCTCCGACACCAGCGCCGCGGCATATTCCGGAGACCCGGGGGCGCCGCCCCGAGATTCCATGTCGAGAGCCGCTTCGACGAGCTCAGACGGCCAGCCGCGGCGCTCGAGATTGCCGAGAGTCGCGGTCCAGTCCTCGGCGGCGAGGATCGCGGTGCGCAGGTCCCGGCCGGAGAACGATTGACCCGAGGGGCCGACGAGAAGTTGGAATTCGTCTTCGACGCGATCGAGAAGGAAGCTCGAGAGATCGTTGTCGTCCTTGAGATAGACCTCCTTCTTCTTCCGTGCGACCTTGTAGAGCGGCGGTTGGGCGATGAAGAGGTGACCCCGCTCCACGAGCTCGCGCATCTGGCGGTAGAAAAAGGTCAGCAGCAGCGTTCGGATATGCGATCCGTCGACATCGGCATCGGTCATGATGATGATCTTGTGGTAACGCACCTTGAGGGGATCGAACTCGTCCTTGCCGATCCCGGTACCGAGACACTGAATGAGCGCGCGGATTTCTTCCGACGCGAGCATCCGGTCGAATCGCGCCTTCTCGACGTTGAGGATCTTGCCCCTGAGCGGCAGAATCGCCTGGAACCGCCGATCTCGGCCCTGTTTGGCCGAACCACCGGCCGAATCGCCCTCGACGATGAAGATCTCGGCGCGTTCCGGGTCCCGCTCCGAGCAGTCGGCGAGCTTGCCTGGGAGCGCCGAGGTCTCGAGGGCGGATTTTCGCCGGGTGAGCTCACGAGCATTGCGGGCGGCCTCGCGGGCCCTGGCCGCATCCAGGCATTTTGAGATCACCTTCTTCGCCACCGCCGGGTTTTCCTCGAAAAAGGTCGAAAGCCGACTGTTGATCACCGACTCGACCCATCCCTTGACGTCGGCCGAGACCAGCTTGTCCTTGGTTTGACTCGAGAATCTGGGATCAAGGAGGCGAACAGCGATGATCGCCGTCAAGCCTTCACGGACGTCCTCACCGGAGAGGTTCTCCTTCATCCCCTTGAGCAGGTTCTGAGCCTGGGCATAGTTGTTGATGGTTCGAGTCAGGGCCGCGCGGAAACCGGAAAGATGGGTCCCACCGTCTCGGTTGAAAACGGTGTTGGTGAACGCCAGGACGCTCTCGGAATATCCGTCGTGCCACTGGAGGGCGACCTCGATCTCTTGACCGTCGTCGGTCTCTTCGTCGAGATAGATGGGATCCGTGTGGAGCACCGCCTTCGATCGGTTGAGATAACGGGCGAACTCCGCAAGGCCCCCCTCGAAACGAAATTTCTCCTCCCGCTCTGATCCTTCGTCTTCGAAGCTGATCTTGAGTCCGGAGTTGAGGAATGCAAGCTCGCGCAGATGGCGAACCAAGAGATCGGGGTGGTATTCGAGGACCGAAAAGACATCGGGATCGGGCTTGAACGTGATCAGAGTCCCGCTCCGACTGGTCTTGCCGATCGCTTTGAGCGGCGATTTCGGCACTCCGCGCTCGAAGTTCTGCTCCCAGACCTTGCCGTCTCGGTAGATTTCGAGCCTCAGCCACTCGGCCAGAAAATTGACGACACTGACACCAACCCCGTGCAGCCCGCCCGACACCTTGTATGAATTGCTGTCGAACTTACCGCCCGCGTGGAGCTCGGTCATGATGACCTCGGCGGCCGAGCGACCGGATTCCTTGTGCGTGTCCACCGGGATTCCACGTCCGTCATCGGTCACCGTGACCGTCTGGTCAACGTGGACGATCACCGAAATCTTGGTCGCGTGTCCGGCCTGGGCTTCGTCGATGGAGTTGTCCACCACCTCCCAGACCATGTGGTGCAGGCCGGAAATATCGTCGACGTCACCAATGTACATGCCGGGGCGCTTGCGAACCGCGTCCCGACCCTTGAGAACCTTGATATTTTCGGCTGTGTATTCTTCAGTCATCCGTTCGCTCTCCCGCCGACTCGATCACCGTTCCTTGATGAATTTCCAGTCGGCTTGAACCCCGTGTCAGCTCTTCAAACACCCCACTATCGGCGCTCGAGAGGAAGAGCTGTCGCTCTCCCTCGAGATGTTTGATAAGTCGTGCCAGGACGACCGCATCCAACTCGGCGTCGACATCGTCGATGATCACGGGCAGGTGCTCACCTCGTTCTCTTTCGATCTGCTTCAACGACGCGAGACGAAGCGCCGCCGCAACCACTTTTGTTTGTCCGGAGCTGAGGATGTGTCGAACCGCTCTTCCCTCTGCTCGAAGAACCAGATCGTGTCGATGTGGACCCTCGCTTGTGAACCCTGTCCGTCGGTCTCGCGCTCGCGTCTCAGTATACCTTTTTCGGTAGTATTCTGCCACCTCCGACCCGTTCTCGGCCGGTTCGACCCCCGCCTCGCCACGGTAGCTCAGATCGACCTCGGGAAAATCCTCGCTGCGGAGTTCTCGATAGATGGGATCGAATGATTCGACGAGCCTGTCGCACGCTCGGCGACGTCTCTGAACAACCACGGCCGCCGCCCTCGCCAATCGGTCTTCCCAGACTTCCATCTCACGTTCGCGGACGGCCGTGCTCAAGGCTGCATTTCGCTGCCTCAATGTCCTTCGATAATTATTTATCTCATCAAATACGCTGTTTTCGAGAAGAAAGGCAAAACGATCGAGGAAGGCCCGGCGAGACCGTGGTCCGCCGGCGACAAGCTCCCGATCGGCACCGCTCAAGGCGACGATCGGAAAGACTTGAAGATAGCGGGGAACGGTAGCCGTCACACCACCGAGCTCGAGCGCGCGACGAACCGGTGGGCCTGAGATCACCTGCTGTGACAGCCTTACTGCTCCGGTCTTGGTCTCGACGCGGCCTTCAAGGAAGAACTCCGACGCTCCGTGGGTGACCACCTGACGCATGGATGACACCCGAAACGACCGAAGATTCCCGAGCACGGTGATGGCCTCGAGAAGGTTGGTCTTTCCTTGGCCGTTGGCGCCGGCGATAAGATTGCCGGAGGGGCTCCACGAGACCTTCGCAGGCGCGAGATTTCGAAAGCCCACGATTCTGATCTCGACGAGATGCAACCGCCCTATCCGTTTCCTTGTTCGGTGTCGAGTTGAGAAACCGGCCGGGTCACAGCCTCATGGGCATCAGGACGTAGATGTACTCCTCGAGACGGGGGTCGTCATCAACCGGAACCAACACACACTGGGTATTCCCATCCTTGAGTTGGAGCTCCACCATCGGACACTCGAGGGTCTGCAGCACATCGATGACGTACTGTGCGTTCAGCGCGATCTCCATCCCGTCGCCCTGATAGCTGACGGTGAGCGTTTCTTCAGCGCTCCCGCGCTCATAACCGATGGAAACCAGGGTCAACTCGCCGGACGGGTCGAAACGGAAACGAACGCCTCTCGCCTTTTCATGAGCCATCAGGCTCACGCGACGCAACGAGGCGAGGAACTCCTTGCGGTCGATGCGGGCGCGCGACGGGTTGTCTCGAACGATGACCCGCTCATACTGCGGGAACCGCAGCTCGACGATCCGCGACACCAGGGTGCGCTCACCCATCCGGAAACCGAGGTGGTTGTCGCTGGCCGAAAGCTGCACGCTCTCATCCCCGAAACGAGCAAACTCGGCCAGTAGTTTTCGTGGAAAGAGCTGCTGTTCGAACGGGGGCAAGCCCTCCGGAGCGTTGGCACGCACCACCGCCAGCCGATGACCATCGGTGGCGGCGATTTCGATCTCCCCGGGCAGGAGCTTGACCAGCGCACCGTTGAGCTGGAACTTCGGATCATCCTTGGTGATGGAGAAGGCGACCCGGTCGAGCATCAGCTGAAAAAGATCGAGCGGCAGTGAGTACTCTCCATCGGGCGGAATCTCCGGAACGGTCGGATACTCCGATGGATCGGCCACCGACATCCGGGACTTGAAACGACCGCTGGTGATCTCCACCGAGTCGCCGTCGAGACGAAGGGAGAACTCTTCCTCGGGAAGATTCCGAACGAGATTCTGAAAAACGCGGCTCTCGAGGGTGATTCGGCCACCGCCGTGAACGATGGCGGGACAGTCGGTCATGATGGTCATATCGAGATCGGTGGCGACCATTCGAAGACGCGCATCGGCAGTCTCGGCGAGGATGCTCGAGAGAATCGGGATTGTGGTTCGGTGCTCGACCACCCCCTGGAGGATGGAAAGTTCCTGAAGCACCAAGTTTCGCTGCAGTTTCAGTTCCATCACGGGGCCTTTCGACGAAGACTAAGTATCGAGCAGATGGAAATATAGCATAGTAGATCATCACCGTCGAGACAGTGGAAACTGTGGGAAAATCGGGTAAATTTCGGTGTCACAAGGAGCTGGCCCCCTGGACTCGTTGTGGGTGGTCTGTGGAAGCCTGTGGAGTTCACAGCTGTTCCACAACATTCCACAATTCACACCACTCGTGCTGTGGAAAACGGCCCCGTCAACCGGTGCAGATCTGCGGTGAGATCCGCGGCTCAGGTGAAATGCTCACGAAAAGACGTCAATGTGGAGTCGAAGTCGGGGTTCGAAAGGCGCATTTTCGAGATCGCGTCGACCGCGTACATCACGGTTGAGTGATGCTTCGAGAAGATCTTTCCGATTTCCGGAAAGCTGAGATCGAGGATGTCCCGAATGAGATACATGGAGACCTGCCGGGGCAGGGCGATGGACCGCCGGTTCGACCGACCTTTGAGATCGGCGACCCGAATTCCATAGTGCTGGGCGACAAACCGAATGATGTCGGCCGGAGTCGTTTCGCGCTCATCCGGAAGCAGCTCGAAGAGCGCCAGGCGAACCACATCGACACTGATCTTGGCATTCTTGAGTTGAGCGTAGGCGATGGCTCGATTGAGACAACCTTCGAGTTCGCGGACGTTCTTCTGGACTCGACGTGAGATGAAAAGCACCGTGTCCTCGGGGAGCTCCCAGCCGATGGCTCGTGCTTTCTCTCGAAGGATGGCGCACCGGGTTTCGAGATCCGGGGGTTGGATATCGGCGATGAGTCCTTGGAGGAAACGGGACCGGAGTCGTTCCTCGAGACCCGGAATGTCCGCCGGTCGGGCGTCGGAGGTGAAGACCACCTGCCGGCCGGTCGATTGGAGGGTGTTGAAGGTGTGGAAGAACTCCTCCTGCGTCCGCTCTTTTCCGGCGATGAACTGGATGTCGTCGAGGAGCAGGACATCGACCCCACGAAAGGTCTGACGAAAGGCCTCCATCTGTTGCCGGCGGATGCAGTTGATGAGCTCGTTGACGAACTGTTCGGTGGTCATGTACGTGACTTTGCATTCGGGATTGGCCGCGATCACGCGATGGCCGATGGCGTGCAGGAGGTGCGTCTTGCCAAGACCGGAACCACCATAGATATAGAGCGGGTTGTACGCCTCTCCCGGTTGGTCGGCGACGGCCTCGGCGGCGGCGGCTGCGAATTGGTTGGAGGTGCCCTGGACAAAACGTTCGAAGACGAAGGCCGAGCTGAACGGGTGGCCGGGCAGGGTGACTCGAGAAGGGTCGGCGGTATCGGACCGGTCATCACCTGAATCGATTTCGACGGTGAACTCGGAACCGAACTGGCTCCGGGCAACGGTGCCGATGTCGTGGAGCAGGTGGTCGCGCACCCAGTCGGCGACGATGGCGTTGTCGCACGCGAGAACGAGAGAGCTCTCGGTGGTTTTTTGAACCCCCAGCGGCTCGATCCAGGTACGGTAGTCCTCCGCACCGAGAAGCTGTTGGAGGTGTGGTTGAAGCTCTCGCCAACGGTCCATCGACTCAGGCTAGCACAAAATCCGCCAACGGGGACGGGGGACCGGTCTTGACACGTGGGCAGACCTGAAGTATCGTTGCGCGCCCGCAGAATTTGGAGTGAAGTGACGATGAAAAGGACCTTTCAACCCAATAATCGCCGCCGGAAGAAGACCCATGGCTTTCGGGTGCGGATGCGTACCAAGAACGGTCGCAAGATTCTCGCCGCCCGTCGACGCAAGGGCCGTAAGCGGCTTGCCGTCTGAACGGCGCCGACGGTTTCCGCGCTCTGCGAGGCTTCGTCGGCGTGCGGAATTCCAGCGAGTTTACAGTCAAGGAATCCGGGTCGCTGGGCGGCACATGGTGTTGTTTGCGGTGCGAACCGAGGGAGAGAGCCGGTTCGGTGTGACCGCGTCCCGAAAGGTCGGCAATGCGGTCTTCCGGGCGCGCTCCAAGCGGCGGCTGCGTGAACTGTATCGAACGCGACCCCTGAACGACGTGACGGAATCCCTCGATTTGGTCGCCAACGCGCGGCGAAGCTGTGCTCGAGCGCCGTGGCAGATGCTGAAACAGGATTTTGAGTTCTGTCTCGATCGTTTGAGTGAGAGGATGAGAGCCGAGCGGCGCTGACCGATTTGTCGGCTGTTGATTCCGGGAAGGTGTGGAGCGAGATGGAGAAACGACTACTGCTGGCCTTTGTGCTGTCGGCGCTGATATTCGCCGTCTGGTCGGTGGTCTTTCCTCCCCCGGCGCCGCCGATGGCGGTGCCTCAGGAAGAGGTCGTCAGCGAAACGGTGACCGGCGTCGTCGAGAGCACACCGGCCGAGCGTATCGATGCCGAGGCTGCGATCGACGCGGCGCCGGCTGAGGAAGCCCTTTCCGCCGTCGCCGGTGAGATCGAGCAGACCATCAGGCTGGCCAATGCCGTCATGGAGGTCGAGCTCAACAATCGAGGCGCGATGGTGACCTCCATGCGCCTGCTCCAGTTCGAAGACGATGAGGGGGCGATCCTCGACCTCATCCAGACGATTCCCAATGATGATCGGGCCATGCCGCTCCAACTCATGACCGAGGAGGGTCCGGACACCCGGCTCTACCGGGTCGAGCGCACCAACGACGGGGCTGTCATGAGCTGGTCCGATGGCCTCGGATCTTCGGTCCAGAAGACGATCAACCTCAATCCCGGCTATGGGCTCGAGGTGACCGTGCGCAGCGCGGGTACGCTCCTCAACGCTCCGATCAGCGCCGGGACCGGGCTGAGAAATCTCGGTGAACAGGAGCGCAACAGCCGGCTGGCAGTGTGGGGAGACGGCGTTGTCCTCGCGGACGGAGAAACAGAGAAGTTCAAGAGGGCCAAGGTCAAGGCACCGGTCAGCCTGAGACCCGGCATTCTCGCGTATGCGGGACTTGAGGACGCCTACTTCATCAATCTCCTCCGGCCGCGCACACGGATCGATGAGGTCCGGATCGACCGCCTCGAGTTCACCGAGAGCGTCGATCCGAGCGAGGATCCGAAGCTCAACCAAGTTCTGCGCGTGCTTTTGGTGCCGAGCGCGGGTTTGTTCGAGGGTGAGCTTCTCGGCGCGCCGAAAGAGTACAACCTCTTACAAGGGGTCGGAGGCGGTGTTGAGAAGACCCTCGACTTTGGGATCTTCGGTTTTATCTCGGTCTTTTTCCTCAAAGCACTGTGGTGGATCTACAGCCTCGTGGGCAACTATGGAGTCGCGATCATCCTGCTGACGGTGGGAATCCGGATCGTGCTCTTTCCCCTGATGCACACCTCCACCGTATCCATGCGCAAGATGGCCAAGGTCCAGCCCCGGGTCAAGGAGATCCAGGCCAAGTACAAGAAGAAGAAGAACGACCCTCAAGCCCGCGCCAAGATGAGCCAGGAAACGATGGCGCTCTACAAGGAAGAGGGCGTCAATCCGATGGCCGGGTGTCTCCCGGTGCTGGTGCAGCTGCCGATTCTCTGGGCTCTCTATCAGCTCTTCCTGCATGCCATCGAGCTTCGGCATGAACCATTCATGCTCTGGATCCAGGACCTTTCGGCCAAGGACCCATACTATGTGACTCCGATCCTCATGACCGCGACCATGTGGTTGCAGCAGAAGCTCGCGCCGCAGGCGGGAGATCCTCAACAACAGCGGATCATGCGGATGTTGCCCCTTGTCTTCGGCATCATGTTCCTTCAGTTTCCCTCGGGACTGGTGCTCTACTGGCTGACCAACAACGTGATCTCGATCCTGCAGCAGGAGATCACCCTGGGCATCATCGGGGAGCGAAAGTATTTTCGCAGGAGCGGCGGAGGAAAAGCGAAATGAAGCACCCACGTGAGTTTCGAGGTGAGACCTTGGACTCGGCGCTGAGCGAGGCATGTTCGTTTCTCAAGGCGCGGATCGGAGAGCTCCGCTACGACGTGAACAGCCCGGAGGGAGACGAAGTGGTCGTCGCGGCCGAGGTCGATCCGGTGGCGGTGCTCGGTCTTTTCCTTTCAGAGAGTTTCAATGCGGGACAGCTCGAACTGACCGCTCGGCTCAATGAAACCGAGGAGGCCCTCGAGGGCGAGCTCTCCGGTAACGACTGCGACATTCTGACCGCAGCCGGGGGCAAGGGTCTCGACGCGCTGCAGTATCTCTGTAACCGCATTCTCAATCGGCGGCTTGAACGCCACCTTCCGGTGCACCTGGACACCGACGGATTCAAGGACCGGCGCTCCCTCAAGCTCCAGGACAAGGCGGAAGACGCGGCCGACGAGGCGATTCGCACTCGAAGCCCGGTGGTGATGGGTCTGATGACGCCGGCGGCCCGACGCGAGATCCACCTCGCGCTTGCCGATGATCCAGGAGTCGAGACTGAGTCGGATGGAGATGGCTTCCTCAAGCGGGTTGTCGTCCGCCCTCGTCGGCGGCGCTGACACCATCGTCGCCCGTTCGTCGCCCGCCGGGCGGGGCGGCCTGGCGCTGATCAGGGTCAGTGGTCGTGAGACCAGAGCGCTCGCCGCCGCGGTCATTCCGGAGCTCGATATGGACCGGGGCTGGAGAGCCTCTCTCGTGGAGCTTCGAAGCAGCGGTGGCGAGCGCATTGATCGCGCGGTGGCGATCCCCTATCGAAACCCCCGGTCGTACACCGGCGAGGACATGCTCGAGGTCATGGTGCACGGCTCGCCATGGATCATCCGCGCCACCATCGAGGCGTTCGTGGCGGCGGGGGCCAGACGAGCCGGTCCGGGAGAGTTCACCCGCCGAGCGGTCGCCAACGGCAAGCTCGATCTCGTCCAGGCCGAGGCGGTCAATGAGCTCATATCGGCCGAGACGGCCTGGCAGGCGCGGGTGGCGCGAGCGCAGATCGACGGTCGCCTGTCACGCGAGTTTGCCGAGTTGCAGGCGACGCTTGTGGATCTTCTCGCTGAAATCGAGGGAGCACTCGACTTCGCCCAGCACGATATTCCATTCGATGTCGAATCGGCGGAGAAGCGGCGCCGGAGAGCCCTGAACCAGATCGGCGCTCTCCTGGCCACCGCTTCAAGAGGACGGCGAATCCGTGACGGCGTTCGAGTGGTCATTGTCGGTCCGCCGAACTCCGGGAAATCGACTCTCTTCAATCTCCTCGTGGGTCAGGAGCGAGCGATCGTTTCGCCCCATCCCGGGACCACGCGGGATGTGGTTGAAGCCGAGCTCGAAGTGGCCGGAGTGCGGCTGATCCTCAAGGACACGGCGGGTCTCGGGGCAACGTCCGATCCCGTGGAGCGAGAGGGGGTCCGGCGCGCCATGGGCGCGGCGGCCGATGCCGACGCCGTTCTGCTGCTGTGGCCGGCGGATGGGGCGAGAGACGCGGTCCCGGCGGCGGCGGAGAATCAGCCGACCCTGAGGGTTCGGTCGAAGTGGGATCTCGCCGGCGCCGAAGAGGTGCCGCCGGGCTGGACGGTCGTCTCGTGCAGGACCGGCGAGGGGGTTGGCGGGCTCCGCGACGCGCTGTCGAGAATGGTAGAGGCGGAGGTGGCCGACCTCGGCGGTGAAATCGCCATCGCCGAGCGCCATCGCCGCGGCCTCGAGGTTGCGGCGGCCGAGCTCGAAGGCGCGGATTTCGCGCTGCCGGAGGTCGGCGCCGAGGCCGTTCGTGGGGCCCTCGAAGCGGTACGGGAGCTCACGGGCGAGGTCGGGACCGAGGATCTTCTGGATCGGATCTTCAGCGAGTTCTGCATCGGGAAGTGACGGTGGGCGGAGATTTCGATCTCGTGGTGGTGGGTGCCGGTCACGCGGGTTGTGAGGCCGCCGGGGCCGCCGCGAGAATGGGCGCGCGGGTGGCGGTGGTGACGTTGCACAAACGGACCATCGCCCAGATGCCCTGCAATCCGGCCATGGGTGGTATCGGAAAGGGCCATCTTCTTGCCGAGGTCGATGCACTTGGTGGTTTCCAGGGCTGGGCCGCGGATCGTGCGGGGATACAGTTCAAGACCCTCAATGTGTCTCGCGGACCAGCGGTGTGGGGGCCACGGGCCCAATGTGACAAGGCGAGGTACTCGGAGATCATGCGCCGAGTGTTGTCGGGGCTTCCACGATTGACGATCGTCGAAGGAGAGGTCATCGGGCTGCTCAGCGATGACGGTGCGGTGGTCGGGGTTCGGTTGGCGGATGGTCGTCGATTTCGCGCGAGGTCGACGATTTTGACCACGGGCACGTTTCTCGGGGGGGTTCTCCACAGTGGTGACGAACGACGACCGGGGGGGCGTTTTGGGGAACGACCGAGCATCGGCCTTGGAGCCGAGCTGGTCGGGCTCGGCCTGGTTCTGCGGAGGTTCAAGACCGGCACACCGCCGAGGCTCAAGCGGTCGAGCCTTGATTTCGACCGCCTGGAGGTGCAGCACGGCGACCGCGAGCCACGGCCCTTTTCATGGCGTTCCAGCTCGGTTCGGAATCGGATTTCTTGTTGGCTGACCCGTACGCCGGAGCGGGTACAGACCATCATTGAAGAGAACATCCACCGGTCCCCGCTCTTCTCCGGCGCAATCGAAGGCGTGGGTCCGCGCTATTGCCCGTCCATTGAAGACAAGGTGGTTCGTTTTCCCCACCATCGCGAGCACACGGTGTTCTTGGAACCCGAGGGACTGGCGACCGAGAGCGTCTATGTGAACGGGCTTTCAACGAGCCTGCCGCACGACGTCCAGGAAGCCGTTGTACACGCGGTTCCCGGGCTCGAGGCGGCCGAGTTCTTACGACACGGGTACGCGGTGGAGTACGACATGGTGGCGCCGGGTCAGGTTGGGATGGATTTGGGGTGTCGGGATGTTCCCGGGCTGGCTCTGGCGGGACAGGTGCTGGGTACGTCCGGCTACGAAGAGGCGGCGGCGCTGGGTTTTTTGGCCGGGGCGAACGCGGTTCTCCGGGGCCGCGGTGAAGATTTGTTCCATCCCGCCCGCGAGGATTCGTACTTGGGTGTCCTGGTGGATGATCTGGTGAACCGTGACCACGTTGAGCCTTATCGGATGTTCACTTCGCGCGCGGAACACCGGTTGCTCCTGGGGGTGGACTCTGCACGCGAGCGGTTGATGGGGCAAGGGGTCCGGTTGGGACTCGTTCGACCGGCGGCGTTTCACGTGGAACAAAATCGGTGGAACGCCCGCAGTCGGGCGAAGGCCATGCTGGAGGGCATGAATCTCAACCCCGACCGAGCGACCCGTGAGGCGGTTGTCCAGGCCTGTGGAATCGAGTTCACGTCGCCGGCTACGTGGGCGCAGTTGCTGCGGCGTCAGGATGTTGATCTCGATCGCGCCGGAAGGAACATCCCGGAACTGTCGTCCTTGAACGACGAGGATCGCAGAATCGTGGTCGGTTCCCTCCGTTACGAGGGTTATCTCGATCGCCACCGGCGCGAAATCGAGCGGGTTCGACGATTGCGGCGGGTGAAGCTGCCCGGAGATCTCGATCCGGGAGCGATCCCGGGACTGTCGCGTGAGGTGGTCGAACAGCTCGAACGACACAGACCGGTCACCCTGGCTGATGCTGAACGGCTGCCGGGAATGACCCCCGCGGCAACGGCCATTCTTGCCGGGCGCCTGGCGAGAGGCGGTGCCGACTCGTGACCACGGGTGATCGGTACCGCGAGCTTCTGGATGAACACCTGAAGGGTGAGGTCCTCGAGCGGATGGTGCGCTATGCGGAGCTCCTCGAGCTTTGGTCGGCGAAGCACAGCCTGGTTCGTTTCGCCGAGCCCCGGGAGCTTGTCGAACGTCATCTCCTGGATGCGCTGGCGGGAGCTCGACTGCTCGATGGGCGGGGAGTACTTCTGGATGTGGGCAGCGGCGCCGGGTTGCCGGGTGTGCCGTTGCTGATTGCGAAGCCTCGGTGGCGAGGAGTGCTGCTCGAGCCCCGGCAGAAACGCTGGGCCTTCCTGAAGCTGGTGATTCGGGAGCTCGGGTTGGACGCCGAGGCGGTGGATCAACGATACGAGAATCTGCCGGAGGACGTGTGTTTCGACCTCATCACCGCACGCGCGGTCGGGGGCCGAAAAGAGCTGCTCGCGTGGGCCCGATCCCATCTCGCCGCCGGGGGCGCTGTCGCGTTGTGGACGACGGTGGATGGCGAGCAGGAGGTCGGCGTTCAGGGGGATTGGCGTGTGTTAAGCTGGCCGCTCGTCGGCCTCGACCGGGGCCGACTCGTGTCTCTCAGAAAGCGTTCCACGTGAAACATCGAGTCATCGCCGTCGTCAACCAGAAGGGCGGGGTGGGCAAGACCACCACCGCCATCAATCTCGGTGCAGCTCTCGCAGCCTATGAGCGCCGGACCCTTCTCGTCGACCTCGATCCACAGGGCAACTGCACCGCGGGCCTGGGTGTGGACGCGGCCGGGGCGACGACGACCTACGAGGTGCTCACGGGCCAGGAACAGCTTCGAGATGTCGTGCGACCTACCGAATTTCCCCATCTCTCCCTGGTGCCGGCGACCCCGGAGCTCGCCGGGGCGGAGGTCGAGCTCGTGGGGATGGTGGGGCGGGAGTTTCGCCTTCGCGAGGCCCTCGCCGGTTTCGACGGCAGCCGGTTCACTCTTGTGGACTGCCCGCCATCTCTTGGTCTGTTGACGGTCAATGCCCTGGCCGCGGCCGACGCCCTGGTGGTTCCCATCCAGTGCGAGTACTTCGCCATGGAGGGGGTCTCGAACCTCCTCAAGACGGTGGATGAGGTTCGGCGGTTTCTCAACCCCGAGCTCGGCATCGACGGTATTCTGCTCACCATGTACGATGATCGAACGAACTTGGCGCAGCAGGTAGCCCAGGAGGTGCGTTCGGTGTTCGGTGATCTGGTCTTCGAAACTCTGGTGCCCCGGAACGTGCGGCTCGCCGAGGCGCCCTCCTTCGGTCGACCGATCCACGCCTATGATTTGCGGAGCAAGGGTGCCCAGGCCTATCTGGAGCTCGCCCGTGAGTACCTGGGGCGGATGGGAGACGATCATGGCTAAGCAGGCCCTCGGCCGAGGCCTCAAGGCCCTGATTCCCGACACCCCCAAGGCGAGATCCGGGTTGGCCGAAATACCGATTGACAGACTGCGCGCCAATCCCGAACAACCGAGGCGGATTTTTGACGATGACGCCCTCGCCGAGCTTGCCGGTTCGATCCGCCAACACGGCGTTCTTCAGCCGCTGCTGGTGAGCGAAGAGGGATCCGGGACGTATGTCGTGGTTGCCGGAGAGCGCCGTTGGCGAGCCGCGCGTGCGGCCGGGCTCAAGACCGTGCCGGCGGTGATTCGCGAACGGCTCGACGCACGCGATGAATTGGCCTTGGCCTTGGTGGAGAACCTGCAGCGGCAAGATCTGTCGGCCCTCGAGGAGGCCCGCGCCTTCGAGCACCTGAGGTCCGAGCACGGTCTCTCCCAGGCGGAGATCGCCGATCAGGTGGGAATGAGCCGGAGTGCGGTTGCCAACTCCCTTCGCCTCCTCCGCCTGCCGGAGAAAATCCAGGAGCTGGTGGAATCGGGGCGATTGAGCGGTGGTCACGGTCGGGCGCTTCTCGCTCTGTCCGATGACGAAAGCCGGCTCGAGTGGGCTGGACGCGCGGTGGCCGATGGTCTCTCTGTCCGCGAGCTCGAACGGGTTGCCGCCGATGGCAAGAAGATGAAAGGGCAGCGTGTTCAACGCCGGGAGCGGGCCGCCAAGGACCCGAATCTGGCTGCGGCCGAAGAGAAACTGAGTCTTCGTCTTGGGGCGCCGGTCGAGATCCGTCCCCGACGACGTGGCGGCGGCGCGGTTGTGATCAACTGTGCCGAAGAGGATGAGCTGATGCGGGTCTTCGATCTCTTGATGGGGGGTGAGTGATGGTGCGTGCGGCAGAAACGCTCAATGGCTTCGTGGATTCCGGGTGCACTCTCAAGGGTGAGCTCGAGTTTTCCAACTCCTTTCGTGTCGACGGCCGGGTCGAGGGGACGATTCGTTCTCGAGCCGAACTGGTGATCGGAGAGGACGGGTTCGTCGAGGGTGAGATCGACGTCGCCCGCTGCCTTGTCGGCGGCCAGGTGCGGGGAACGGTCAGGGCCTCCGAAAAGGTGGTCCTCCATGCTTCCGCCAAGGTCTGGGGTGAGATCCACGCACCGGCGGTGGTGATGGAGGATGGCGCCTTCCTCGAGGGCAAGGTGGATATGGCCGCGGAAGCCAAGGCGCCCCCGAACACCAAGAAGGAGAGTGGCGCGAAGTCCTGATGACGCGTGATGCGTGTCTCCCCGGGAGCGCGTCCCGGCAACCGACGTCAGGAATCCCAGTGAAAACAACCGGTAGGTGTGGGCTGTTCTTCGTTGGCGTTGCCGTTGCCGCGGGTACGAGCACTGTTTTCTCGGCCCCATCCCGCATTTTGATCCCAAGTCTCGAGTCCGTGAAAATTCATCGAAATCCGGGAAGAAAGCCAAAGAAAACGGACCTTGTGAAATAAAATTCTTGACTCCTTCACAGTGTTTGCGGTAGTTTGAGTCGCCCTGCAAAGAGGCGGGAGTGCCAAGGCCAGGAGCCGCGGATGCAACCTCCGAATTTTTCGCTGATTATCGTCATGGTGTGTTTCTGGTTGACCTTTTGGTTGATCCAGAAGTTTCTTCTCAAACCGGTGGGTGCGGTTCTTTCAGAACGGCGCAGCCGGATTGAAGGCGCCGAGAGCGAGTGGCAGTCGAAACACCAGGAGTACCTGGATGAGACCGCCCGGCTCGAATCTGAGCTCGAAGAAGCCGCAAAAGCGGCCGCCAAGGTTCGAAACGACCACCAGCAGCAGGCGCTTGATCGGCGTCAGGCGACCCTCACCACGGCTCGGCAGCTGGCCGACGGGCGCCTCGACGAGGCCATGGGGATCTTGGAGACCGAAGCCTCGGCCGCGCGCACAGATCTTCAAACGCGCGCCCGTGAGCTGGCTCGGGTGTTCGCCAGTCAGCTCCTCGGCAGGGAGGTTTCCCAGTGAAAGACAAGCTCTTCTGGGTTCTGGCCTTTGTCGTTTTCGCCATCCTCGCGTTTCTCATCGCCGAACCACATGACCCCACGTTTCTGCCCGGAGCGGTGAAACGGCTCCTTCTGGCCGCCAACCTCACCCTCTTCCTCTATCTTCTGCACCGCTTTGTCGGCAAACCGATCAACGCGTCGCTCGAGAGCCGGGGCGAGGACATCACATCCGAGCTCGTCCAGGCTCAAGACAAACTGGCCGAAGCCGAGAAGCTTCGCGCGGAGGTTCGCGATCGCCTCGACAAGGTCGAGACCGAGGTCAAGGAGATGCAGACCCGCGCCGAGGCGCAGGGATTGGCCGCGGCCGAAAAGATCGACGCTCAGGCGCGTGAGGACGAGGCCCGATTCATGCGCCGGGTCGATGATCAGATCGCGCGTCGCCAGGCCGAGACCCGTGAACAGCTCGCCCGGGACACCGCGGAGCTGACCGCGCAGTTGACCAAGGAGTTGTTGGCCAAGACCATGACAGATGACGACCAGGAGCGCGTGCTGACACGCAGTCTCGGCGCCCTCGAGAGTCTCCCGGAAAAGGAGTGACCATGTCTCGATTCAGAGCACTGCCGTACGCCAAGGCGCTCATCGAGGTGGTTCGGGACCAGTGCCCGGAGCGCAGGGAAGAGGTGACCGAAGAACTCGAAGCGGTCGCCTCCGCTCTCGAGGCGGTTCCCGACTTCGAGCGCGTGCTGGTCACACCGACGGTGGACACCGAGACCAAGACCGTGATCCTCGACCAGGTTCTCGACAACCTGGGGATCACCCAACCGGTGCGCCGGTTCATCCATGTCGTCCAACGCCACTACCGCATGCAGCACATGCGCGATATCGCCAATGCCTTTCGGGCCCAGGTCGATCGCGAGCTCGGTCGGACCCGGGCCCGGGTCGAGCTTGCCACAACCTACGACGAGGCCGACCGTCGTCGGATCGTCGAGGTCATGAGCGCCGTGATGGGGGCCACCGTGGTCGCCGATTTCGTCCACAACCCGGAGCTTCTCGCCGGCTTCAAGGTCCAGGTTGGTTCCAAGGTCTTCGACGGGTCTCTCGTCGGACAGGTGGATCGACTGAGCCGGCAAACCGTCATCGAACAGGGGTAGCAATATGCAGATCAAAGCCGCCGAAATCGCCGACATCATCCGGCGCCAGATCGAAGGCCAGGAAACCACGATCGACATGTCGGAGGTGGGAACGGTCATCTCCGTCGGCGATGGCATCGCCCGTGTCTACGGCCTCGATGGGGTCATGATGGGAGAGCTCCTCGAGCTTCCCCACGACGTCTACGGCCTCGCTCTCAACCTCGAGGACGACAACGTCGGCGCCGTGCTCATGGGAGAAGTCCACCACATCAAAGAGGGTGACGAGGTTCGCCGCACCAAGCGGATTCTCGACATCCCGGTGGGGCCCGAAATGGTCGGCCGCGTGGTCGATCCCCTCGGTCGCCCCCTTGACGGCAAAGGCCCGGTGGCGTCGTCCGAGCGCTATCCGCTCGAACGCACCGCTCCCGGCGTCGTCGCCCGCCAGCCCGTGAAGGAGCCGATGCAGACCGGCATCAAGGCGATCGACTCGATGATCCCCATCGGTCGCGGCCAGCGCGAGCTCATCATCGGCGACCGGCAAACCGGCAAGACCGCGGTGATCCTCGACTCCATCGTCAACCAGAAGGGCACCGGCAACATCTGCATCTATGTCGCCATCGGCCAGAAGGCCTCCACCGTGGCTCAGGTGATCGCCGCGCTAGAGAAACACGGCGCCATGGATCACACGATCGTGGTTTCGGCGACCGCCTCCGAGCCGGCGCCGTTGCAATACCTCGCGCCCTACGCCGGCGCTGCACTCGGCGAATACTTCATGCTCAACGGCCAGCATGCGGTGTGCTTCTACGACGACCTCACCAAGCACGCCCAGGCCTACCGCGAGATCTCGCTCCTGCTCCGCCGTCCGCCGGGCCGCGAAGCCTACCCGGGCGATGTCTTCTATCTCCACTCTCGGCTGCTCGAGCGTGCCGCCAAGCTCAACGACGACCTCGGCGGCGGCAGCCTGACGGCGCTGCCCGTGATCGAAACCCAGATGGGTGACGTTTCGGCCTATATTCCGACCAACGTCATCTCCATCACCGACGGTCAGATTTATCTCGAGGGTGACCTCTTCTTTGCCGGCCAGCGGCCGGCGGTGAACGTCGGTCTCTCGGTCAGCCGCGTCGGCGGCAACGCGCAAATCAGCGCCATGAAGAAGCTCGCCGGTTCGCTCCGACTCGAGCTTGCCCAGTTCCGCGAACTCGCGGCCTTTGCTCAGTTCGGGTCCGATCTCGACAAGGCGACCCAGCGCCAGCTCGCACGAGGCGAGCGGCTGCTCGAGATTCTCAAGCAGGGCCAGTTCGTGCCGTTACCCATCGGCCTTCAGATCGTGTCCATGTTTGCCGGCACCAAGGGCTATATGGACAAGCTCAAGGTCTCGGCCATCGGCGCGTTCGAACCCCACATGCACCGGTTTGTCGAAGCCGAGGGGGCCGATCTCCTGGAGACCATCGTGTCCACCGGGAAGCTGGATGACGAGAGTGCCGAAAAGCTCGGCATCGTCATCCAAAAGGCCGCGGATCTGTTCCTGAAGGAACACCCGGAGGCAAGCGTTGCCTAGCACCAGGGATCTCACCCGTCGAATCCGCTCCGTCAAGGGAACGCAGCAGATCACCAAGGCGATGAAGATGGTGGCTGCGGCCAAACTGCGGCGTGCGCAGGAGGCGGTGACCAACGCCCGGCCCTACGCCGACACCCTCTCGAAGGTGTTGGCCAACGTCGCCGGACGGACCGAGGAGAGCCACCCGCTGCTCGAGCGGCGCGAAAGCGGCCGGGTATGGTTGGTGGTCGTGTCGTCGGATAAGGGGCTCTGCGGTTCCTTCAACGCCAACATGCTTCGGCAGGTCGAGAAGGACCTCAAAACGGGGCGGTGGGCCGATGTTGAGGTTATCGCCATCGGCCGCAAGGCGTCGGACTTCTTCCGGGTCCGTGAATTTTCCGTCGCCCATCAAGAGCGCGAGACCATGAGCCAGCTCACCGCAGCCGACGGTCCGCGGCTCGGCGCCATGTTCATGAAGGCCTTCACCTCGGGCCAGGTGGATGAAGTCTGGCTGGTCTATAACAAGTTCGTCAGCGTTCTCCGTCAGGAGATCACGTTCGAGCAGCTGCTGCCCATCGAGCCGCCCGAGGCTGCCGCGGACGCCGATGAGGCTGGAACCGACTACCTCTACGAGCCCGATGCAGTCGGTTTGCTGGCCTCACTGTTGCCGGCCTATGTGGAGACCGAGGTCCAGCGGGTGCTCTACGACTCGGTTGCCGCCGAGCAGGCGTCCCGGATGACCTCCATGGGGGCCGCCACCAAGAACGCTGGTGAGATGATTGACGCCCTGACGATGCTCTACAACCGCACCCGCCAGGCCGCCATCACCAAGGAGTTGATCGAGATCGTTTCGGGCGCCCAGGCGCTCGGTGACTGACTAGGAGAGATTTATGACTCAGCAGGTCGAAGGACGCGTCGTTCAAGTCATTGGTCCGGTGGTGGACGTGGAGTTTCCGGACCAACACCTCCCCGCCATCTTCAACGCCGTCCGAATCAAAGATGACGGCACTCTCGGTATCGGGGACATGGACGTGACCCTCGAGGTCGCCCAGCACCTCGGCGAGAGCCGCGCCCGCTGCATCGCCATGCAGCCCACCGAGGGAATGGTCCGCGGAATGACCGCGATCGACCTCATGGGTCCAATTTCTGTGCCGGTGGGACGCGAGACCCTGGGCCGCGTGCTCGGGGTCCTCGGCCAACCGGTGGACGGCAAGGGCGCGGTCAACTCCGAGAAACGCATGCCCATCCACCGCACCGCGCCGGCGCTCGAGGAACAGTCGACCGAGACCGAGATGTTCGAGACCGGGATCAAGGTCGTCGATCTGCTCGAGCCCTACACCAAGGGCGGCAAGACCGGTCTCTTCGGCGGCGCGGGTGTCGGCAAGACCGTCATCATCATGGAGCTCATCAACAACGTGGCGCTCCAGCACGGTGGTTTTTCGGTCTTCGCCGGGGTCGGTGAGCGGACCCGCGAGGGCAACGATCTCTGGCTCGAGATGACCGAGGCCGGTGTCATCAACCCGGACAGCTGGGAAGATTCCAAGGCCTCGCTGATCTACGGTCAGATGACCGAGCCTCCCGGCGCGCGTCTCCGGGTCGGGCTCACCGGTCTGACAGTCGCCGAGCACTTCCGTGACTCCGAGGGTCAGGATGTGTTGCTCTTCATCGACAACATCTTCCGGTTCACCCAGGCCGGCTCCGAGGTCTCCGCGCTGCTCGGCCGGATGCCGTCGGCGGTTGGATACCAACCCAACCTCGCCACCGAGATGGGCGAATTGCAGGAGCGGATCACCTCGACCAAGAGCGGTTCGGTGACCTCGGTGCAGGCGATCTATGTCCCCGCCGACGACCTCACCGACCCGGCGCCGGCGGCGGCGTTCGCCCACCTCGACGCCACCTCGGTGTTGTCGCGTCAGATCGCGGCTCTCGGCATCTACCCGGCGGTCGATCCGTTGGCCTCGACCTCGCGCATCCTCGATCCCCTGATCATCGGTGACGAGCACTATATGGTGGCCCGCGAAACCCAGCGGATCCTCCAGCGCTACAAGGACCTCCAGGACATCATCGCGATCCTCGGCATCGATGAGCTCTCGGAAGAGGACAAGCTCACCGTTGCCCGTGCCCGCAAGATCCAACGCTTCCTGTCGCAGCCCTTCCACGTCGCCGAGCAGTTCACCGGGATGAAGGGCCGCTACGTCAAGGTCGAAGACACCATCAAGGGCTTCAAGAGCCTCTGCGCCGGCGAGCTCGACGAGCTCCCCGAACAGGCCTTTCTTTACGTGGGCGGCATCGAGGAGGCCATCGAGAAGGCCGAGAAAATGAAGGCGGAGGATTGAGATGGCCGATCGTCTGCACCTCGAGATTGTCACTCCCAGCCGCCGCGTGGTGGAGGTGGAGGTGGACGAGGTGCGTCTCCCGGGCGCCCTCGGAGAGATGGGCGTACTGCCCGGTCACATCCCACTCCTGACGTCCCTTGCGGCGGGCCCGCTGACCTACTTCGAAGGATCCACGGTGAGTAAGTACGCCGTGCAGGGTGGATTCGCCGAGGTCCTGCCGGACCGCGTCACCATCCTCGCCACGGTTGCCGAGGCGCCCGAAGACATCGACGTTGTCGCCTCCAAGAGCCATCTCGAGGCTGCCCAGGAGAAGCTCAAGAACGCCACGGCCGAGGAGCTCGACGAACTCACATCCGCGGTGCGTCTGGCCGAGACCGAGATCGAGGTCGCGTCGGGAGAGACGGTTCACTAACCTCGGCCGACAGAGAGAAACTCCAACGGCGCCCTTCGGGGCGCCGTTTTTCTCTTGCCGTCTCGTTCCTCGTTACTGGTGACTCGTCATCGCGGGAAAGCGGTGATGAGGTCCGGTGCGCGACGAGCAACGAGCGACCAGAAACGCTCACTGATACTCCGCGCCGAGAAGAACGCTGACGATGATCGCGCCGACGGCGGCGGGTGCCGCGAATCGGAGCATGAACCGCCAGATCCCGAAGGACCATCCGAGGCGGCCGTTGCCCTCTTCCAGTTCGTCCCGAGTCTCCTCACGCGTCAGAATCCACCCGGTGAAGAGGGCGATGAAAAGACCCCCCACGGGGAGGAACCAGTTGCTGGCGAGGTAGTCGAGGGTGCCGAAGACCCCCAATGTCGACGGCCTTCCGATGGGGTTGAACGACGACAGGGTCTGAACCCCACCGACGCTCAAGGCGGACAGGATCCCGAAGAGCCAGATCGCGACCCCGGTGGTCACCGCGGCCCGACGTCGATGCCACCCGAGTTCGTCGATGGCGAAGCTCGCCACGACTTCGAGAATGCTGATGGTGCTCGAAAGGGCGGCGAACGACACCAGCAGATAGAAGAGCCCGCAGATCACGGCACCGCCGGGGAGCTTGAAGAAGATCACCGGGATGGTCGTGAAGAGGATGGTGGAGCTCTTGCTGACCTCGAAGTCGAAGCTGAAGATGATGGAGAACATGATCAGACACGCCATGATGGCAATGAGCGTGTCGAGGGCACAGATGGTGAGGGTCGAACGGGGGATGGAGTCGCGCCGCCGCATGTAGCTGCCATAGGTCAACATGGAGCCGAGTCCGAGGCTGAGGGTGAAGAACGAATGTCCCAGAGCCTCGAGCACACTGCTCGCCGAGAGGTCTGCGAAGTTCGGCCGAAAAAGAAAGCTCAGGGCACGCCCGAACCCCGGTGTGGTGATTGAATAGACGGCTAAGATCATCAGAATGACGAACAGGATGGGCATCAACAGCTTGGCCGCGCGCTCGATTCCTCTGCCCACCCCGAAAAAGACCACTGCGACGGTCGCGCCCATGAAGAGAGTGTGAAAAAGGACCTGCGCCCCCGGATTTGCGAGAAAGCTGCCGAAGAAGGCCTCGAGTGATTCCGGGCTGTGGGCGAGCTCGCCCAGAGAGCCGGAGAAGGCCAGGAGGATGTAGCGGATGGTCCAACCCGCAATCATGCTGTAGTACGAGAGGATGACGAATCCGGCGACGACACCGAGGTAACCGACACCCTTCCACGCTCGGCCCCCGGGCTTTCCTTCGCTCAGGAGGCCGAACGCACCGACCGGATTCCGTCGGCTTCTGCGACCGAGGATGATTTCGGCGGCCATGATCGGGGCGCCGACAACGGCGATGGCTGCGAGATAGACGAGGACAAACGCGCCGCCTTGATTCTCGAGGGTGATGTAGGGGAACTTCCAGAGATTACCGAGCCCGATAGCGCTGCCGGCGGCTGCGAGCACAAAACCCAGTCGTCCGCTCCACTGTGCCCGTGGTGTCGCCATGAACCTCCCTCGAGCGTTCTTTGAGGAAAACCGTACCGATACCGCGGGGAACGTGTCAAATCCTGCGTCAAAAGACAATTGCGTTTCACGTCGGCTTCGGTTAGACTTCCGCCCCGTCGGGGCGTAGCTCAGTCTGGTAGAGCGCACGGTTCGGGACCGTGAGGCCGGTGGTTCAAGTCCACTCGCCCCGACCATCAGCAATTCCACAGAACGGCACACATGGGTGTGCCGTTCTGTGGAATTGTTTTGACTTATGCCTTATTGTCACCTACCATGAGATCGGGAGAGCGAAGATGACCTACCTCACCGAGCGCCAACGAGACGTCCTCGCCTTTATCGAGAAAAATCTCGAACAGAGAGGGGTCGCTCCCACTCTTCGCGAGATCTCAGAGAAGTTCGGGTTTGCCTCCACCGCAAGCGCTCAGAAACACATCGCGTTGCTCGAGAACAAAGGATTCCTGAGGCGCGAGAAGCACCAGAAACGGGGCTTGGTTCTCGCCCACCGTCCGCCGACCGACGGCCCGTCTGAAATCGAGCTTCCGCTGTTGGGATTGGTCGCGGCCGGCTCGCCCATCGAATCGATCCCGGACCCCGAGCCCGTTTCGGTGCCGCCGGACTTCGTGCGGGCGGGCGAGAATTTCGTCCTCAAGGTTCGCGGGGAATCCATGATCGAGGACGGCATTCACGACGGCGATCTGGTGGTTGTGCAATCCACGGCAGAGGCCAACGACGGGGACATGGTGGTGGCCATGGTCGATGGCGAGGTCACTCTCAAGAGGATCTTTCGCCAGGCACCGGGCACCATCAAGCTTCAACCGGCCAATTCCGAGATGGCGCCCATCGTGGTCGCTGCCGACTCCGTCACCGTTCAGGGGATCGTGGTCGGTCTCCTTCGGAGATACTGAGCCATATCGCGCGCCGCCGCTCTCGCAACGAAAACCGGTGATAACTGCGGGCTCGGCCGCGCCGTACCTTGACTGTGGGAGCCGACTTCGATAGCGTGCCGACATGACGCGTCTCGAAGACATCACTGTGGTCATGACCTCGGTGGGCACCGAGCAGCAGGCGGTAGAGATCTCCGAGGAGCTCATCGCTCGCCGACTCGCCACCTGCGTCAACATCGTTCCCTGCCTTCGTTCCATCTACCGCTGGAAGGGAAAAATCTGCGAAGACACCGAGTACCTCCTCTTGATCAAGACGCCGGAACGGCTCTTCGAGCGGGTGTCAAAGGCCATCCGCGAGTTCCATTCCTATGAGTTGCCGGAAATTCTCGCCCTCCCGGTCTCGACCGCGGAGGAGAGTTTCCACCGATGGATTCTGCAGATGGTCGAACCGGGCGACGACGACGTCGACGACGAGTGAGGGCACGCTCGGATCCCTCCCATCCGACTCCGATTCCGGCTGACGGACCGCTTCACGCCCACCTCGTACTGTCGAGTCGATTCGAGAATATCGAGATCGCCGAAAGGGCCCTGATTGATCTTTGCGAAGACGCCGGGTTCTCCGGTGACGACAGCTACTGGATTGTGACCGCCCTGCGCGAGGCCACGGCCAACGCCATACGGCACGGCAACAAGCAGGATCCTGAGAAAACGGTCATCATCGACTTTCGAGTCCACTCCGGGGAGGTGAGAATACGGGTCGAGGACCAGGGGGAGGGTTTCGATCTCGACACGGTCCCCGATCCCACAGATCCCGGTTATTTGCTGCGACCGAGCGGACGCGGTATCTTCTACATGCGACAATTCATGACCCGTGTGGAGTTCAGCCGCGCGCCGGGTGGTGGCACGGTGGTCGAGATGACCCGGCGCCTCGGGGCCGAGACAAGGAGTTCAATCAATGAAGAGTGAGATCCGCGATGTCGATGATGTTCGGATCATCGAACTGTCAGGAAAGATCACGATCGGGAGTGGCGATGTCAAACTCCGCGAGCTGGTTGACGGCTCGCTCGAAGAGGGCCAGAACAACATCCTCATCGATCTGGCGGGTGTGACCGCCATTGATTCGTCGGGCATCGGCGAAATGGTGGCCTGCTACACCACCGTCACCAAGCGGGGCGGTCAACTCAAACTGCTTCGTCTTTCCCCGAAGATCAACGACATTCTGCACGTGACGCAGCTCATCACCGTTTTCGATGTCTTGGACAACGTTCAGGAGGGACTTGCCGCCTTCAAGTGAGGCTGCGGCCAAGACAGGAGAGACAGCCAGGGCGCGGCTGAGGCCGCGCCTTGTGTCATGGAGAGCTATCACCAACGACGATCTCGGCGAGATGGACACCGTCGCCGACATCGGCGACGATCGAACCGACAAGCGTTTCCGGCTGACAGCCCTCGCCCTGATCACCGGTTTCGTCCCCGATCTCACCGAGGACGGGCTCCCACGAAACCACCTCGCCATCGCGCACTTCGATCCGCACCGGCCACACCCCGACCGCACACGCCCCGGTGCTGTCGGACCAGACCGCGAGCCCATCAACATAGAGCACAACGGGCGCCATCGGCACCTGGCGCCCACCGTCGGCCTTGTCTCGATACGCCTTGCCGGCGTCCGGAGTGCTGGACTTTCCTTCCCGGTCCTTGTCCGCTTGTGACAGCAGCCGGGCCTCTTGTGGCGCGGTTGACGCGGTCCCCGCCAGGGCTCCGGAATGCGCGCGAGCCGTCTTCTTCACCGGTGCGGGCCGCGAGGGCAGAACCGTCTTCTCCACGACCTCGCCGTCGGGGGCAGGCGCGTCGCCGGACGATCGAGGGGCTTGATCCGCGACCACCGCCGACTCGTGCGTAGGCAACGGCCCCATCACCTCGAGAGGAGCCGGCTCGGGAGCGGCGGGGGGCACCGGCTCCTCTTCGAGCAACCGGTCCGTCGCGCCGAGGGGGCGGCTTTCGTCGGGGTTTGCCGTGGGAAGCGGAGCAAGCTCGAAAATCTCCTCACGTTCCCGAACTGGACTTTCTCGCTGCGGGGAGGGTCGACTCAGGGTCGGCTCGGGATTCCGCCGGGCCACATCCACCGCCACCGTGACCCCGAGAACCACCACCGCAGCCGCTCCCAGCCAGCGATAGACCGGGCGGACCCGCCGCGCCGGAACCGGGGCGCTCCTTCGGAGAGGGTCCATCACCCTGTCCAGAGTTTCCGGTGGCTCCATGCGATCGGCCAGTGCCGCCACCGCCTGCCGCAATTCACGACCGGCGGCGATTTCGGCCGCCAGCTCGGCATCGGAGCGTGCTCGCTCGTCGAGACGGGTGGCCTCCGCCTCGTCCAGGTCGCCGTCGAGGCGGCGGCTCACGAGCTCCCGGAGTGTCTTATCCATCACAGCCCCACCGCCTTCTTAAGCAGCGCTCTCGCCCGCGCCAGCCGCGACCGAACGGTGCCGATGGGAACATCGAGCACCTCCGCGATTTCCGAGTAGTTGAGATCCTCACCATCGCGCAGCCACACGACGATCCGATAGTGTTCGGGAAGTTCGTCCATGGCCGCGGCGACGCGATCGAGGAGATCCGATGACAACGCCCTTCGTTCCGGACCGGGCGCCGGATCCGGGGTTCGAGCGACGATTTCCTCGGACGTGTCAACCACCGCCTTGAGATGCCTCCCGCGCCGTCGGTGAAAGCCACGAAGGTAGTTCCAGGCAATCTGAAACACCCAGGTGGAGAGCTTGGCCTCGCCGCGGAAACCGGCGAGGCCCCTCCACACCCGAAGAAAGATCTCCTGGCTTGCATCAAAGGCCTCTTCATCGTTCTCGGTCATCCGTCGAGCCAGGCGCCAGATCGGCCGCCGAAAGCGTTCGTAGATCTCGTCGAATACCACGTTTCAAGTTTGACATGGTTCCCCGAGCGGGACCCCCCTTTCCTCGACGAGAACCAGCCGGTCGTAGGTCGTCGGCCGTGAGAACCAAGTCGTTCCATCGTTCTCGGGACAGAATGGCGACTTCGTAGGGATGCTCATTGAAGTCGACGAGACCATCTCCCGAAAACGAAACCCGTGACTGCATTGTGCGGCCTCAGACTCACGACCCACGCGACCCTCTCAGAGTGTGACCCCTCAAACCAGCGGGAGTTCCCGCGTCTCCTGATCGGTGAGCAGCTCGCGAATCCGGCGTTCGAGCTCACGGGCGACGACCAGGTAGACATCATCGTCCTCGCCGTAGGGATCCCTGACCGACCAGGATTCGAGCTGTGCTCCCAGGGTTGATGGGAGATAGCTCAGACCGGAGGGGCCGAGCAGTGAAACGATGATGTCGAAGTCTCCGAGGTCGATTTCGTCCAGCCCCTTTGACTCAAGCCCCCGGGGGTCGTAGCCGAGCGCTTCCAGGGCTTCTGCGGTGGAGGGGACGATTCGTCCGAACGGCATGATGCCGGCGGATGACGCCCGCACTCGATCTTCGCCAAGTCCACGGGCGATGGCTTCCGCCATCGGGGAGCGGCAGGTGTTGCCGATGCAGATGAAGAGAATGGAGAGAGTGGCCATGGGGGTATTGTAGACCCGGTGGAGCTCCGTCCATTTCTCGATGGTGTGTCGACGTGGGTCGTCAACGGTGGCATAACTGTCAAGTTCTGCGTTCTCGGGAAACTACCCCGCCGGACTCAACGAGACCCGGCGCCAAGGTCCGTGCCCGTCCGGAAACCGAGGAACGAAGTCCGCCCCGCGCCCACCGCAGACAATGGCGCATTGACCATCTATCGCCGAGGGGGTAGCCTGGGTTCTGCTTTATTGGATGGAGCCGGACCGGTGGTGCTGACTGGTTACAACACGGATATCGAACACGCTGGTACGACGTATCACGTGCAAACCGAGGACAAAGGGCGTGCCAACCCCGTTGTCGAGAGCCTGGTCTACGCTCGCGGCGAGATCCTGTATTCGAGACGGACCTCGTACCACGACCTCGTCAAGGAGAAGGTCGAGAATGATGCCATCGCGGCGCTGATGGAACGGCAGCATCACGCGATTTCCGAGGCCATTCGACGTGGCCGCCTGGCGGAACTGAACGAGGGTCCGGAGCAGGTCGGCGATGAAGATGACACTCACACTTCACGCGACGACGATGAACTGCCGATCCCCACCGATGGCGTCGGAGCCGAAGACGGCGAAGAACCGACCCTCGACCAGGTGATCCTCGATTACCTCGAGGCCCAACGAGGGCGGGCTCATCTCGTCCTCCGCGCGGTCGGCCGGCACGACTTTACCTATGGGCGCGATGCCGATGTCGAAATCTCCGCGGTGGATTCGCAGTCGAACACGGTTCAGCCCGGCGTCCGGATTACGGTGCTCTTCAAATCGACGTCGGAACCCCGACGGTTGGTTCTCGCCGAGGGCGAGACCGATGACGAGGGAGTCTTCTGCGCCGCGGCACCGTTGCCGGAATTCAGTGGTGGGACCTCGGCGGTGATCATCACCGCTGAGTCGGATCTCGGCCAGTCGGAAATCAAACACCTCGTCCACCGGTAGCGCCCAGTTGCCGCCGGCGGCTGAACGCTGTTTCTCGTTGCTAGGAGCCTGCACCGCATAGAATCGGCGGCGCCTTTCGGGCGGCATTTGGACCGTTTTTCGCCTGTTTCTTGGCCCATACCACCAGTATGAACCGGCGAAACAGGTGAAAAACGGCCACAAATGACGCTCCGAAATCCATCCACCATCTATGCGTTGCAGACTCCAAGTGGTTCGCCACCTAACCGGAGAACGAATCTCTGCGATGACGAGTCACGAGCAACGAGTCACGAGCAACAGATGGATGGGGCTGAGATCTTGCCCCTCGGGCCTTTTTGAGGTAGAGTGCGCGTCGCCGTGGGCCGTTAGCTCAATTGGCAGAGCAAGTGACTCTTAATCACTAGGTTGGAGGTTCGATTCCTCCACGGCTCACCATTTCCTTTCATCCGCGCGAAAGTGGCGGAACCGGTAGACGCGCGAGATTTAGGATCTCGTGGGGGACACCCCGTGGGGGTTCGATTCCCCCCTTTCGCACCAGCCGGAGAGAATTCATGACATACAAATTGACCGAGCAAGCCAACCACAAACTCGAGGTTGCAGGCAGCCTCCAAACCGAGATCGTTGACCGAGAGCGGCAGTCCATCGTCCGCTCCATCAGGGGTCGAGCCAAGCTTCCCGGTTTTCGCGACGGGAGGGCGCCGGAGTCATTGATCCGGGCCCGATTTGCCGATGACATCGAAGCCGAGCTCAAGGAACAACTCAGCCAGCTTGTGTGGAAAGAGGTGATGGAGGCGGAGAAAGAACTTCAGCCCCTCACCATGCCCCAGGTGAGCGATCTCAAGTTTGTTGACGACGGCTCTTTCGAGCTTGTCGCCGAGTTCGAGGTGCGGCCGAAATACGAGCTTCCCGATCTCGCCAAGGCGAAGCTGCCGGAGGTGTCCCTCGAGGTGGCCGACGCCGAGGTGAAAACCGAGCTCGAGCAGCTCCAGGAGCAACAGGCTCAGTGGGAGCCCGCTGAGGATGAGGAAGCCTCCGATGGAATGCTCATCGAGGCGGATCTTGTCGGTCTGATGGAAGACTCCGATCAGGATCCCTACGAAGAGAACGATGCACGTTTTGTCCTAGGCGCCGACAACCTGCCGCCGGAGGTCAGCGAGGCGCTTCAGGGGGCCAGGACCGGTGACGAACGGGTTGCCTCCAAGGTCTTTCCCGAAGACGACGAGAGCAAAGAGCGCGCCGGCAAGACCGTCAACTACACCATCAAGGTCAAAGCTCTCAAGACCAAGGTCTTGCCCGAGATCGACGACGAACTCGCCAAGACCCTCGGCCTCGAGGACCTCGCCGAGCTCGAGGAGCGGGTTCGCGAGGCGATCGAGCGGCGCAAGCACAGCGAGCGGCGGGATGAGTGGCGCCGGTCCTTGCTCGACCAGTTGTCCGCGGAGATCGACCTCAACGCTCTTCCGTCATCCCTCGTCCAGAATGCAGTCAATGAACGTGTCAACCGTTTCGCCTACGAAATGGCGATGCGGGGCGCGGGTCCCCAAGACGGCAATTTCGACTGGCAGGAACTCTCGGCCAAGGCCGAGCCGGCCGCCCGTCGCCACGTCGCCGACAATCTCGTTCTCGAGCAGTTGGCCATGAAATGGGAGACGCCGGTTCCCGAAACCGAGGTCGATGCCTACATCGCGGCCGAGGCGTCTCAGCTCGGGATTCCACCGGCCGAACACAAGGCCAACCTCGTCGCGGAAGAAAAACTCGAGTCGATCCGTCATGCCGCGCGATTGACCTCGGTGGTTGATGAAATGATCCGCCAAGCTGGCGGGGAGGTGGATTGATGTTGGTCCCAGTCGTTGTCGAGCAGACGAGCCGTGGTGAACGTGCATATGACATTTACTCGCGCCTCCTCAAGGACAATGTCATCTTCCTGGGATCGGCCATCGACGATCAGGTCGCGTCGGTGGTCATCGCGCAGATGCTCTTCCTCGAGGCGGAGAACCCCGAGAAGGATATCTACCTCTACATCAACACGCCCGGTGGATCCATCACCGCCGGGTTGGCCATCTACGACACCATGCAATACGTCAAACCCGATGTGGCGACCATCGCCCTCGGTCAGGCCGCCTCCATGGGCGCCATCCTGCTCGCCGGTGGTGCAACGGAAAAAAGATACGCCCTGCCCCACAGCCGGGTCCTGCTCCATCAGCCCCTGATGTCGGGCCTCCAGGGCCAGGCGACGGACATCGACATCCACGCCAAGGACATCATGCGGCTTCGCGAACGGCTCAACGAGATCCTCGCCGGCCATACGGGTCAGCCCATGGACAAGATCAATATCGATACCGAACGTGATTTTATTCTTGAGGCGGATGCGGCCAAGGACTACGGTCTCATCGACAAGATCATTGTTTCCAGAGAGTAGACCGGAAATGGGATACAATGTAGCGAGGAGGATGGATGTCGAATCGAGACGGTGACGTACTTCGGTGCAGCTTCTGCGGCAAAAGTCAGCACGAAGTGCGCAAGCTCATCGCCGGACCCACCGTGTACATTTGCAACGAGTGTGTTGAGGTCTGTCTCGATATCATCGCCGAGGATCGGGTCCACGAAGCCAAGGCCCGCCAGCAGGTTCTCGCCAAACCGCCCGAAATCAAGGCGTTCATCGACGAATATGTCATCGGCCAGGAGATGGCCAAGAAAAAGCTCGCGGTGGCGGTGTACAACCACTACCGGCGGATCGAGTACCAACGGGGTCGGGGCAGCAGCGACGTTGAGCTCGCCAAGTCCAACATCCTCCTCATCGGACCCACCGGAACCGGCAAGACTCTTCTCGCCCAGACACTGGCACGACAGCTTCAGGTACCCTTCACCATTGTCGATGCCACCACCCTCACCGAGGCCGGTTATGTCGGGGAGGATGTGGAGAACATCCTCCTCCGGCTCTATCAGTCGGCCAACGGCGATCGCGAGGCGGCCGAGCGCGGCATCGTCTACATCGACGAGATCGACAAGGTGGCCCGCAAAGCCGAGAATCCCTCCATCACCCGCGACGTGTCGGGCGAGGGGGTGCAGCAGGCGCTGCTCAAGATCCTCGAGGGGACCGTCGCCAACGTCCCGCCACAGGGCGGGCGAAAGCACCCCCATCAGGAGTTCATCCAGATCGATACCACCAATATTCTGTTCATCTGCGGCGGTGCGTTCGTCGGTCTCGACGATGTGATCGCCGAGCGGTTGAATCAGAAGATGATGGGCTTCGGCGCCGATCTCACC
>JARFRM010000094.1 GCA_029287235.1 Thermoanaerobaculales bacterium
GAGGGCTTCACCAACACCGAATCCAGACCGAGCCCCGAACAGGTCCGGGCCGCCCTCCGGCCCTTTGCGCGCTTTTTTGTTCCGCTTCGCGTGGAGTACCTCGGCGATCGAATGATCACCTATATGGGTCAACGCGACGTCGTGTACCAGGCCCGCGTCAACATGCGTCTCGTGGACCTCGAGTCGGGCCGACCCATGGCCAAACCGGTCACCGTCAAGGTCGAGTACACCCAGCTCAACGCCGAAGAGGTGGTCGGCAGGGAACTCCGGAAAGCCACGACAGGCCTCGTGCAAAGACTCCCGCGGGAGTGATCGGGAGACCCACCATGTTCCGTGGATTGGCAATCACCTTGACGATCCTCGCGCTGCAGTGCTCGGCGGAGGAAGCTCCCGCTCCCGCGCTGGCCCTGACGGGCGAAGCGGCCGAGACTTTTCTCCGGGAGGCCACAGTCGTGAGCCTCGACGAGTACCCCAACCGGGGCGTCACCAAACCCCGAAAAGCGACCCTCACCGACGGGAAGCTCACCCTGTCGGCGGTCTTCAAGGACATCGATGAGATCCACCCCAAGATCAAGGCCGCCGATGGACGCATGCTCCTCTACCTCAAGGACTGCTACGGGCACGAGATCGCCGCCTACGAGCTCGACAAACTCCTCGGGCTCGGAATCGTTCCACCCACCGTCGAGCGAAAGATCGGACGCGAATGGGGATCCCTCCAGATGTGGGTCAACGGAGCGATGACCGAGTGGGAGCGAAAGAAGAAAGAGAACCTGTCCCCACCAGATATGAGGGCGTGGAACAACCAGATCTCCACGCTCAAGGTCTTTCTCCAGTTGATCTGGGACACGGATTACAACAACATCTCGAACATCCTGGTCGACGAGAGCTGGCACATCTGGAAGATCGACGCGTCACGGACCTTTCGCATGGATTCACATCTCAGACGCGAGGACGCGCTGACGAGATTCTCCCGGCCGTTCCTTGCATCGCTGACAGACCTCGACCGCGGCGAGTTGGAGAAGGTGATGAAGCCGTGGATCAACAAGAAACAGATCAAGACCCTGTGGCAGCGACGAACCCGTATTCTCGAGCTCGCCGAAGAACGAACCACCGAGTTCGGTGCGGCCGTCGTACTCTACGACTGACCGCGTTGCAGCGCGCCTCGCCACGGTTCCGGATAGAGCCAACCGAAGAAGAGTCGTGACAGATCCGGCATGATGAACCAGGTCATGAGCGGAATTCTCAGGATCAGCGATGCCCCCAGCCTCAACGCCATGGGCGAGTCGTGACCTGACACGGATAATGGAGTCCTTCGGTACTCATTGCTCACCCCGAATCGACGCTGCCCACTCGACGTCAGTCGTCGCGGCCGCCGAGCAACCCGGATCTGAAGAGGAAATAGAGGAGGGTCATGAGGGTCGAAACGGCAGCCGCAACATAGGTCAGAGCCGCCGCGTTGAGGACCCGGTCGACACCGTCCCGCTCGGGGCCTGAGATGATGCCGTGCTCGACCAGCAGGACCTTGGCCCTCCTCGACGCGTCGAACTCCACCGGCAGGGTCACCACCTGGAAGAGCAGCACCGCCGAGAAAAGCACGGCGCCGACGAGCACCATGTTCGTCGAGGACAGGAAGAGGCCCCCGAGCATGACCAGATAGCCGAGACTCGAACCGATCTTGGCGGTGGGCACCAGCATCGACCTCAGACCGAGCGGTTTGTAGTGTTCGGCGTGTTGGATGGCATGGCCGGCCTCGTGCGCCGCCACTCCGACCGCAGCAACCGACCTCGAGTCAAAGACGCCCTCGGACAGGTTGAGTGTTCGATTGACGGGGTTGTAGTGATCGGTGAGCATCCCCTGGGCGCGCAGGATCTTGACCTCATGAAGCCCGGCCGATCCGAGCAACCTCGAGGCGGCCTCGGCACCGGTCTGGCCGTTGGCGGTGGGCACGCGAGAGTATTTCTTGAACGCCGACTTGGTTTTGAAGCTCGCCCACATGGACAGCAACAGCGCCGGAATGATGAAGACGAAGTACACGGGATCGAAATACATGGTTTCCTCCGGGCGACCGAGGTGAATCGGCGCCTCACACTTATCCATATAACACACTCGATAGCGGAAATCTTCTCGATTGCCCTTGACAATCTGATTTTCAGATTGTATTAATATACTATGACAATAATACATCCATACAATCGGCCGGCCATGGGAGAACTGAATTGACCATCCAGCTCCAGATTGACCCCAAGAGCGGGGTTCCCTTCTATCGCCAGATCATCGACCAGGTGAAGGCGGCCATCGTCACAGGTTCCATCGAACCGGGCGACCGGCTTCCGACCGTGCGGCAGCTCGCGGTGGATCTTTCTGTCAATCCCAACACGGTCAGTCGCGCCTACACCGAGCTCGAACTCACCGGTCTTGTCGAGACCCAGATGGGTTCGGGGACCTTTGTCGGCCAGCAGCAGGTCGAAGGCGACCAGATCGAGCGTCGGCGACTGCTGGAGCAACTCTGCCAGGACTTCCTGTCTCGAGCCTCGAATCACGGATTCACCCTTGACGATGTCGTCAAAACCCTCGAGCAGCGCCGACGGCGCTGAGAAAGGACTCACCATGAACACCGGTTCTTCCTCGTCACGACTCACCGCCCTCGAGCGGTTCGCCACCTCGTTCCACGCCGATTTTCGTTTCGGTCCGCTCAACATCGTCATTCTTGTCGGGCTGTGTGTGGCCGGTCTGACCATCTACCTCGCGACGCACACCTTTGATCTGGATACCGTCATCACCATGATTTCGGTGGCGCTGGGCCTCGCCGTTCTTTTTCGAATCACCCAGATATGGGAGTCGGTGCTCATCCTGACCACCCTCGCGGCATTGGGAACCTATCTTCACCACCGACCGAACAGCGAGATTCTGGTCGCCACCGTGATCATCGCCGGCCTTTTCGCGCCCTGCGTACAGGTGGCCTATCAGTGGGAGAAGGCTGTTCTTCTGCGTTTCGGCGGTTTTCGAGGTCTCCGCGGCTCGGGGCTCTTTTTCGTCCTGCCGGTGATCGACAAGGTCGCCAACTATGTCGACCAGAGAATCAGGGTCACCGATTTCTCGGCGGAGACCACCCTGACGAGTGACACCGTCCCGGTCAATGTCGACGCCATCGCTTTCTGGATGGTATGGGACGCCGAGAAAGCCGTTCTCGAGGTGGAAAACTTCGCCAACGCCGTGACTCTGTCGGCCCAGACCGGGCTTCGCGACTCCATCGGCAAGCACGAGCTTGGTGAAATGCTGAGCCACCGAGACCGGCTCGGTGACGAGATCCAGCAGGTTCTCGACGCCAAAACCAGCGCCTGGGGCATCACCGTCCAGTCGGTTGAGATCCGCGACATCATCATCCCCAAAGGCCTCGAAGACGCCATGAGCCGACGCGCCCAGGCGGAACGGGAGCGCCAGTCGCGACTGATATTGTCCACCGCCGAAACCGAGATCGCAGCGAAGTTCGCCGAGGCCTCCGAGCACTACAAGAGAAACCCGGCGGCGCTCCATCTGCGGGCCATGAACATGGTTTACGAAGGCCTCAAGAACAAGGGGTCCATGATCATCGTGCCCTCGACCGCGGTCGAGACCATGGGTCTCGGCGCAATGGGCGGACTGACGGCCTTCGACCGGATCCTCGGTGAGAACGCCGATGCGGAGGAGGCGGACTCGGACATTCAGCCGAACGCGGAGAACACGACAACGATATGAATGCCGAATAAACCCTGGGCCGGAATCGGAACTTCGCGGTATCATCGCCGAGTTCGGTACAGGAGGCTCGATGTCATCCCACCGCCCCGTCGGTATTCGTTGGTTTCTCATCTCCGGGTTGCTCACCCTGAGTTGCGCTGTGGTGGCCGCCCTGATCGCCGCCCGCTTCGCACCCTGGGAGCTCGTCGCCGGCAACATGATCATCCGCACCCAGCGCGGGATGACCCACACTTTTCCCACGCCCGAGAGCGGTCACCTGATCAACATCGACAACCGCACGAATTTCGAGCTCTCCGAGGCGCCACAGCCACGGAACGTCATCCTCATGATCGGCGACGGGATGGGAGTCGGCCAGGTAAGCGCGGCTTCCGCGATTCTTCATGGACCCGCCGGTGGACTCGCCGTCGAGTCAGCCCCGATCACCGGGCTGGTCCGCACCTATGCAGGAAACGATCTCGCCACCGACTCGGCCGCTGCGGCCACGGCGATGGCGACGGGGTTCAAGGCTCCGAAGACGGCGATCTCCATCCTCGCCGACGGCCGGAGTCCGCGGACGCTCATGGAGGCGCTGAAGGCTGTCGGCATCAGGACCGGGATCGTCACGACATCCGGCCTCGCCGATGCCACTCCCGCGGGCTTTCTCGTCCACGCCGACGACCGATACCAGTATGCCGACATCTTCTCGTCGATCCTCGCAACCAGACACGATGTCCTGATCGGCGGAAATTGGATCCGCCACCACAAGGCCAAACACGACCGGGAGTATCTGGACCTCGTTGATCGGGTCGATGAGCTCGGACCCTTGGCCGGTTACAGCGTGATCCACAGCGAAAACGATCTCGCACACGCACAGACTCCGGTCCTCGGCCTCTTCCCGCCTCGTGGCGACTCCACTGACGACCACGGACCCGATCTGACCATTACAACGCAATTCACACTGGAATCTTTGGCGAGAGACGATGTCGGCTTTTTCGCCATCATCGAGTCCGAGGTCACCGACAGTCGCGGCCACATGAACAGCATTGCCGGTGTCGTCGACGCCGTTCGCGAGTTTGACGCATCGGTGGCTCTGGCAGTCGAGTGGGCCGAAACTCGCGGCGACACCCTCGTGCTGGTCACCGCCGACCACGACACCGGTGGCCTCGGGATCATCGACGGTGACTACGACGACGGTGTCGGAGAAGTGCGTTGGGGCACGGAGGTCCACACGGCACAGTGGGTTCCCCTCTTCGCATTCGGGCCCGGCGCCGAACATTTCAGCGGTGTGATCGACAACACAGACATCGGCATCCTCATTGCCAAGCTCCTTGGAATCGAAGACTTCCCCGACCTTGAACCTTGAAATCGCCGCCCGGGGGTGTTAAGGTCCCGTCCCGATCGAGCGTCGACAACCGACGACCGCAATCACCCGAAAGGACCGAGTCATGAATCTCGCCGCAGGCCTCAAAAGGCTGATGTTGGGGCCGGAAGAAAAGCCCATTCCCAACCTCAATCGGAACGATCGCTGTTGGTGCAACAGCGGTAAGAAGTACAAAGCGTGCCACCAGGCCACCGACGACCGCAAACGCGCAGCCCAGCGGGCCGCGTCCGCCAAGCAGCAGGGTGGAAGCCTCAAGCGCGGATTCTGATCGCCCCCCCCGGGCCACCAATTCACAAACTCGGACTAGATTCAACGGATCGGGTGTTGCACCTCACAGGAGCATCACCATGGCCGAAATCGATGTCTTGAACCAGTTTCCACACAATCACGCGGTCGGTGAGATTGATGAGGTCCTGCCCGTGGTCGTGGACCAACTCCACGCCCAACGCGACACCCTCGCAACACCTCTGCGACGAACCTTTCGCGGTCATCCGCTGCCCTCACGCTCGGAGATCTTCAAGGTCGTCGAGCTTCTCCGTTCGGTAATCTTCCCCGGTTACTTCGGGAACCGGGACGTCACCGACGAGAGCCTGAGCTACCACATGGGCGCCACTCTCCATCGGGTGTCGTTGGTGATGGTGGACGAGGTCCACCGAGGCCTGTGTTTCGCCTGCAGACGGGACGACACCGATCGAACCCCCGCCGCATGTCTTTCGCGGGCGAAACGGATCACCGCCGAGTTCCTCCGATGTCTGCCCGAGATCCGGAGGCTGCTCGCCCTCGACGCGGTGGCAGCCTACGAGGGCGACCCGGCGGCGCCTGATCCCTCCGAGGCCATCTTCTGCTACCCCGGCGTTCTCGCCCTGACCAGCCACCGCATCGCTCACGAACTGTACCGGCTCGAGGTGCCTCTGATTCCGCGGATCATCTCCGAGCACGCCCACTCCGAAACCGGGATCGACATCCATCCGGGCGCCACCATCGGCGAGAGCATTTTCATCGACCACGGCACCGGCGTGGTCGTCGGCGAGACCACTGTCATCGGTGACCGGGTACGTCTCTATCAAGGTGTGACGCTGGGGGCAAAGAGCTTCCCCCTCAACGAAGAGGGCAACCCCATCAAAGGGATCGACCGCCACCCTACCATCGAGGATGAGGTCACCATCTACTCGGGTGCGACCATCCTCGGCCGAGTCACCATCGGCCGGGGCTCGATCATCGGCGGCAACGTGTGGCTGACCAGGGACGTGCCACCCGGAAGCCGGATCTCTCAGGGCCGACCGAGGACAGCGGCGTTCGAAAACGGCGGGGGGATCTGATTGATCGAAGAGTGCTTTTTTCGTCGTGAATGTCAAATGTTGTAACACTTCTGCCCCGGCAGCTGTGAAACATACTTTCGCGATTGATTCTCAAGAACAGTTTCGCCGCGAAAGCGTATCATGATGGTGATGTCTCGCGTCCACCGTCAGTTCGCCGCGCTCCTCGCGCCGGGGGCTTTGGCCTTTCTCTTGGCCGCCCTCTCGGTGGCGGACATGTTTTCCCCGAGGCCGTACGACGGGGTCATCATCGAGGCTGATGTTCCGGGCTCCACCGTGGTGCACAAGGTGGTTCCGGGATCCGGGGCCCATCGAGCCGGCATTCGCCAGGGCGATGTCATCGTTGGAATCGACCGTGAGATCCTCTCGTCGGCCGGCCACGCCCAGCAGCTGCTCAACCGGCATTCCATCGGCGAATCCGTGCCCTACATGTTCCGCTCAGGCGGGAGCATCAAGGAGCGCGAGGTCGAACTCGGACGACGTCGGATCGGCGACACCTCCTACCTCTATGCCGCCATGCTCGGCTTTCTCTTCTTCGGCATCGGCGCCTTCGTCGTCATTCGCCAACCGCGGCTTCCGACGGCGCGGGTCTTCTACATCATGTGCAGCCTCTTCATGCTCTTTCTGGTGTGTCGTCTTCGACCTGCGTCCTACTCGTGGGTCGACACCTTCGTACTCACCACGGGCACCATGGCGCTGCTCTTTCTTCCAGCAGCGTTTCTCCACTTCTTCCTGATCTTCCCGCGACCGGTATGGGAGTGGCGGCGCGACCCCATCGCAGACACCATCGGATGGATCGCTCGGCTCAGTCCGCGTCTGGTGCCCATTTATCTGCTCCCGCCCATCGTCTACGTCACAACCCTCGCCGGTTCGTGGTGGACGGGCACCCAGGTGGCGCTGATCTCCGGCGCCCCCATGGCCAATTGGTGGGTCATGGTCGGTTACATGGTGCTCGGGTTGGGTGCCCTCGGTCTGAGTGCCCGCTATCTCCCTGATATTCAGCAGCGGCGCGGGGCGGGGCTGGTCTTCGTCGGCACCCTGTTCGGAGTTGTCCCTTTCATCCTCCTCGCAGTGGCATTTCCCTCATTCCTCGACACCGAGCGGTTCATTTTCTACGGCGTGGTACCCCTGGTTCTGGTTCCCATCACCTTTGCCTACGCCATCGTCCGCTTCCAGCTTCTGGACATCCGGGTCATCCTCCGAAAGAGCCTGCTCTATGCGGTGACGACCGCCCTCGTGACCGCACTCTACGCCGGCGGCATTGCGTCGTTCAACCGCATCTTCCAGGGCACTCAGCTCGCCGATTCACCCTATTTCCCGGTGGTCTTCGCCCTGGCCATCGTGCTGCTCTTCGAGCCTCTGCGTCAACGACTGCAACGACCCGTCGACCGCTTCTTCTTCGCCGAACGTCACCGGTTCCAAGAAGCCATGGTGGAAATGGGTGAGGCTCTGACCAACGAGATCGAGATCGGACCCGTCGTCACCCAGCTCGTGGAACGCCTCCCCGAACTCCTCGGGCTTCGCTTCGCCGCCCTCTACCTTCCCAGGGGCAGCAGTCTTCAACGTGTCGCGGGGCCGACTGCGTTGCCGGTCGAGCTCCCCATCATCGGCATCCTGCACGACTTTCTCAGGAGCAAGGGACCGCTCCTACGCATGGACGAGCTCGCGCCCATCCGGCTGCTCTCCGCCGATGTCGAGCAACTCGGCGACGAGCTCGGCGCCGTCGGAGTCGAGATCGTCGGCCTTCTCGCCACCAAGCGCCGGTCGGTGGGTATCATGCTGCTGTCCGGCAAGAGGGGTCAGACCGCCCTCGAACGCGACGAGCTCGATCTTCTGCGCGGTCTCCTCAACCACGCATCCATTGCGTTGGAGACCAACCTCCTCCTCGACGAGCGCGCACGCCAGGCGGAGTTCGAGCGCGAGCTCAAGATCGCGGCGTCGATCCAGGCGTCGCTGCTGCCGAACCAGCTCGAGGCTGTGACAGGTTGGGAGATCGCCGCGGTCTGCCGCCCGGCGCGCGAGGTCGGAGGAGATTTCTACGCCGAGCTGCCCGGTTGTCTGCCCGGCGAGCACGCGCTGGTCTACGGTGATGTTTCGGGCAAGTCGATTTCGGGGGCCCTGATGATGATGGCGGCCCACGAGATTCTCAACAGCCTCGCCCTCACCCATTCCGATCCCGAGGAGCTTTTCCGCCTCGCCAATGAGCGGCTCTACAGCCTCCGGGGCGACCGCCGGGTGAGCCTGGGAGGCGGTAGTTTCGTCGCCCTGGGTTATCTGGCGTTCCGGTCATCGGCCGGCAAGCTCCGATACTCTCTAGCCGGCCAACCCCCTCCCCTTCTGCGACGAAACAACTCGGTGATGGAAACCCTCTGCATGCCGAATCACCGGCTCCCCCTCGGCGCCCTCAGGCTCGGCGGCCACCAGGTTCTCGAGGTCCAAATGGAAAAAGGGGACCTCCTCCTGGCCTACTCGGATGGGGTGGTCGAAGCGCAATCGCCCGATGGCGATTTCTTCGGCGAGCAGCGGCTCGCCGCGATTTTGGCGAACTCACCCACGGGTTCGGCTCAGGCGGCCGTCAATCACGTCCTCGAGGAGGTAGAGGCCTTTACATGCGGTCACACCCCCTACGACGATCTCACCCTGGTCGCCGCCAATCGAATCGCTGACTGACGAAAAGACCCCCTTCCAAACGAAAGGGGGCCGGTAGTTGAGTTCCTGACTCTACTTGCCCTGCATCGTCTCCATATAGTCGAAATCTTCGCGCGCGTAGTCGGCTGGAGGGCCATAGGTTCCGGCGGGCGCATCGATCTTCTCGATGGACTTGACCACATCGCTCGATCCGACGGTGGTCTCACCCATGAACTTCATGGACATGGTCGCTTCCTGGGAGACGACATATCCGTCGATCTGACGCATCTGCTCCATCATGCTCTCCATCCCGGGCTGGAGGCTCATGACTTCTGAGAAGAGATCGAAGTACTCCGCGGTGTCGATCGGCGTTTCGGTCGATGCCCAGAGTACCGAGTTCATGCTCATCATGGCCGAGGTCATTTTCAGGTCGTAGCGTTTGGCGGTCCACTCGCCCACCTTCCTGGTCTCGTCAGAGGCCGTCACGGTGACATCGAACTTCATCATCGACATCATCTGCTCGGCCATCCCGGGCGGCAAGAGCGACTCAAGATCCACCGGGATATCCACCTCGGCAAAGGTCTTGTCGTCGTGGTTGATGATGAACATCTTCTTGGCGTCCATCGCGACGACTGTCGAGCTGGAACCCTGATCCATCCGCATCTTCCTGTCGCCGATCCAGGTCACGTGCTCTTCATCGGTGGGCGGTTGGTTCTGCCCCATCATGGAAAATCCATCCTGGTGATGTTGCTGAACGATTTTGTAGTCTGCTCCGGCAAGACCGGCCGACAGCAGAATCGCCAACGAGAAAACGAGAACTCTATCCAATCGCATGGTGTCTCCTTAAGTGGTGGTGAGTTATTCCCAGAGCCGCCTGAGATGAACGACAGAGGGATCCTATCAAATCGACTCCGGAGGATTCCGCATCTCTCAACAGGATTGCGCAGACACCTGGTCAGAAGCGCGGGCCGGATTCAATCCCATGCCTCGGCCTCCCAGCCGTTCTCCGGGTTGCGGTAGTCGAGACGGTAGGTTGGCGGCTCCCCACCGGGGCCCTTCAGATAGTGGTCGAACCAGCGCAGCAAACGCAATTGATAGTCATAGCGCGACGCCGCACGACGGTTGCCGTGACCCTCGTCCGGGTACCGAACCAGACGCACCGGTACATTGTCGAAGGTCTTCAACACACGATACATCTCCAGTGATTGGGTCGGACTGACCCGCGGATCGGCGTCTCCGCCCATGATGAGCAGCGGAGTTCTGCCTCTCTCTGCGTGGGTCAAAGGCGACCGTTCGAAGAAATGCTCCCATCTCTCCCAGGGGTAGCCGAGGGCGTGAACAAGGGTTTCCTCCATCGGAATGTCCGTGGTTCCGAACTTGGAGATCTTGTTCGAAATCCCGACAAACATCACTCCGGCGGCAAATCGCTCGCTGTATCGGGTGGCGAGCCAGGCCGTTGCGTAGCCACCGTATGAGCCTCCGGTCACACCGACCCGATCATTGTCGGCCACGCCGATTTCGACGAGATGGTCGACCGCATCAACCAGGTCATCGAACTCGGCGCCCGCCGCGTCCGCCTGACCGAGTTTTGAAAATTCGACCCCCCGCCCAGTGCTGCCACGATAGTTGGGGAAGAAGACCGCATAGCCGCGTGCCGCAAGAACCTGGGCCGGAGAGCTGTATCGGTCGAGCCAACCATCTCGGCGGTGACCTTCCGGGCCCCCGTGCACCACCATCACCAAAGGAGCCGGGAGCGCCGTCGAACCATCAAGGGGCCGGATCAGGATGCCCTGGAGCTCGAGCCCGTCGCGGGCGGTGTGAACCACAACTTCCTGCGGCGCCAGACGAATCCGTGCGAGCCACGGATTGGCCTCGGTCACGCGGGCCGGCGGGAGTTGGTCCTCCAGATCCAGGACAAACACCTCGCCGGGGTGCGACGAGCTGTTCCCGATCAACGCCGCATGGTGCCCGTCGGCGGCAAGGCTCATGGCGGTGTAGACCACGCCGCCATCGAAACGCTCGAGCGATTCCAACGATCCACGACCGACAGTGACCCGATAGAGCTCGGTGACGACTCCCACATCGGCGAGAAAGAGCAGCGCCTCGTCGTTCAACCACGCGAACGACGTGACCGAACCCTCGAACCCCTGTGTCAGGTTCTTCGGACTCCCTCCCGCCGCAGACTCCACCAACAGCGATGACGCCGATGGATCGTGAAGATCCGCCCCGCTGATCATGGCGAGGCGACCACCGTCGGGGCTCCACTCGATTCTGCCGAGCTTGCCCTCACGATCCACCGTCATCTCGATCTCACCAGTGACCACATTGACGACGTGAACACTTTGATACATCAGTCGATCGTCCACCAGGGGCCGTGGCGATATGGCCACCGCGAGGCGCTCGCCGTCCGGGCTCCAGCGCACCTGAACGGCCGACCCCTCGAGGTCGAGAGATCGCGGCTCTTCGACGCCACCGATTTCGGCAATCCACACCCGAAGCGGCCGTTCATCCTCTTCGAAGACCTTCTGGGTGAAGCCGTGCTCTTCGAGCTCCTCTTCCTCCTCCGATTTCGGTTTCTCGGCGATCATCGCGATCCGTTGACCATCATCGCACCAGTCATATCCGGCAATCGTGGTCTTCACCGAGACGATGGGCCGCGCCTCGCCTCCGGTGGCGGAGATGAGGTAGAGGTTGACGTGTTCGTCCTCACCCCTCTTGGCGAGAAAGGAGACCGCTGAGCTCCCGGGCTGCCAATCGACGCTCTTGACGTTGACTTCCCCGGTGACAAAGGGACGAGCCACCCCGGTGGCGACATCGATGAGGTAGAGCTCTTCCCAGTTCTCGCCGTCGTCCTCTTCGAAGAGCTCTCTCGGGACGGAACGAACAGCAGCGATGAGCGAGCCATCGGGCGAGATCTTCGCCGCACTCATGCTCTGGACCCGCGCCAGATCGCGGGGTGTCATGACCCGCATGGTCTCGTCAGCCGCCCATGCGGTCCCCAGGGTCAGAGCCAGAACAACTGCGAGCGAATACAGGTGGCGGAAAGGTCGAGTCATTGCCAACGTCCTCCTTCGTTCCTCGGAGGGTAGTTTCGCATACGCGGGAGAAACGAACCGCGAAGGCACGAAAGACGCAAAGACACCAAGAATTCACAAAGAGGGGCCCTGCGATGTCTTTGCGTCGTCTTTGTGTCTTCGTGTCTTGGTGGTTGCGGCGGTTCGATGCCTCTCGTCCGCTACCGTTCACCAAGAATGGCCGTCACGACTGTCTCCACCCCGTTTCGAAGGACCGTGACCTCCACTTCATCGCCGGGGCTCTTGGCCTTGAGAAGCGTCGAGTAACCGCGAAGATCGTTCACGGACTCGCCGTCAAAAGCGACGAGGACATCGCCGGCGAGGAGACCCGCCTTCTCCGCCGCTGAGCTCGGCATCACCTGCTGGACGCGGACCCCGGGTCCCTCGAAGCCGAAGTCGGGCATGGTCCCGAGGCTCGCCCGTCGCGCGCCCGTTGCCGGTGCGCCACCCGGGTGACCGGATGGGGCTTCCTCACCCTTGATCGTGACGGTCAACGGTTCCAGCCGCTCGGCGAGATAGACCACGGCCTCGTGGGCGGCCTCGGTCACCACGGCCATGCCGTCGGCGTCGATGGCGTCCGCGGTGTCCGATGGTCGATGGTAATCCGGGTTCGGCCCGGTGAAGAGCTGCACCGCGGGGATCCCAAGCTCGATGCAACTCATCTGGTCGGAGCTGTCCAGGGGCTCGGTCACGATCTTGACGGGCGCGCCCGTTGTGTAACCGACACCCATGAAGATGAAGCGCCACTCGCGCGCCGTATCGGCATTGAGGACGAAGAGCTCGCCGTCCGACAGTCGACCGACCGTGTCCAGATTGACGCAGGCGTACGGGCGCTGATCGCTCGCCATTCCCCCGAGGAGATGTCTGGATCCGACTCGACCTGACTCTTCTCCGGTGACGACGGCGAAGATCACCGTGCGCGGCCGCGCCGGTTCGCTCACCATGGCCCGCGCCAGCTCGAGCAACACCGCCACACCGGAAGCGTTGTCGTCGGCGCCGGGGTGGATGACGCCCTCGTTACCCGTCCGCACATCCGGCCAGCCCGTGCCGAGGTGGTCGAGGTGGGCCATGACCAGCACCGGCGACAGGCTCGGATCCGTTCCCGGGATGGCCCCGACCAGATTCGTGAGCGTCATCGGGCGCTCCGGCTCACCACCGCGCCAGCTCCAGGATTGGCGGTATTCCGTGACGCCGGCGGGGCTGACCCCGGCCTCGGTGAGCCTCTCTTCAAACCATCGAGTGGCGTTCTCGAGTCCCGCGCTGCCGAGACCGCGGCCCTCCATGGAGGGTTGGGACAGGTGGGTGACGGTTGCGGCGAGCCGGTCGGCATCGAAGACCGCCGGCAGATCGGCCAGCGGTTGTCGCACGGGCAGCCTCAGCTCGACCAGCTCGCCATCGGCCAGCTTGCGCACCAAGGGAGACCCCAGCGGCCGCCACATGCCCTTGGCCACGTTCTCGGGTTCGGATCCCTTGAAGCCGAGATAGGAGTATCGGGTGTAGTGGGGGAGTTTGCGCGCGAGCCCCGGGATCGCCTCGACCGGCTCGGCCGCCACCCAACCCAGCGCGTCGGCCGGGTCCGAGTCGGCGCGGGCCACCAGCACCAAAGAGTGGTCGGCGCGGGGCATTTCGTCCGCAGGCAGGGTGACCGAAGCCTCGTTGAGGGAAGCGCCCTGGTCGGAACATCGGCGACCGACCTCACGGCCGAAGGAGTTGCTCCAGCCGAGGACCCACACCGATCCGTCCGGGAGCTTCTCGAGATCTTCATCGAGGACGATGCGAGGCTCGCCGGGTTCGGCCCAGGCTGTCGCCAGCTCCCGCCACGCCGCCCGCTCGGCTTCGGTCGCATGCGCGGGCAGGATGAAGACCTGCTCATCGGCGCCGAAAAGGGTCGTCAACGCCGGTGGAACCTCGAGGGGATCGAGCCGGCGCATGACATCGAAGGCCGGATCGACATCGAGCCGGAGGGGCCGCGCCGGGCTGAGGACCTCGATCACGCAATCGTGGCTGCCGCAGGTGCCGGCCTCGCTCCAGATCGGTTCGGTGCGCCCCTCGACGGTGACGGCCACGGGCACCGTCAGCGGAAATGGCTTGCCTCCCTGGGTCTGGCGGATCCTGACCTTCACTCTCCACGGAAGCTCGGCGTCCGGGTCCTCGGTAAGATCGACATCGATGATCTCGAGGCTCGGAGCGCCCGGTCGCCGGACCCACTCATCGACAAAGGGCTGCCAGTCGCCGCCGACCTCGTCGTTCAACGCCTGGGCGATATCGGCGAATGAGGCTCGGCTGAAGCGGTTGTCGAGATCGAAACGCCCGAGACCGGCGATAAAGGCCTTGTCGCCGAGAGCCCGGCGGAGCATGTGGAAGAGCATGAGGCTCTTTCCGTAGCCCACAGCTTCGGAGGCCGCCGACTGCCGCGACCCGAAATCGGCGAGGGGGAAGTCGTTGCCATCCTTCACAAGATCACTGAACTTCTTGAGGGTGGCGCGGCGGTAGGTCGCTCCTTCGCCCCTTTGTTCGGCAAAGAGATGGTCGGCCATGTACGCGGTGAGGCCCTCGCACCAGTTGCCGGTCTCAGCGTCGATGTAGATCGAGTTGCCCCACCAGTTGTGAAGCAGCTCGTGCGGGTAGGAGGAGGTCAGGATCCACGGGAAGCGGATGACCTGAGGGCCCAGCAAGGTGAAGCCCGGCATCCCGTAACCGGTCTCCCAGAAGTTTTCGACCAGGGCGAAGGAGGCGTAGGGGTAGTCCGGCAACATGCCGTTGTAGAGCTTCAGGTAGCGCCTGGTCGCGTCGAGATAGCGGTAGGCGAGACCGGGGTCGTCTTCGCGGAGAAAGGCGTAGATCTCGACCTCTCCGGCGGTGTCGGCATAGGCCTGCCAAGGGCCGGCCACCAGATAGATCTCTTCGGTGGGGTGATCGAGGGTCCAGGCGGTCACACGGCTCCCATCCGGGGTGATCTCGTGGCGAGAGCGTCGGCCTTGACTGACGACATCCCACGGTGGGTTCAGGTCGCGGACCTCGAGCGAGAATGTGACGAGACCGTCACCGAAGGTCGGCACCCAGAAGGTGGTGCCGGCGAGGAAGACTCCCTCGGACGAGATGATGCCCGGGGTCTCGGAGAAGCTCCGTTGATACTCCTCCCCCTGGGTCTTGAGCTCGTGGTGAATCACTCCACCGTAGCGGAGCTCCACCGGGCCGCCCACATCCTGAGCCCGGCGCAGCCGCCACGCTTCGAGGGGGACATTCTCGGCGACGGTGTCGGTGGTGGCGTTGATTCCGAAGAAGGCGGCCTCGATGGGTCCGGCAACCGCCTCGAGCTGCCACCCCGGAGTCATGACCTCGGGTGCGAGACCGGCATGGAGCACCAGGTGGTAGGTCCCGTCGGCGTCGAGCACCACGTCGCGTCCTACAAGCACCCGGTCGACCACCTCGATACGGTGGGCGGACGGATCGAATCGAACCTCGAGCTCGTGGTGGGTCGGTGACGACCAGCAGGGGATTGATGCGGCCAGGGCCACGCACACCACGATCGCGCTTCGAACGACACTCAACATCATCGTCGCCTCCACCGCGCATTCTACCCAGATCCCTGCGAGCTTTTGTCACCCCAACGTCATTCGCCTCTCGGGACGGTTTTTCGGAATGCGCACCGGACCCGCAATCGTTTCCCGTGCCGGCGGCCGGCAGCGGCTGCCCGGGAGAAAATCCATGATCACCGTCATTTCAGGTACGAATCGACCTCAGAGCAACACCGCCAAGGTCGCCGGCCTTGCCGTCGAAGGTCTGCATCAAGCCGGCGAGGAGGCCGAAATCCTCGATCTCACCGAGCTTCCCATCGAGCTCTTCGAGGGTGCGAGCTACGGCGAGAAGCCGGCCGCCTTCGCCCCCTTCCAGGAGGCCATCCTCGCCACCCACGGGATCCTCACCGTGATCCCCGAGTACAACGGCGCCTGCCCGGGGATCATGAAGTACTTCATCGACATGCTGCGCTTCCCGGACAGCCTCTATGAGAAGCCGGTGGGGTTCATAGGACTCTCGGCCGGTCCCTGGGGGGCGGTGAGGGCGGTGGAGCAGATCGAGATGGTCTTCCAGTACCGTCACGCCCATCTCTTCGGGCGCCGGGTCTTTATCCCTCACGTCGGCACAGCGATCGGTGAGGACGGGCAGTTCGTCGACCCGGCGATGAAGCAGCGCTTCGCCGAGGCCCTGGAGAAGTTTGTCGACTTCTGCGGGCGCCTGAAGGACTGACCAGCGACTTGAAACGCCTCATGTGATAGGGTCCACCGGTCCGGAATGACGGCCTGGTGCCTGCCTGTTCCGGCTATCATGGGTCGGTCAATCGAGCCGGCCATGGAGGCAAAATGATCACATTCACCGACGAAGCGAAAACCAAGATCGGCGAGTATGTGGAGAAGATCGACGGTTGTCTCGGGGTCCGCATCGTGGCCCGCCGCCTCGGCCAGCACCGGTTCAACTACGACATCACGCTGGTGACCGAAAACGACACCAGCGATTCCGACGAGGTCACCGAGCTCGGCAGCTTCAGCTGCTACCTCGACTCCGACAGCTCCGCCAACCTCGAGGGCGCGACCGTGGATTGGGTCTCCGATCTCAGCGGCGCCGGCTTCAAGATCGACAATCCGCAGGCGGTCATCAGTTGGGACGACCCCATTGCGCAGAAGATCCAGCAGGTGCTCGACGACAAGGTCGCCCCCTCCCTCGCCGGTCACGGTGGCTGGGTCGAGCTGACCGCGGTCGAGGGCGACGCCGCATACATTCAGTTCGGCGGCGGGTGTCAGGGTTGCGGGATGTCACAGGTGACTCTCAAGGAGGGCATCGAGACCACCATCCTCGCCGAGGTCCCCGAGATCAAACGGGTGCTCGACGGCACCGACCACGAATCCGGCACCAACCCTTACTACCAGAGTGGTTGAGGATCCGGGCACCGGGAGTCTGCAGCGCATAGCGTCAGCGGCTCCTTTCGGGCGCCGATGGCAACCTCCTACCGGACCCACCCCGTGTTGTAGTCTCGATCCTCGATGACCCCGGCAAACTCGGTCGGCAACAGCGGCTTGAAGGTGTCGACCATGACCGCCAGTTCGTTTGTTGTGGTGGTGCCGATCGAGGCCTCGTACGTCCCCGGGTGAGGCCCGTGCGGCAACCCGCGCGGATGGAGCGAGATCGATCCCGGCCCGACCCCTTTACGCGAGGTGAAATTGCCCTCGACGTAGAAGAGGATCTCGTCACAATCCGGTGAGGAGTGGGGATAAGGGCAGGGTATCGCGCCCTCGCCGAAGTCCACGACTCGTGGGACAAACGAACACACGACGTATCCCTCGCCGGCGAAGGTCGTGTGAATGGTGGGCGGCAGATGGATCGATGAGGTCTTGGGTTGAAAGGCGAGGATCGGGAAGGCAAAAGGCCAGAGCTGGCCATCCCAGCCCACCACGTCAAAGGGGTCGTGCGCGAGCTCCAACGCGGTGAGCCGACCGCCCGACTGCACGAGCAGCCGGCGCGACGCTTGAAGGGATTCAAGGCCGCCGTCGGGCCATGACGGCGGGACGAAATCGTGATGGGTGTAGGGCGCATACATGGAGAGCTGGCCCTCGGGGCAGCGATACTGCTTGGGCACCCTCAGGGGCGAACGCCCTTCCATCATCATTAAATGAGCCGGACCATCGAGCACCCACCGGTGGGGCATGCCCTGCGGAACATAGACGTAATCATGCGGGTTGAAGGGAACCACCCCAAGAGGGCACTCGATCCGTCCTGATCCCGCATGGACGAAGGTCAGCTCGTCGCCGTCCGCATTGGCCACCAGAGTCGGATCAGATTCGGCAGGCCGGGACATCCACAGACCGAGATCAGGGTTGGCGACCATAAGCTTTCGTCCGAGGAATGGAGACCCGCCCACCGGCATACCTGTGGTCAGGAAATGGCAACGCCGCAACGGTCCCTCCCAGGAAGCCTCCGCCCATCCCGGGTGGAGGCCCAAATCCTCCTCCGATTCCACCCAGTGCGGCGGCTTTCGCTGCCAGGCAATGGTGTAGATGGATTCGAAGCCCGCCCGGGTGATGCAGTGCTCGAAGGTGAGCGAGCCGTCCACCTCGAAGACCGTGTGGGGCTTCTTCGGGATCTGACCACGCACAAGTCTGTGAATCATCTCAGGTCTCCCCAGGTGCCCAGTTTCCCATTGCACCATTGCGGGCCTCCTAACGGGAAGGCCGGTAGCCACTCAACCCACAATGGTGCAATGAGGAACGTGGCACCCCGTCACGATCCTGCGCCGGCCTCCAGCTGACGTTCCACCACTGCCCGCTGTTGCTGGTCGCGCTCGATGGACTCGAAGAGCGCGCGGAAGTTGCCCTCACCAAAACCGCGGGCGCCTTTGCGCTGGATGACCTCGTAGAAGAACGGCCCGGCGCTGCTGTCATCGTAGAGCAGACCGCCCTCGACCATGAAGATCTGCAGCAGGTAACGGTCACTGTCGCCATCGACGAGAATCCCCAGACGCCGGAGTTCATCGATGTTCTCTTCGAAGTTGGTCACCTTCTGTTGCGTGAGTCGCTCGGGCATCATGTCGTAATACGTCGAGGGGGTATCTAGGAACTCGATTCCGGTCCGACGGAGGTTCTCGACCGCAGGACCGATCACCGGAACGTGAAAGGCCACATGCTGAACACCCGGACCGTTGTTGGCTTCGACAAAGGTGTAGATCTGGCTCGACTCGTAGTTTGGCGTAACC
>JARFRM010000026.1 GCA_029287235.1 Thermoanaerobaculales bacterium
GGGTGGGCTTGCTGTAGCACAGGCATGCGCCGGCGGCCAGAACCGCGTACTCCACTGTGCGCTCGTAGACGTGCCACGGCGGCAGAATGGCGAGGAACCTGTCGCGTTCCGTGAAGCCCATGCCGGTGGCGCAGAACCGAACGTTGTGGAGGATGTTGCCGTGGGTGAGCATCACTCCCTTGGGAAGGCCGGTGGTGCCGGATGTGTAGATGATGGTCATCAGATCGCCGGGTTCGACCTTGGCGGCACGATCCCAGAACTCGGCCTCGTTGTCACCGTCGTCGCCGTTCTCCAGCAGATCGTCGAAGACGTAAACCCCTTTGTCCGTTGGCCCGTCGATCTGGATCAGGTGCTCGAGGGAGCGGCATTTCTTTCTGATGGCGAGGAACTTGGCCATCTGCTCGGGGTTCTCCGCGACCACGACCTTGGCGCCGGAGTCCTTGATCTGGTAGGTGATTTGCTCGGATGTGAGGGTGCCGTAGATGGGCACGTCGACGGCGCCGAGGGAAAGAGTTGCGAGATCCACCATGTGCCACTCGGGGCGGTTGTCCGAGAGCAACATGACCCGGTCCCCGGGGCCGACACCGAGATCGGCGAGGGAGTTGGAGAGAGCCGCGGTCCGGTCAAAAAACTGCTCGGTGGTCAGCACCCGCCGACCCTCGGGAGTCCAGTGTGCATAGTGCTGGCCGCGTGGTGAGGAGATTTCGGAGCGATAGAAATCCAGAACCGTCCGCTCAGGCATTCAAGACTCCCTTCGGTGACGCGGCAGCGAGCTTAGCACGCGGGTTGAGTCGTGAGTCGGTAGTCGCAAGTCGTGAGTCGATCCGGTTGTGAATGCGGTAGGTTGTGAATGCGGTATTGGAAATACCGGGACGCAATCTCAGGTTTTGTCAACCGAGTGCGTTCCGACGCGCGTGTCAGAACCTGGAGGAACGAAGCCGATGAACGGTTCAAACCCATTCCACATTGCCGGCGGCTCGCCGGAGCCGAGGTTTTCCGGTCGCCCCGTCGACGAGGTTGATCCCGGAGTCCCGGCACTCGAGCGGGTCGAAAAGATGGTGTCCTCGTCGGATGTCTTTCTCTTCATGAAGGGCGTCCCCGAACAGCCTCAATGCGGTTTTTCCGCAAACTCGATCGCCATCCTCGAGACCCTGGGCGCGCCGTACTGCACATTTGACGTACTCTCCGACGAGTCGATCCGAGAGGCGGCCAAGCAGTATGCGGGCTGGCCGACCTTCCCGCAGCTCTGGGTCCGCGGCGAGCTCGTCGGCGGCAACGACATCATGATGGAGATGCTGTCCTCCGGCGAGCTCGAGACAGTGGTCAGGGGTGCGTCTTCATGAGCGCGCCTGAGCTGGTGACGGTGACCGAGAGAGCGGTGCAGGAGATCCGTTCGATCTTCGAGCGCGAACGTCCCGAGACCGGGGTCGGTCTTCGGCTCGGCGTGGTCGGTGGGGGCTGTTCGGGTCTGTCCTACGAGATGGAGTTCTCGGAAACCCGTACCAACGACAGCATCCTCGACTTCGAGGGCTTCGAGGTGCTCCTCGATCCCAAGTCGGCCATCTATCTCAAGGACGTGACCCTCGATTTCGAGGACGGTCTCAAGGGCAAGGGTTTTGTGTTCAAGAATCCGAACGCCAGCAACACCTGCGGTTGCGGTGAGAGTTTCAGCGTCTGACGTTCGATTGGTCCTCTCGACCCAGCCGCCGGCCGTCGGGCGATTCTCGCCCGGATCGACTTTGAGGCGCACCCCAAAGGATGCGCCTACGGAGGAATCGACCACACCGCAAGGATCCGTAGGCAGGTCCTTTAGGGCCCGTCCCCACCTACGATCGGAGAATCCCTGGTGAACGCGAGAGCCGGGTGTCTTGATCTGGACGGATGTGTGGCCCCGTTTCCGGGTTGGAAGATCATCGAGGTTACGGGAAGCCACCGCGAGCGCTTCCTCTCGAGCCAGGTCACGTCTGACCTGTCGACCCTCGGCGAGGGCGAGTCGCGGCTCTCGGCGCTGCTCGACCGCACGGGGAGACTGCAGGCGTTTTTCTTTATCCGCAAGCGGGCCGATGCCGTCGAGCTCCTGATCCCCGAGGCCGTCGCCGACCACTGCGTCGAGAGGCTCGAGGCCCACGTCATCGCCGACGATGTGGCGATCGAGCGTCGTGACGTCGGACCCATGCGGCTCGCCCTGGGGCCGATGGCGGTCTCACTGGCGGATCAGCGGTTGGACGACGAGATTTTTCCTGTTTCCGGGTGGGGGAGTCGTGGCTTTGTGACCTGGAGTGACCAAGAGGTCGGTCTGCCCGACGTGTCGTCCGCAGATCTCTCCACCCGCAGGGTTCTTGGCGGCCCTCCGACATGGGACCTGGAGGTCCGACCCGGGCAGCTGATCAACGAGACCTCACTCCTCGACTCCGCCGTGTCTTTCGACAAGGGTTGCTATCTCGGGCAGGAAACCGTGGCCAAGGTGGCCGCCCACCGCGGCGCGGTGCGGGCGCCGGTGTTGCTCGAGCTCGAGGATTCGGAGACTGAGATCACCGGTCTCGTCGGCACGAAGTTCCGGGTGGGTGACCGGACGAGCGCCGGCATGGTCCTCTCGGCCGCGCGGTGGAACGGGGCCGGATGGCTGCAGGTATCGCTCCACCGAGAGCTCAGAGTCATCGGCCGGAAGCTGCGCTGTGTCTTCGCCGATGATCGGGCCATCGACGCCGCGGTCCGTTCCATGCCGCTCCTGCCGGCGCCGAGCCGAGAGGAGATGGCGGATCGCCTCACCGTGGCGGCCTCCGCGGCCTATGCCGAGGATCGTGACGACAGGGCATTGGAGCTCCTCGACCGGGCCATCGCCATCTGCCCGACCTGGGCGGATGCCTTTGAATCGAAGGGAGTGATCCTGGGTCGACTCGGGCGCCAATACGAGGCCATCGAGCAGATGCACCGTCTCCTCGAGGTTGATCCGTCATCGGTGATGGCGCATTCGAATCTTTCGCTGCTGTTCAATCAGCTGGGCGACAAGGACGCGGCGGAACGTCATCTCGCCCTGGCGACCCGGGTGTCCTTTGGCGGCGAGCCCCGGAGCGACCCCGCGATCGACGATCGGAACCGGATCGAGGATCTCGAAGCCGAGAGGAAACGCCGCGAAGAGATGTTCCGGCGGATCCTCGAGATCGACCCTGATGATGCTCTCGCTCACTTCGGTCTCGGAGAGCTCGCCATGGAACGTGGTCATTTCGCCCGGGCCGCCGACCATCTCGAGAGGGCGATCGCAGGCGATCCCAACCACTCGGCCGCCATCCTCGCCCTCGGGAGCGCGTTGGAAGGAGTCGACGACACCGGGCGCGCCCGCCAAATCTACGAACGTGGAATCGAGATCGCCGCGAAAATGGGCGATCTCTCAACCGCACAGAAGATGCAGGACCGACTCAACGCGCTGGCGCGCTGAGCCGGTCCTGCATCTTCAATGAAAAATGAAAAATGAACAATGAAAAATAACATCGCATCCGGCCTTGGAGAGCCCTAGTTAGCCGGATGCAGCGAATTTTTCATTTTTCATTTTTCATTCTTCCGACTTCTCCACCCACACCGTGAGGATTTCGAGCGTGGCCTCAACGGCCTTGGTCATCCACTCGAACGAGACCCACTCGTTCACCGAGTGGAAGCTCTGCCCGCCGGCCCAGACGTTGGGCGTGAGAAGCCCCATGTAGGAAAGACGGGCGCCGTCGGTACCGCCGCGGATCGCCTGCCTGACCGGGGTCACACCGATCCGCTCCACCGCCTCGAGGGCGTAGTCGAGGACCTTGGGGTCCTCTCGGATCTTGTAGGACATGTTGCGGTAGGACTCGTCGATCTTGATCGTGATCTTGGCCTTCGGGAAACGCGTGGAGACCTTTGCGACCACGTCGCGCAGATGAGCCTCGCGCTCCTCGAGCTTCTCGTTCGAGAAGGCGCGGACCAGCACCTTGAGATCGACCTTGGTGACGTCGCCGGAGGCGATGTAGGGGTGGAGATAGGGTTCCCTCTTCTCGGTGGTTTCAGGCAGATAGCGGGTGTCGATGCCCTCGATGATGGCCGCCGCGACCCTGAGCGCGTTGACCAGCTTGTCCTTGGCGTATCCCGGGTGGACGTCGTGGCCCTCGATGAGGACGTTGGCGGTGTCGGCGCAGAAGGTCTCGTCCTCGATCTCGCCGAGATCCGAGCCATCGAGGGTGTAGGCGTAGTCGGCGCCGAAGGCCTCGACATCGAAGTGTTCGGTTCCGCGACCCACTTCCTCATCGGTGGTGAAGGCGATGCGGATCTTGCCGTGGAGAAACTCCGGGTTGGCCTTCATCCAGGCCACGGCGGTCATGATCTCGGCGACACCGGCTTTGTCGTCGGCGCCGAGCAGGGTCGTTCCATCGGTGTGGATCACGGTGTGGCCGACGACCTTGGACAGGTTGGGGTGGTCGGCGACCTTGAGCGTCAGGTCGGGGTTGATGACGATGTCGTCGCCGGCGTAGTTGGTGATGATCTGTGGTTTGACGTCCTTGCCCGAGGTGCCGAAGTAGGTGTCGACGTGGGCGATGAGGCCGATGGTGGGCACTTTGCCGGCGGCCGGGTGTCCCTCGGGGATGTTGCTCGGCACGGTGGCGAAGACATAGCCCCACTCGGTCATGGCGGCGTCCTCGCAGCCCAACGCCTTGAGCTCCTCGACGAGCATTCGCGACAGGTCTTTCTGCTTCTCGGTGGTCGGGCTCGACTCGGAGGCCTCGTCGGAGCGTGTGTCGACCTTGACATAGCGGAGAAAACGGTCGAGCAACTGTTGGCTTGTGGCGGAATCGAGAGTGACGGGCATGGAAATCCTCCTGGTTCGTTTCGGGGCCGTCAGTTTACAGGGTCCCGGAGATTTTTTGCAGGACTGTCGGGCCGACCCGGACCAGCCTCTGGATCGGTGGCCGGGCGGCACCCGCCTCGAGGGGCTTTGAGATCCGGTGGACGGGTTCGAAAAGCTCGACGATCTCGACCCTGCGCTCCTCCGCGTCTCACGGGAGGCACTGTCAACAACTCGTCAGAACGCGGTCGCGCCGGTTGACGTTCGCCCCGGTTACCGACATAGTGTGGCAACCGATTCGCGCCGGTGAAGTGGATCAGGCGCGGGCAATCAAAGGAGATAACTGTGCACAGCATTATTCGTGGAGCACTCGTCGGAGCGGTATTGATGGTGGCCTTGGCGGCCTGCGCCCAGGCGCCGGAGGAGCCGACCTCGTCTGACAGCGAGGTGGCGGCGCGCTTCGGAGATACCGTCATCACCGTCGCCGAGGTCGAGGAAAAGGCCGGCGGCGCACTCATCGGTCTGTATCAGCAGGTCTACCAGGCCAAGGATCAGCAACTTCGCGCCATGATCTTCGACCAGCTGGTCGATGAGGCGGCGGCAGCCGAGGGAATCAGCCGAGAGGACTACCTTACTCGTGAAATCGTCGACAAGATCCCCGCGCCATCCGAGGAACAGATCCAGCAGGTTTTTAACCAGTACCGTGCCCAGCTGCCCCCGGACGAGACCCAGGCTCGCCAGCAGGTGACGGCTTTCCTCGGTCAGCAGGCGGGCCAGCAGGTTGAGGCGAATCTCAAGGCGCGCCTCTTCGATGCGGCCGGGGTCGAGATTCTGCTCGATCCTCCTCGTGTCAACCCGGTTGTGGAGGCATTCAACCCGTTCCGTGGACCCGCGGATGCGCCGGTGGTGCTCGTCGAGTACACCGACTACCAGTGCCCCTACTGCGATCGCGCCCAGCCGACCATCAAGGCGGTCCGCGAGCGCTACGGCGATTCGGTGGTGCACGTGTTCAAGAACTTGCCGCTGCCCATGCACCAGCAGGCCACCTTGGCTGCTGAAGCCGCTCTGTGCGCCGCGGACCAGGGCAAGTTCTGGGAGCTGCACGATTGGCTTTTCGCCAACAAGAACAATATCAGCAACGACACGCTGACGGCTCAGGCCGAGGCGCTCGGGCTTGACATCCCGGTCTTCACGGCCTGTGTCGATTCCCGCACCCACAAGGCGAAGGTGGAAGCCGATGCCAAGGAAGCCGGCGAATTCGGTATTCGAGGCACCCCCGGCTTCGTGGTCAACGGCCGGATTCTCACCGGGGCTCAGCCCCTCGAAGCATTTGTCGCCGTCATCGACGACGAGCTCAAGAGAGCCGGGTTGCCTGTCCCCGGAGCCGAAGCCGCTGAGGATGAGGGGGTCGAAGAGGGTTCCTGATCACTCGGATCGAGATCCAGGGCAACAACCGCCCCCGGTACCGACCGGGGGCGTTTTTCGTTGCGGTGTCGCGATGCCCCACCGGAAAATATCGACCTAATACCTAATACCTGATACCAAACACCTAATCCAAATCGATGTCCCTCAAGGGCCGGCTCCCATCGTCGTCCTTCGCCTTCTCCATCAACGACCGGAACTTGTCCTCCATGAGTCGGCTCTTGTCGTTTTCCTGCCGCATGGCTTCCTCGAGTCGATCAGCCGATCTGGCCTTGGCCGCCTCCATTTCCTTGAGTCGGGCGTCGAAGTCGACTTTGTCTTGGGTCCGCGCTGGGGGGGTGTGACCAACGACGACGCCCGCGGCGAGATCGACGACCAGCGCAGTGTTGCAGTGCGGGCAGGTGACGGTGATGGTGTCTTTCATCGAGCCCTCCCGGTTCCGATGGGCCGATTCTACCGTGTTCAAGAATCGAGAGAGCGGGCGAGACGCCCGCTCCCACAACAGAGGCGACTCTGAAGGGTGTGGTGAAGATCCGCACTCTGACCAATCGGGAAACCGATGACCATTGTGGCGGCGGGCGTCCCGGCTTCGCCCTTCGGGCTACGCCGTGGCAGGCCCGCCCGCCATCGTGGGTTCCGAGTGCCCGACCTCACTCTCCGTGCTCACCGAACTGATATGCTCGCCGACGGAGTGTGGGGGGAACTCTTCTCCCACGAAAGCTCTCACTGGGTGGAGGTTTCCATGTCATACGCAGGTTTCCGGCGATCGACCGCTGCGATGGCGGTCGTCATCTTTGCCGCGGCTCTTGCGGGCTGCGGTGCGGCGGGGCCGACTCCCGAGGAAAGCGCCGCGGTGGAATCCGCGGTCCGCGGGTATCTCGATGCCCTTGCCCAGTCCTATTCCACCCTCGATCTGAGCCACCTCGAGGGCCACGCCAGCCCCGTCGAGGTCAGAAACGTCCGCAATCTCCTTCAGCAGCTCGCCAACAGCGGCGACCGGGTCGAGGCGACGCTGGTCGGCTTCGAGGTGACGGGTCTCGATATCTTCCGCAGCGTCAATGCGTCGGTGGCCCTGGTCGAGGTCTGGGATCTCGTTCGCTTCGACGCCCTGACCGGTCGCGAGAAGGGCCGCACCGATGGTTCGGTCCAGACCACCTTGATCCAGCTCCGCAATATCGAGGGTGATTGGCAGGTGATCGGCCGCCACATCGTTGACCGTGAGACCGGCTCGGAGATCGACGACGGGGGTGATGACACTTGAGCGTCCAACCCATCGTCGTCATCGTCGGCCGGCCCAACGTGGGGAAATCGACCCTCTTCAACCGGCTGACCCGGAGTCGCCGGGCGTTGGTCCATGATCTGCCGGGGGTGACCCGTGACCGGATCATCGGGGAGGCGGAGAGGCCGGGTGGCGGCCAGGTGACGGTCGTCGACACCGGCGGCCTGCTGCTCGGAGACGAAGATCGCTTTGTTCCCATGATTCGAAGTCAGGCCGAGGTCGCGATCAAAGGCGGCGATGTGGTCCTCCTGATCCTCGATGGAGAACACGGCCTGATCCCTGAGGATCGGGAGATCGCCGAGTATTTGCGGGCCCTCGGCGTGCCGGTGGTGCCGGTGGTCAACAAGGCCGATCGCAAAGGTGTCGATCTTCAGGCACAGGAGTTCTTCCGCCTCGGACTCGGCGAGCCGATCGCGGTGTCCGCAGAGCACGGTACCGGACTCGTGGAGTTGTGGGACGAACTCGATCTTCACCTCCCGGAGGCTGAGATTTTCGATGATGAGGATCTCGGCCTCCCCGAAGATGAAATCCACGTCGCCGTCATCGGGCGCCCGAATGTCGGCAAGTCGTCGCTGGTCAATCGGCTGGTCGGTGATGCGAGGGTGCTGGTGAGCGAGGTTCCCGGCACCACGCGTGATGCGGTGGATGTGATCTGTGAGGTCGACGATGCGCGTTTCCGCTTTGTGGACACCGCCGGGATCAGGCGCAAGGGCCGCACGGACAAGGGCCCCGAGGTCCTGTCGGTGGTGGTCGCCCGCCGCCACCTCGAGCGCGCCCAGATCTGTCTCCTCCTCGTCGATGCCGTCGAGGGCATCACCCGGCAGGACGGTCATGTCGCCGGCTATGCATGGGATGCCGGCCGGGGTTTGGTGTTGGTCGTCAACAAGTGGGATCTCGTAACCGATCGGGAGAAGGCCCGGGAGGAGATCAGCGACCAGATCGACCAACAGCTCAAGTTTCTGCGGCAGACGCCGCAGGTCTTTCTCTCGGCGCTCACCGGCAAGGGTGTGCACCGGCTCTTCCCGACCATGCGACGGGTCCACCGAGCGCACGGCGCGAAGATCTCGACCTCGGATCTCAACCGGGTCGTCAAGGACGCCTTCAGCCGCAATCCGCCGCCATCGCTGGGCAAGAGGGAGCCCAAGATCTACTACTGCACCCAGGTCCACAGCCGGCCGCCGCACTTCGTTCTGTTTACGAATCTCGATAAGAAACCACACTTTTCATGGACCCGTTACATGGAGAACATCCTGCGCGAAGCGTTCTCCTTGGAGGGTGTCCCATTTCGGGTTATGATTAGAGGACGAAAGAGTTAGGGGCGCCAATGGTCTTCTTCAACTATGCGCTGCGCAAGCTCAATGCCAAGATCGTGTATTACGGCCCGGGCCTGTGCGGAAAGACGACGAACCTGCAGTGGATCCATGATCACTTCGAAGGTGGTCAGCGAGGAAAGATGATCTCTCTCGCCACCGAGGGTGACCGGACGATCTTCTTCGATCTACTTCCGATCGACATCGGATCGATTCGCGGGATGGATGTGACCCTCCAGCTCTACACTGTTCCGGGTCAGGTCCACTACAACTCAACCAGGCAGTTGGTGCTTCGCGGTGCCGACGGTGTGGTCTTTGTTGCCGACTCGCAGCGGACCATGAAGTCTTCCAACGTCGAGTCCTACGAGAACCTCCAGGAGAATCTCATGCTCCAGGGGATCGATCTCAAGGACTTTCCCCACGCCCTGCAGTTCAACAAACGAGATTTGCGGGATCTCTTGAGCACCGAGGATCTCGATGAGAGCGTCAATGTGTTTTCGGTTCCTTTCTTCGAAGCGGTCGCCACCGAAGGGATCGGAGTGCAGGAGACCCTTGAAGGAATCGTCAAGCTGGTGATGCGAAACCTGCGTGAGAAGTACGAACCGGTGGCCAGCGCCTCCGGTCCCCATGCGCCTCAACCCATGCAGGTGACTGGTCCCACCGCTTTCAGACCGTCGCCGAAGCCCGAGGCCCCGGCGCCGCCTCCCGAGGTGCCGGATTTCGCCGCCATGGGGAAACCGCCGGCCCAGGACGGAACCCGGACAGCGGCATCCGCTTCAGGTGCCACCCCCTTCCAGGATGAAGATGAAATCGCCACCAAGGTTTACCAGGAACCGGCCGAGGAGACCGCCACCCCCGAGCCGGCGTTCGAAGCCCCGGAGATCGGGGACAAGACCCCGGTCTTCGCTCCCGCAATCGACGCCACAACGGCTGCGGTCGAACGGGTGGAGACCGAAGAGCCCGGGGGATTCTCACCCGATACGAGCGACGACGATGCCGCCGGCGACGACGGTGTGGACGTGATGCCGGTAGCTGATTCCAGCGAGCCCGCGGTGCTGGACGATACGAAGTCGGATCCCGAGATCGCTGCCGAAACCCCGCATCCGGAGATTCCCGAAGAGGGCATGGAAGACCTCTTCGAGGCCGAGGTCCCCACCGTCAAGGCATTCGTCAACAACGCGATAGGGTATCCCGAACCGGGAAGAGAAAGCACCGGCGATTCTCTGAAGGAGCCGGCTCCCTCGTTGGAGGAACCAACGGAGGTGGCGGCCGCACCACCCCCGGGTGATCGCTACGAAGATCGCATCCAGGCTCCTGGGCCCTTCGCCCCAGAGCCGGTAGCCGATGAACCCGCCGATTCGATCTCCGCGAGCAGCGCTGATGAGGACGCGGTCCGGGCAGAGGTCCGTCAGGCGTTGGGTGCATCCGAAGACCGTGAGGCGCTCGCGTCGCTTTCCGCCGACGCGGATATGAGGCCCGATCCGGTCGACGTGTTCACCGAGGAACCCGCCGAGGTAGAGCCGGTTGTTCCCCCGTCCCCCGAGGAGCCGATCCCGGCCGACACCGCGACCGGTGGCGAGGAAACCACCCCGCCGGTGGTTTTGGCCGACGAGCCTGAATCGCCCGGGGGCGCTGAAGAAGCATGGGACGACGACGAAGAGCCGACCGTGGTGTCGGGCAGGGCCAAATCCCCGTTCGAGGCGGCCCCGGCTGGTGAGCTGATTTTCGCCGAGCCGGAGGCTGGAGACGTTAATTTCGCCGTGGTGGCCGCCGAAGAGCCTCCCGCGGAGGAGCCTGTCGCCGAAGAGCCCGTCCCGGAAGAGCCGGCCGTGGAGGAACCCGTTGTCGAGAAACCCGTCGCGCCCGAACCGGTGATGCCGCCCCCTCCGGTGGCCCAGGATCCCCTCCAGAAGAGTCAGCCCATTTTCATCGGGACCGGTGACCCGTTTGCCGACGACGAAGTCCCGACCGCTGCCGCCGAGGTGATTCACCGGCAAGATGCCCAGCTTGTTCCGGCGGGCGGCGCCGTCAACGTCACCGCACAGGACAATCAGCTCCACCTGCAGCTCAAGGGTTCGGGGGCCATCGCCGAGATGGGACAGGTTCGGGCTCTCGATCTCGAGGTGCCGGTGCCGGGGCAGTGGGTCGGCAATCGCAAGGTGACCCTCCAGCTTCGGCTGACCCTGACCCCGGCGGAGGACGAGGATGAGTGAGAAGATAGAGCTCCCCCAAGACCAGGAGTTCTTCAAGCTCAACGAGGTCTGCAAGCTGGCCAACGTCCAGCCATACATGCTTCGCTTCTGGGGCACCGAGTTCGAGCAGCTCGAGACCACCACGACCGAAACCGGTCAACGACTCTACACGCGGCCTCAGATGACGCTCATCCTCGAGATCCGCCGTCTGCTCTTTGATGAAGGGCTGACCATCGCCGGGGCTCGCAGGGAGATCGAGAACCTTGTCGAATCGGGCAAGCTCGATCTCAGCGATGAAGCGACGCAGGGGCCTCCCACATCCAAGAAGCCGGTGCCCAAGCAGCGCAAGCGGAAGGCCGCAAAACCGAAACGGAAAAGCAAGGTCGAGCCCGGACCCGAGAAAGAGACCGCAACCAAGGTTGACAAAGGCCCCCATGCCGACGTACAACCTCTCCTTGCGACGCTTCGCGGGATCCGCAAGGAGCTCGCCGAAATCGTCGAGGAACTCAAAGCCGAAAGCTGAGTTCAGCCCACAATCAATGATTCGAGTCGGGACGTAGCGCAGCCTGGTAGCGCACCTGAATGGGGTTCAGGGAGTCCGGAGTTCAAATCTCCGCGTCCCGACCATTAAACACCGCATCCTGGCGGTGTTTCCCTCTCCCTCTCCCTCTCCTTCTCCCTTGCGATGAGTGCCCGATCCGACGCACCCGCCACCGCAGCCCTCATCGGATGAGGGCATGCGAGCGCCCGTCGATGTCGCCGTGGCCGCGAGCGCCCCCGCCGCCATCGCCGAACGCTCGCGCCGGCGGACGCCGGCTCGCGGTGGCTACGATCTCGCGGATCTTCTGCGGACCCCCTTCTCTGTGTGGGGTGGGCGTCATCGCTCCGCGGCTCGGAGCCACTCCGCGATAACGCCCCTCGGCGGAATCAGCGAGTGGCTGTAGGCTGCTCGCCTTGCGATCAACCAACATCCACGGATCGCTGCTTCTCGCCGAGGCAGGGAGTCCGGAGTTCAAATCTCCGCGTCCCGACCATTTACACCGCCTCTTGGCGGTGTTTCCCTCTCCCTCTCCCTCTCCTTCTCCTTCTCCCTTGCGATGAGTGCCCGATCCGAAGCACCCGCCACCGCAGCCCTCGTCGGACGAAGGCATGCGAGTGCCCGACGATGCCGCCGTGGGCGCGAGCGCCCCCGCCGTCATCGCCGGACAAACGCAAGTGCGCGTCCTGTTTCGTCGAGTTCGAGTTGACAGCAGCAAATACAATACATATATTTGCTTAAGGAGGCCTTGTATGCCGCAGCTGCATCTTTATGTGAGCGAAGAGGTCGCAGCCGAGGTCGGTCGTCGAGCCGAAGCGGCGGGAATCAGCGTTTCGCGTTATCTGGCCAAGCTCGTCCAGGAGAGAGCGCCTACAGGTTGGCCTGATGGCTGGTTTGATCGAGTGCCCGGCGGTTGGCAGGGCGCCCCGCTCGAGCGGGCGCCGCAAGGGGAGTTCGAGCCCCGCGAGACGCTCCCGTGAAGTACCTTCTCGACACCAACGTGTGTATCCGGGTTCTGAACGGTTCTTCGGCCGATGTCGTCGCACGCCTCGGTGGGCTCGACCCCTCCGAGGTCGCCATGTGTACGGTTGTTCGGGCCGAGTTGGTCTTTGGCGCGAGGAAGAGCACGCACGTCGCGGAGAACCTCAGGCTTGTAGACGCACTTTTTGAACCGTTCGTGTGCCTACCCTTCGATGACAGGGCGGCAGACGCCTACGGCAGCGTGCGCGCAGATCTGGAGCGGGTTGGGCGACCTATCGGTCCGAATGATTTGCTGATCGCCGCGACCGCACTTGCGAATAGTCTGATTCTGGTGACGCACAACACCTCAGAGTTCGGTCGTGTTCCGGGTCTGAGTGTGGACGATTGGGAGGCGTAGGCTTTGTATCGAATCGATGCCGGCTTCAGGCACTCGGTCTGATCATGGAACCGGCCGCGACCCCCATGGCCACGGCCACTGGACGCAGCCGGCCTCACGAGCAAACCTCCGCGTCCCGACCATCTTCGACGCCTTCATGACGGCGAATCCCGTACCCGTGCCCGTCCCCGAACTGCCCGCCTGCCACGGCGTAGCCAAAGGCGAAGCCGGGCCACCGCAGCCCTCGTCGGACGAGGACATGCGAGCGCCCGTCGCATCCGTCGTGGATGCGAAGCACCCCCCGCCGCCGTCGCCGAACACTCGCTCCGGCTCCGCAGCGCTCCGCCGGCTTCGGAGTCAAT